>ONPA01000186.1 GCA_900319575.1 uncultured Desulfovibrio sp. | reverse complement strand
CGGACTGCGCACGTTGTTTCAGCGAACGCAGGCAAAGACCGTACTTCGTCGCTCCTCCGGGGTCATCGGGATCGTCTTCGAAGACACGACCTTCCCACGCCAGGACGAAATCCATCAGAATCTCAAAATCACTTTCAGGCATTGCCTTTCTCCGTCTTATTGGCCTGACGCGGTATCTTCCTCTGCGCAGGCTGATGGATACGGACACAACGTTTGGCTTCCTCAAAACGGACAGCCTCGTCGTCTTCGAGCTCCACGGCTTCACCAGGCATAAGGAGACGCCCACCAACAAAAAACGCGTTTTTCAGACGAACTTTCATGGGGGCGCCTCCTTTTATCTGCCGGTGACGCTGTCAAAACGGACAGCCCACCCAGCATGCCGGGTTACAGGCAGCGGACGGGATTCAGCTACAGTGAAGACGCCGGAAGGATCATCCTGGCGATACTGCTTGGCGAAATATGTCGTGGCACCAGCGCAGTCGAGGTCGATGGGACGGCCGTACTCGATGACGGATTCAGCATCGCGGGCCAGAAGGACAGCGTCATCGGGGTCAATGAAGTGTTTCACCGTGCCGTCGATATCCTTGTAGGTGCCAGAGTACGTCCAGATGCGCAGGCCGTTCCAGGTGCCCTTGTTGAGCTGAGCGACGCGCAGGGACAGCGCACCACCGGCGTCTATAGTCCTGTTGTCCATAATATCGACCACGTCAGGATGGTTGCGGAAGGCTGCAAAGGCAGCCGCTCCCATAATGAGATCCGTGGCCGGAAGGCCGTCGGCATCTTCCTGAATAAGCGTAGAAGCAGCGTCGATCTGCCCGAAGAGATCAGATCCCGCAGCGTTCCACCGATCCGCCTGGGCAACGGAAATGGTATGGCTGGCGGGGCGGGCGTAGTCGATAGTGAAAGCAGCCTTGGCAACGCCGTTGTCCAGATCGTACAGGGTTACCCTCCCTTCAGTGGCAGCCTGGGCACACATGATTTCAATCATGCGGTCATGCTCCATCCTGTGGGCATCCATATCCTCAGCAACCAGACGGGTAACAGGATCAGACTCCAGGTCATACGGGGAGCGGCCGATTTGGCGCTTCATCAGGACGTCCGCGGCACGGAAAAGTCTCTTCGTACGGAAACGGGGAGCTTTGACCTGAGAAATTTCCCAGCCCTGAGGCTGCATGAGCGTACCGGCAGAGTAGTCGCCGACGGGAGGGAGCACCCCGTACTGATAGGCCTTGGTGTGCAGCTCAAAATTGTCGGTTTCAGAAGGAGCCTGCGGCTTAAAAAATGTGGAAAAAAGACTCCACTTCGGGGGGCGCAGACGGATGATGCCGGTCAGGGCAACAGTGTCAAACTGATCAAGCGTAAAAGCCATAGTTTTAGAACCTCCTACTCAGCGTAGATGCCGGCAGCGGCGAGAACAGCAGCCACTTTGGAAGGTGTTGCGCCGGAAGCAAGAACAAGCTGATCCAGGCTAGCGTGCCCATGGCGGACAACCGTGATTCTCGTGTCTTCAGTGCCAACCGTGGCCTCTCCGGGGAGCACGCCGAGAAGTGTGGCGGCAGTCATGGCGTCTGTGGCCAGAGAGACAACGCCGTCAGACACCATCAGGACGGATCCTGCCTTGAAGTCTGTAGCCGCGGAGGCCTTGGCCCAGACGTCAGTCAGGACAAGCGGATGGTCCATAAAAATGGACTTACGGGTGTATTCAGCGGTGGATTCCATTACTTTCCCTCCCCATAGCGGCCGATCTGCTCAATCAGAGTGCGTTTGTCGTCTTTCTTCACGCTGGCAGCGGAAACAGGCCCGGCACTCTGAAGCAGGGCACTGAGCTGAGCTTTCACTGTTTCGTGAATCATTTTCTGCATATCTTCGCCGTTCTCTTTATCTTTGGCCGGTCCGGCAGCGGGCTGTGCGAACTGCCAGAAGGCCTTCTGAGCCTCGAGCTGTTCAGCCGTCAGTTTCGCGCCAAGAGCTCCGGCAAGACGCTTCTGCGCATCTTCGCCGAGCACAACGCCCGCAATAGCCAGAATTTCGGCCTCACGGACTTCAGCCGTCTTCCCGACGGGTTCCGTCGTTTTGGTATCCATGGTATTCCCCCATGTTGAATGTGTTCCTGCGGCCGATTCACGGAAGGGCTGCAGTTCAGTAACCAGGCCCAGAGCTCGAGCCCTTTCTCCGTTAAACAGTCGTCCGTCTGCCCAGGCTCCCTTCTCGGAAAGGTCCAGCCCCATACGGCTGGCAACGAACGTTGTGAACTTGTCGTAGACAGCATCCAGCTGAGCTTGGATTGCCGCTCTCTCTTCTTCGGAAAGTTTCTTGGGAGCCCCGACCGTCTTGTACTTGCCGGCCTGCATCCATGTTCTCTCGATGCCGAAGAAGCTCTTCAGAAAGCCAGTCATATCGTCATGCACATACAGCACGCCGATGGACCCGACCTGAGCGCTGGGGCTTGTGCGGATGTCGCCGGTAGCTGAGGCGAGCCAGTAGGCGGCTGACGCGCCAAGGCCGTCGATCCATGCGCACATTTTTTTCTGCCTGGCGGCCCCCTCGATGAATCCGGCGAGTTCGGGAAGCCCGGAAACATCTCCGCCAGGCGAATTTATAAAAAGCTCGATTGTCTCAACAGATGGGTCGTCGAGAGCAATCTGGAGACTGGAGCGAATGGCTTCATAAGAGGTTTCGCCGTATGCCGCATCTGCATCAGTGCGGACCAGAGGACCGAGGACAAAAATAGTTGCCCTCGATCCTTCCATCTTCAGGCTTCCGCCTCTGCCAGCGTCTCCCTGTTGAGGATTTGCATGCAATGCCACGTGCTTTTGGAGACCTGCCTCAGTGGAGGACCAGAGACAGGGCTCGGCAAGAGGATCATGCATGGGAAAATTTGTCTGATTATTAGTCATCGGTAGGCTCCTGAGTGCTGCCAGCCTGTCCAGTTGTGCTGAGGCCTGCGGCCTCGCGGGCTTTGGCCTCTTCGCCCAGGCTCTGGGTGACCTCGTCGAAGTCGCCGCCCCTCTCCGCTATGGCGTCAGAACGGGACATAAGCCCGGCATTGATAAGAGCTATCTGCGCCTGTGCTTCCTTGAGGGGATCTACATATCCACGGCTCGGGCCGTTCCACCTGGCGTTCGTCCAAAGCGTTCTGTTCGCGAAGTACTCGACAGGAGAGCACGGCAGCTCCAAAAACCCTCCCAAGTAGGCTTCATCCATTACCATTTCGTAAATAGGCTGACAGTACTGGCGCACGAAAAACCGCCGGTAGACGTCATAGACACGCCATGCTTCGAGCAGCGCCGCACGGGCAGACGAGTAGTTTGTTTTGGAAAAATCTTTGGTCAGGACTTCGTACGGAATACCAAGCGCCGCGCCCGTCTGCCTCAAAATCAATTCGCAGAAAGACAGAAAATTTTGCGAAGGACGGCTGGACTCGAGCACTTCCGGCTTCTCGCCCTCGTTGCCGTAGAGAATCTGTCCGCCCTCTATAGCCTGATAGTATCTCTTTCCTTCTGGCCCATTGTCCTGTTCACGGACAAAGTTGGGCAGGTCCTGAGGCCCGTTTGCAAGAGATACGAAAATAGGGAAGCTCGAAGCCATAACCTGAGCAGCAAGCTCGTTGTCTATGCTGTCGCTGAAGCGCCGAAGAGCCGCCACGACAGGAGCAAGTACGCTCACTCCCCGGTACTGCTCTTCCTGCTCTGGGCAAAAGACATGAAAAATCCCTTTGCGCCCAAGGGGCATGCGTGCGGGTACCCGCATGAAATCTTCTCTGGTGAGGCTCCGGAAATCTGTATAGCCGTAGGAAGGCTTCGGGCTGGCAATCCAGTAAGCCTGAGGAATGCCTGTTTCAGAAACCTCAACGCCGTCATGCATGTACGGATTCTGCTCGTCGCCGTACGGAGTCATAAGTCTGTCAGGGCTGACGCTCTGGATACGGAGACGGAAGCGGCATCCGGCCCGGGGACGCTTCTCAACCACAGGGAGGTGCACGAACTCGCCGGCACGGATGAGGCTCTTTACGGCCATATTCTGGAGAAGAGGGAAAGCGACCTGATCACTGTAGTCTGCCTGCCGCTCCCACTCATACCAGAGCCATCCAGCCTGTTCCTGCAGTTCCTGCGCCTGTTCTTTCGATATGCCAAGGCGCTTCCACGGAATACTCGGCTGGGGTTCAAGGCCTGTGCCGCAGATATTTGTCGTCAGGGAGTCAACGGCAGACTTCGCCGTACCATCATTGGCGTAGAGGTCTTCAATGCGCCGGTTGAGCGTCCTGCGTTCTGCCGCGCCCTCACCGCGGACAAGCGTCCTGCGGGGTCGCCAGTCAAAAAACGCACCGCGGAAAGATCCGGCATCTCTGGACGGAGAGGAAATTTCATGAGCCTGCTTGACGGGGGCCGCACTGGCCTTCGGGCGGAAGAGGCCAAAAACATTCAGCTTCATCTCCTCCACCCCCTCGGGAAACGGCACTGCACGAGTACAGGCCCGTGCCCGCCGCGCTCCAGCGCGTCCAGCTCACTCGTGTAATAGCTCAGAGCAGCCTTCAGATCGCTAATCTTCTGACGCTGCAGGGAGCGCGTGCCTATCGTGTAGGACTGCGCGGAAAGGCATTTTTTAAGCTCTTCCTTGCAGATATCTATCTGCTGAGTGAGCTCTTCTTTTGTCCAGACTTGGATACTCATGCTTCCCGCATATCTCTTTTTTCAGAGCCATGCGCGGAATGTGCGGAACGTGCGGACAAAAAATTAAAAAAAATACTACCTTGACAACTTTTTCTCGCATGGCTATTTTTCATGTTAAACAATGTAGCTAAATTGTTTCAGGGATATCGAATATAGGAGAAAGCCATGAGCAGTTCTTTTGGACCTTTTCTCCGTTCAGTACGGGAAAAACTAGGAAAAACGATGAAGCAAGTTGCTGACCTTCTCGAAGTCAGCACCGTCTATATATCCGACATCGAACGGGGGAAAAGGAATCCCCCTTCCGAAGACAAGATAAAAAAAATAGCAGCATTCTTTCAGATGTCACCGGATGGCTTTTTGAAAAAAGCGGCTGAAGACAAAGGGAAGGTTGAGCTTGGAATCAGGGGAACCGCCCCAAAAGTATCCCAAGCCGCCATTGTCCTCGCCAGAAAATGGCCAACTCTGACAGAGGAAAAGGCAGATGAACTCATCAAACTTCTTGAAAAGGGAGATATATGACCGTGGCTGACTTGGTCCCACTTGTCCCTGCACGTTCTTCCAGTCAAATCAAAGCGATCGCTGACACTACGATTAAAAAATTATTCCCAGATCTACGTTCATTTCTGCAGCCTGATTCCCTGGCCCGACTTTTTGAATTTGGAGACCTGAACAAAATTGGTTTTTCATACGGGATTGAAAATCTCCCTCGCCCGGAAGAAGCACACACAGATTTTAAAGAAAATACTATTATCCTTTCACCGGGGACATACGACGCCTTGCTGAAGGGGATGCACAGGGCCCGATTTACGTTGGCCCATGAGATTGGGCATGCCGTTCTGCATACAAGCAGCATAAGAACGGCATGCCTACTTTCTGCATCCCGGAAGTCCTCCGACACAATGCCCAACAGCGCCGATATACCAAAGTTCAGGCGAGGCAAGTTCCCAGCATATATGGATCCAGAATGGCAGGCTAACAAATTCGCAAGCGCATTCCTGATGCCGGAAGACCTTCTTAACTGGTTGGCAATCAAGGGTTCGCTCACAGCGCCAA
Source organism: uncultured Desulfovibrio sp. (assembly GCA_900319575.1). Classification (GTDB taxonomy): domain Bacteria; phylum Desulfobacterota; class Desulfovibrionia; order Desulfovibrionales; family Desulfovibrionaceae; genus Desulfovibrio. The sequence goes on along the minus strand of ONPA01000186.1, from coordinate 180 downwards.
CTCTTGCCTCTTATGCCAACGTCAGTGAAGAGGCAGCCACTTACAGGATCATAGAATACAAAAAATCCCGATAAGCTGGCCGGCTTACCGGGACCCATAAAATTTGCCGGAAATCTATCAGGATTCGGCAACCTTGACACAGGATTAAGCAGTCTGGTCAAGCAAGAGACTATGCAATCT
>ONPA01000154.1 GCA_900319575.1 uncultured Desulfovibrio sp. | reverse complement strand
GCGGGAGCCGACGCCAACGATCAGGCGCGCGTCTGCACGCCGGCCGCGGCTGTGCGCGACGGCGCGGACTTTCTTGTCGTGGGCCGTCCCATCACGCGCGCGGCTGATCCCGCTGCCGCGGCGCGCGCCATAATCAGGGAAATGGAAACGGCGGGATAACACGCCGGAGGCGGGCGGACCGGGTCCGTCCCTTTCCCATCAGAGGAAAAACAGCGTATCGCAGTACGTGTACGGATTCTGAGCTGATTCATTTCAAGGGAGGCAGAATGGCTCAATGGTATTACAGAAATGAGCCTGGAAGCTCCACGCTGAACGACGAGCAGAGCGCCGCCCTTGCCGACAGCCTGAACATCTCACCGTTTCTGATGAACATACTCAGACGGCGGGGGCTGTGCAGCAGAAAGGAAATCGACAGCTATCTCAACCCGTCTCTCTCAGGCTTGGTCAATCCGGAGAAATGGCCGCAGATTCCCGAAGCAGCCGACTTTCTCGTCAAAGCGCTTCTGGAAGGCAGGCAGCTTGCCGTCTGGGGCGACTATGACGTGGACGGCACCACGAGCACGGCCATTGTGCTCGATGTGCTGGAGTTCCACGGCTTCCATCCGCTCTGGCATATTCCGGACAGGCATACCGAAGGCTACGGCATCAACGTGCCCGCCGTGGAAGAGCTCGCGAAGAAGGGCTGCCAGGTCCTGCTCACCGTGGACTCGGGCATTTCGGACGTGAAAGCCATAAAGAGGGCCCGGGAACTCGGCATGGATGTGGTCGTGAGCGACCATCATCTGCCTCCGGAAAATCTGCCGCCCGCGACCTTCTTTTTCAACCCGCGCATGGGCGATCCCGCAAAGGTGCCCTGTCCCCATCTCGCCGGCGTCGGCGTGTCCTTCTTCCTCATGGCCGCCGTCAACGCGAGGCTCGGAAAGAAAGACGGCAAACACTTCGTCATGGACAGGGTACTCGACCTCGTGGCCCTCGGCACACTCGCCGATGTCATGCGCCTTACGGGACAGAACCGCATTCTCGTGCACGGCGGCCTGAAACACCTTGTGAGGCCGGAACGGCCGGGTATCGCAGCACTCAAGGCAGTCTGCGGCATAGGCTACAGGGAAAACGTCAGCGCCACGCAGGTGAGCTTCAAGCTGGCGCCGCGCATCAACGCGGCCGGGCGCATGCGTCACGCGAAAATCGCTCTCGAGCTTATGAGAAGCACGGATCACGCGGAGAGCGCCGAGCTTGCCCAGGAACTCGACGAACTCAACACGACACGCCGCGACACGGAAAGCATCATTCTGGACGAAGCCAGGAACCAGGCAAGGGAGCAGCAGAAGAAGGGCAGGATCACGGGGCTTGTCCTCTATGGCAAGCAGTGGCACCCCGGTGTCATCGGCATCGTGGCCACGCGCATCATCGAGGAATTCAACGTCCCCTGCATCATCGTCTGCGACGACAAGGACACGCTCAAGGGTTCAGGCAGATCCATTCCCGGCTTCGACCTCTACGCCGGCCTTGCCGAGATACCGGAGCATCTGCTCGCCTTCGGCGGTCACAAGCAGGCCGCCGGCGTGCGTATCCTGCCGGGGCAGCTCGACGCCTTCAGGCACGATTTCGAGGAAATGACCAGACGCCGCCTCGGGAAGCAGCCGGAACAGATGCTGGCCATCGACGGAGAGCTCTCCCTCGGGGAGGCGGCCAATCCCGAACACCTGAAGGAACTCGCTCTCATGGAACCCTTCGGAACAGGCAACGCCGAACCCGTCTTCGTCTCCAATCCGGTGGAAATAGTGGGCCGCTCTACCTTCCGCGGCCGCCCGGACAGCGTATCCCTGGTGATCCGGGACACGGTCGACGGACATACCCTGCGGGCCAAGGGCTGGGGGCTCGCCCAGGAAATCGGGCAGGACAGGCTGCACACCGTTGTGCGCATCGCCTTTACGCTCAGGGAGTCCCATTACAGCATGAACGGCCCGGAAATCACCATCAGGGACTGGGGCCCGGCGGACAAGAAAATCGCGAGCGAGATCCCTGGCCAGGCCCCAACCGTGGAAGATGAGGAAGTCGGCGAGGACACCGACGAAATCCCCTCGTAATACGGCACGAGGGGAACAGGAAATCAGCTAACGCGCCTGATCACCGGTGAGGGGAACGGGGCTCGGCGCTGACGGATCGGCGGGCGCCGGCCGGGCCGGCTGTTTTGTCTGAAGGCCGTAACTTCCATCCTGCGTGGCGGGAACGAGAGGCGCCGGCGTATCCATGCCGTAATTTCCGCCCTGCGTGGCGGGAACGAGAGGCGCCGGCGTATCCATGCCGTAATTTCCGCCCTGCGCTCCGTTGTCACTGCCCTGAGCCGGTGCAGAGGATGCCGGGGAGGTCCCGGCCGGCGCCACCGGCAGTGCTCCGGAACCGGACGCCGCGGCGGGCGCTTCCGCGGACTGGGCGTCTCCGGCCGGAACCGGCTGGTTCTGTCCGGCACCGGAGGCAGAATCGCCGCTCTCCGCGGTACGGCTGAATACGCTGCCTCTGGCCGTAAATCCCTGTCTGGCAGCCTTCGCGTACCATTTTTCAGCCTCTGCTGCGTTCTTTTCCGTGCCTATGCCGCCCTCGTAGCAGGCGCCCACGAAGAGTTCGGCCTCGCCAAATCCCTTCTTCGCAGACTGCAGCGCCCAGGCGAAGGCGAGCTTCGGATTGGCGTCGACGATCTTCCCTTCGTTCAGCATGAGTGCCAGGTTGTACTGGGCTTCAGCGTCGCCCGCGTCGGCGGCGCGCTGCATCCAGTTGAAAGCCTCGGCATTGCTCTTCACGGCGCCGTAGCCTGTCCTGCTGGCAAAGGAAAGAAGTTTCATGCCTTCGACGGAGCCGCCCTCAGCGGCCTTACGGTACCATTCGGCCGCAGTCACGGGATCGGGATCGACGCCGAGGCCGTTTTCATAAAGGCGCCCCAGGAGCACGGCCGCACGGGTGTTTCCTTTATCGGCCAGGGGTTTCACGATATCAAAAGTGCGTTTGTACTGACCGATATTGTAAGCGGTCACAGCTTCCTTCATGGCGGAACCGTCATCCGGAGCAGCGGAGGACGGAACAGCCTGCGTCAGAGCCAGGGCGAGCAGAATGGCGGCAGAAACCGGAATACGTTTCATGGAAAAAGCCTCCTCAGAGAAAAAAATACCCTCTCCCGCGGGAGGAAATCCGGGGAAAAGCGGTATTCGCTGCCCGGCATCCTGCCTGTGGCGGGGACAGAGGAACTCATGGCTGAATATAAGAACTCAGGGCCGTCCCGCCAGCCCTGAAACAAAAAAAATTCAGCGGGTTGACGGAGCCCGCTTTTCCTCTTAACCAAGAAGGGCGCATCCCGCGGACAGCATGTCCGTCAGGGGTCCCGCGCCACTACGAAACACACGGACAAATCATGAGCGACGATAAAAAAAATATTGTGGACGTGGAAGTCATCAGCGAAGAGCATGACGATTCCCGGAAGAAGGGCGGCACCTACACCGCCACCTATTATTATACCAACAGCGGAAACGGAACCGGGTATGAGCGGCATTACACCTACCAGGACATGTTCGGCCTGCACGCCCCCGGACGCGACGGCCTGCAGTACGCGGGCATTGTCACACTGACGCTCTTTTTCTTCTGCCTCTTCAAATGGGGCTTTCTGGCCGCCCTCGGCTTCGCCTTCTTTGAGGCTGTGGGAAGCGCCTTCGGACTCTACTACAACCTGCACACGCTCCTCGAGGGACGCGTCCCCAATCCCTGGATAAGCCGCATCATCATCTGGTGCGTCAGCCTCGGCCTCGTTGCCATGCTCGTCTGATGGACGGGGAGACCTGGCAGGTCTATCTGGTGGAATGCGCCGATCACACCCTCTACTGCGGGGTGACGAAAGACACGGAACGCCGGGTGGCCCAGCATAACGGCGAAAAGCGGGGCGGCGCCCGCTATACGCGATCGCGCCGGCCCGTCCGTCTTGTGGCGGAACGATCCTGCCGGAGCCATTCCGAGGCGCTGCGCCTCGAGTGCATCGTGAAGCGGATGCGCCGCGGAGCCAAAATCCCCTTCCTTCTGAACGGCATAACCGACAAATCATGATATCACTCACCACAGCGCTTTCTTTCTTTGGCGCGGCCCTCATGCTGGGCTTCGCTCCCGGCCCGGATATCGTTTTCGTGCTCGCCCAGTCAGCTGTGTACGGCGCGCGGGCCGGCCTCGCCACCATGTGCGGCCTTATCACGGGCCTGTGCTTTCACACGACCCTGGTCACCGTGGGCGTCGCGGCCCTTATCCAGGCCTCTCCCGTCGCGTTCACCGTGCTCAAGGCCGCGGGCGCGGCCTACCTCATCTACCTCGCCTGGCTTTCCTGGCGGGCCGGCGCCATGCGGGCGGGAAAGACGCAGAACGCTTTCCCCGGATACGCCGCCCTTTACAGGCGGGGCATCCTCATGAATATCACGAACCCCAAGGTCTCCATATTCTTTCTGGCCTTCCTGCCGCAGTTCTGCGATCCGGCCAGGGGAAACGTAGGCATGCAGTGCCTCGCCCTGGGGATCATCTTTATGCTGGCCACTGCCGTGGCCTTTACGAGCGTCTCCCTTCTCGCGGGGCGCATCTTCTCCCGCTTCAACTCGAAGCCGGAGGGGCAGGTCATCATGCATAAGATATGCGCCGTCATCTTCCTCGGCCTCGCTGTGCTCCTGCTCACTGCCCGGATCTAGCGGATCTGGACACATCCCCCGCATACGCTTATGAATTTTTTCTGCGGACACGCCTTCCGCACGGGAAAATCAGTCTGGTACCGGAAAAAACGGCGGAACAGAATATGGAAACAGAAAAAAAATTTTTGATAGCCCTGCGTGACCTGCCTCCGGAAGGGCGTGAATACAGCGTCACTGATCCTGCGGTGTGGAGCAGGAACATCGAGGCTTTTCACATGGACTGCAGGCTGTCCTCGGATCCCGAGCTCGACATCACCATCCTTCCGATGAACGACGGCTGGGTTCTCAGGGGCAGCATCCGCGCCGATGTCGTCGTGCCCTGCAGCCGCTGCTGCAAAGACACGGATATCTCCATCAGCGAAAACTTCGATGACTACGTGCAGATGCCCGATGAAGGGGAGGAAGTCCCGGAGAGAACCTTCGAAGAAGGCGATGATCATCTCGTCTTCGAACACGGCGCCCTCCTTCTTGACCTCGCGTCCATAGCCTGGGAACAGTTCGCTCTGGCCCTGCCGTCCACGCCGCTCTGCCGCCCGGACTGCAAGGGACTCTGCCCGCACTGCGGAAAGGATCTCAACGAGGGGCCCTGCGGCTGTGACGATACGGGCGGCGATCCCCGCCTGGCGGTTCTCCGCGGTCTCAAAATCACGAAAAACTAGACAGTTTGCCATTCTTCTGATATTGTGCGCTTCTTTGAAAAACCGCCCGCTTTCGCGGGCCGCCAACGACTTTTCCGCCGGCTTGAAATGAGCCAGCCCGGTATCCGGGCGCACCAAGCGAATACAGTTTTTTAAGGAGAATATCATGGCCGTTCAGCAGAACAAAAAATCCCATGCCCGCAAGTGCAACCGTCGTTCCCACGACCGCGTGGCCACTCCCAGCGTCATTTACTGCGAGTCCTGCGGCAATCCGACCCTTCCCCACAGCGTCTGCCCTTCCTGCGGCACGTACAAGAAGCACACCGTTGCTCCCAGGGCTGCCAAGAGCGGCGAAGAGGAATAGTCTTTCCGCCGGCCCCTGTGCCCTTTTTTCCCAAAGCCGCGTCCGGCGGACTCCGTTCAGACTGAAGAAGGAACGGGGCTTCCGGGCGTCCTCTTTTTTCATCCCTCCTCTGCAGGGAGCGCGTCCCTGCAGAGGAGGGAGAATCCATCCGTCCTCCAGTCCGGTCCGGCCGGACGCCTGAGCAGGATGCAAAATACTGAGCGTTGAGCACCTATGAGCGATCGACCAATTATTGCCGTTGACGTCATGGGCGGCGACTTCGGCCCCTCTGTTCTGGTTCCCGGGGCCCTGGACGCCTCCCGCAAATACGATCTGAAAGTCCTGCTCGTGGGCGACAGGCCGAAAGTTGTGTCCGTTCTCGACACTCTGGACACCTCTGGTGCGGACTATGATCTCGTTCAGGCCGATGAGGTGGTGCTCATGAACGAGCGCCCGGCCGACGTCCTCAGGCGCAAGAAGAAGTCATCGATCCAGATTGGCTGCCGCCTCGTGAAGGAAGGACAGGCCGATGCCGTGGTCAGCGCGGGACACTCCGGCGCGGCCGTGGCCTGCGGCATGTTCATTATCGGCCGTCTCAAAGGCGTGGAACGTCCGGCCCTGTGCACGATCATGCCCACGGAAAAGGATCCCGTGGTGCTCCTCGATGCCGGCGCCAACGTGGACTGCCGTCCCTATCACCTTTTCCAGTTCGGCCTCATGGGCGACGCCTTCGCCCGCGACATCCTCGACTACGAGTCACCGCGCGTGAGCATCCTGTCCATCGGCGAGGAGGAAGGCAAGGGCAACAGCCAGGTGAAGGAAGCCTATGAGCTTCTCAAGATGGCCAGGAACCTGAACTTCATCGGCAACGCCGAGGGACGCGACATCTTCACGGGCGACGTGGACGTGGTCATCTGCGACGGCTTCGTCGGAAACATCGTGGTCAAGATGAGCGAAGGCCTTGCCAAGGCCATCACGCATATGATCAAAGGCGTCTTCAAGTCCAGTGTCACGGGCATGCTGGGCGGCCTCCTGGCCAAGCGCAGCTTCGCGCAGTTCGCCCGCACCGTGGACTACGCCGAATACGGCGGCGCCCCGCTTCTCGGCCTAAAGGGCCTGGCCATCGTCTGTCACGGCCGTTCCAGCTCCAAGGCCATGACCAGCGCCATCCGTATGGCCGGCACCTTCGTCCGTAAAAAGACCCTGGATAGGCTGGCAGAAACCATCCAGGAAAACGACGAACTCACCCGCTACTCGCGCGCCCTGTAAACGTCCGGACGGATTCCTGCCCAGTGTCTC
>ONPA01000001.1 GCA_900319575.1 uncultured Desulfovibrio sp. | reverse complement strand
TGATGTCTTTTTCATTCTTGGCCTCATGTTCTGCACGGCCGTGACCATGTGCATTTCCCTGCCTACTGTGGCCCATGCCCTGAAGAGTGTTTTCGGCATCAGCGCCGAACTCAGCACGCAGATTATTATTCTGGTCTTCTCCGGCCTCATCGCCGGTTTCACTGTCTACAAGGGTCTTGATCGCGGTATTAAGTGGCTGAGCAATTTCAACGTCTTTCTGGCCCTGATTCTCGTGGTTTACTGTTTCCTGACAGGTCCCACGGTGCAGCTTTTCAATATTTTCACCAACGCCTTCGGCAAGTGGATTGGCTGTTACCCCAGAATGACCCTGTGGACCGACCCCTGGACCGGCGGGACGTTCCCGAGGGACTGGACTATTTTCTACGCTCTCTTCTGGGCTGGTTTCGGTCCCTTCATGGGCCTTTTTATTGCCCGTATTTCCCGCGGCCGCACCGTGCGTGAAATCATTCTCTACGGCACGGGCAGTACTGTGGCCGGCGCCTGCCTCATTCACGGCGTTTTCGGTTCCTATTCCCTGTACGTGCAGCACAGCGGAATTCTGGATGTTGTGAGCATTCTCAAGGCTCAGGGCGGTGCTGCCGCCATGATCGCCGTGCTTGAGACGCTGCCCTTCAAGAACGTCGTCCTCATCGTCTACGCGCTTCTCTCCACCATTTTCCTCGCCACGACCGTGAACGCCGGCTCCTACATCTGCGCCAGCACCACGACCCGCAAGCTCTCTCCCGATGTGGAACCCGACAAGTGGCACCGTACGTTCTGGTGCCTGATTCTCTGCCTCCTCGCCCTTGGCCTTATCTGCATGGGCGGACTCGGCGTAGCCAAGATGTTCGGCAACTTCTCCGGCGCCCTCATGATCTTCCCCGTTATCTTCGTGACTCTCTGCTGGTTCAAAATCCTCAGGGAAGAAGGCGGATTCGCGCTGAAGTACTGCTCCAAGCCCGAACCTGATGAGGAACTGGCCGGCAGGCCGCTTCCCGAACATTTCCGGGAATTCGCTGAAAGCACCGAAGCCAGCCCGAAGGCTGAGTAATCCTTGGAAAGCCAACTGGAGAGTACAATGAAACACAGCCTTATACCTGCCATGCTGGCCGCACTGTTCCTCTGCGTTCCTGCCGTTACGTCCCAGGCCGTTGATTTTCAGATCAAGGGCCAGTGGAATATGGGCTTCGGCCTCGCGGATACCAAGTTTACGAGCCATATCCGCAACGGCTCCGGTACAAAGATCAAAAGCAACAACAATGACCGCTTTGCCGCCCGCCAGCGTCTGCTTCTTCAGCTCGACGCCGTGGCTTCCGAGAGTCTTTCCGGAACGGTGATGTTCCATATCGGTCCCCAGAAATGGGGCTTCGGGCCCCAGGGCGGTGCCATGGGCGCGGACGGTGTGTTCGTCAAGGTCCGCCAGGCCTATATCGACTGGAAGGTTCCGGACACCACCATCCAGACCCGTATGGGCATCCAGAACTTCGCGATGCCCTACGCGGCAGGCGGATCAGCCGTTTTCGATCTGCGCGGGGCTTCCATAAACTCGCACGTGGATTTCAACGAGAACATCGGCCTTACCGCCATGTGGTTCCGTCCCTATAACGACAACTATACGGGAAGCAACGATACAGACGGTACAAACGGCTACCTGAACAATAACGACAACGCCGGCTACCTGGACAACATGGACCTCTTCGCCCTCATGCTGCCTGTCAACTACGGCGGTGTCTCCGTGACCCCGTGGGCCATGTACGGCGTGCAGGGCCGTAACGCCCACAACTTCGACGATTACAGAACCACCAACTTCGTGGACGGCGCTCCGGCTGTCACTCTGTCTCCCTATCTTAATGCCATGGGCGGGGGCGGCGGCCTCAACGTCACGGATTACGGCAGAACGTCCAAAGCCTATGGAGGCATGTTCTGGGCCGGACTTCCGGTCAAGATCAAGACCTTTGATCCCTGGAATATCGAGTTTGATGTGAACTACGGCTGGGTCGAGAGCATGGGCCGCTTTGACGTGAAGACCCGGAACGATGACAGCGACATACGCCGCGGCTCCAGCAAGCGCGAGGGCTGGCTGGCCAAGGCCCTTGTCGAATACAAGATGGACTGGGGCACACCGGGCATCTTCGGCTGGTACGGTTCCGGTGACGATGGCAGCGTGAAGAACGGCTCCGAACGCATGCCTTCCGTGTGCCCCTACGTCTGGATGACTTCCTTCATGGGTGACGGCAACCTTGCCTGGGGGCCGAACGGCGACTACCTCGATCTCAATGACTCCATGGCCGGTACCTGGGGCATCGGTTTCCAGCTCTCGGACATGAGCTTCGTCGACAAGCTCACGCATACTTTCCGTGTGGCGTACTGGGGCGGCACGAACTCTCCCTCCATGGTCAAGTACATGGACAGCGCTTACGCATGGCAGAGTACCAGCAACCTCTTTGAGGGCCCCTATCTGACGACCAATGACGGACTGCTGGAGTTCAACCTCGTGAACGTCTACCAGATGTACGAGAACTTCAACATCAATCTGGAACTCGGATATGTGGCCAATTTCATGGACAACGATACCTGGAAAAAGGATTACAATAATTTCGGATCCTATGAGAAGCAGGATATCTGGAAGGCCCAGCTGATCTTCACCTACAAGTTCTAGAAATACGCTGTTTCCCGCTCCCCCGGAGCGGGAAACATAGAGAAAGGGCAGGATGCGGTTCCAGGCTGGAACCGTCCTGCCCTTTCCCTTAAAGGGGATCTGGCGGCATTGACATTCCCCTGCTTGCCTATACCATTCCGCCTCGTCAGGTATGTATGGAAGGAGGTCAGCATGTCCGTCGATTTCAGTCTTACCAGAGAAGAAAAGAATACTCTCGGCAGCATCGCTCTGAATGCCGTATCCCTGCGTCTCAGGGGTGAGTTTCCGCCGGAGCCGGAGCTCTCCCGGTACAGCCCCACGCTCAGAAAGAACCTCGGCTGTTTTGTCACTCTCAAGGAGAAAGGCAGGCTGAGGGGCTGCATCGGTACCATCGTTGGGGAGTCTCCGCTCGTCCGCAACGTATGGCGCATGGCCCAGCTGGCCGCTTTCGACGACCCCCGCTTCCCCCCTGTCAGTCCTTCCGAATGGGATGAGCTTTCCATGGAAATCACTGTTCTTGGCGAGCTTTCTCTGTGCCCGGATCCGAAACGGATTGTCATTGGCAGGCATGGCCTTGTTCTCTCGGCTCATGGCCGCACCGGTGTTTTTCTGCCTCAGGTGCCCGTGGAGCAGCACTGGGATCTGCCCGCCTATCTTACGAACCTCTGTTACAAGGCCGGCCTGCCTGACGGCAGCTGGAAGGCTCCGGGAGCCCGCCTGTACTGGTACGAGGGGCTGGCCTTCCCCGTGGACAGGTAGGCTGCCGTTTTTTAGTATTTTAAAAACTCCTGCATGTGTATATTGCTGTATGCAGGAGTTTCTTCTGCCGGAGGTTTACCCAGCGCGCCGTAAAGCCTCGCCCTTCAGGGAGGGGATATAAGGCGCACCATAACTGGAAATTTTGCCTTTAATTGGGCGTTCGTGAGCTTCGATATACTGCCGCAGAACAGAGATAGGCGCTCCTCCGCAGTTCCCGGCAAAATAGCCTGGCGGCCAGAGCGGGCCACCCCAGAGTTTTTTCTGAATCGGGGGATAGCCTTTCCTGCGAATCAGCCTGC
>ONPA01000058.1 GCA_900319575.1 uncultured Desulfovibrio sp. | reverse complement strand
GCCAGCTGCAGCGTCTGCCGCTGCGTGCCACCGAAGCAGAGGTCTTCCATAAGAAAAAGAACGTGTATTCTGGACATAGCTCAGGTGCCCCCGTTTCCCGCTGCCGGAAAACACGCCGGGCGTTTCCCCTGCCGCTTGGGCGCGGCATGCGGGACATGACGGAGAAGAAATATTTTTCTTGTAAAATTACACAGTTACTTGTTGCCTATAGGCAAAAAAGACCGAAAAGGCAAGGATTGTCCCCCCGTACCGCCTCCCGCCCGGCATTGCCCAAACGCCCTCCCCTGGAGTAAAATAAACGGCATGAAAACAGAGAAGAACACCCCCCTCAGAGTCGTCTTTTCCCTTGATACGGAAGAAGAAGGTCTTTTTTCCGGACATTACGCCCGTCATAACTGCGGAGTCCGGAACATAGAGCGGCTGCTCCGGCTGGCACCCATCACGGACGCTCTCGGTTTCCCGCTGACGCTTTTCTGCTCGTACACGGTGCTTTCGAGCACCCCGGCCCTCAGGGTGCTCGAAACCATGCGCGGACGCTACGGCGCTGAAATCGGAGCGCACCTGCACCACTGGAGCACTCCGCCCTTCGGGGACTGCAGCCAGGAAACCGCGGGCACGCCCGAGCGTACGGACAGGATGCCCCGCGCCCTCCTCGAGGCGAGGCTGGAAAGCCTCCTCGCGAAGGCCCGCAGTTTTCTGGGAGAGGATCCGGTGAGCTTCCGCATGGGCCGCTGGGATCTCAAGCGCGTGCTCTTTCCCCTGCTCCTCGCCCACGGCATTCACGCGGACAGCTCGGTCTGCCCCCTCCGGGCCCATCAGGGCGGAGCCGATCACTTCCTTGCTCCCGCCGTGCCCTACTGGCCCATGGGCAGGAATGAGCCGTTCCTTGAAGTTCCTCTCACGCAGATTCCCCTGCACCCCTTCCTTGCCAGACTCTGGTACGGCCGCTTCCGGGGCAGGCCAGCCCTGGACAGGTTCCATTTTCTCGCGGCCCTGTCCCCGAATCCCTTCTGGCACGGGGGACCCGTCATGCGGCTTTCGGCACGTCTCCTCGCCCTGCGCGGCGGCCCGGTGCTGAGCATGTTCTGTCATTCCTCGGAACTCATGCCCGGCGGTTCTCCGCACGTGCCCGATGAAGCGGCCGCGGCACGCGTGCTCGGCCGTATCGGAAATTTCCTCGCCTGGCTCAGGGAAAGCATGCCCGTGCGCGGCGTCACTCTCGGAGAAGTATTCCGGGAAGCCTGGGAAGAAGAGCACGGACAGGGATCGGGGCTTGTCTGCCCTGAGCGATCCTCGCTCTCCCCCGCTGACGGGGACTGGTAGCGGGAGGCGGCCATGCTTGACAGACAGCGGGACGAACGTGAAGCCTCCCTGCCTGATGCCGGCCCCATGCGCATTGCCCTCGACGGGCGCAGAATCCTCCTTGAGCAGGCTCTGGCAGCCTGGCCCCGGCGCGGCACCACCCTCGTCGAAATCAACTGTGGCGCCGGATTCCTGCAGCAGTCACTGCGCGCGGACGGGTTTGACGTCACAGGCTGCGAGCCTTCCGATTTTCTGCGCAGGCGCTTTGCCGAAGTGAACGGCAGCCATTTCACAGTGGAAGCCGGGCATTCTGATCTCCTGCCCTTCGACAGTGAAAGCTTTGACTGGGGAATCCTGCATCTTGGCGAGTGCCTTTCACCACAGCAGATTGACGCGAGCCTGCGCGAGCTTCTGCGTGTTGTTTCCCTCGGCTTCGCCATCACCTTCTGGAACAGGACCTCACTGGCCGGCCGGTCTGCCTCCTTTCCCCCTGATTTCCCTCTCTATCCTGCCTGGAGCATTCTCCGCCGGCTTGCCTGGCACGGGCTCGGAACATTCAGGGCCCGCAGTGCCCTCTCCGGTCCCGTCTCCACATGGCGGGCCGCAGACGCCGGTCTCCTTACCGCCGGGGAAAAATTCTGGGGCCTTGTCAACAGGCCGCTCCCCCTGCCCACCGGATTCTGCTGTGTCTTCCGCGTGGAGCTCGGTCCGCGCCTTCCCATGACAATGCGCCCCCTCAGGGT
>ONPA01000066.1 GCA_900319575.1 uncultured Desulfovibrio sp. | reverse complement strand
GCCTTCAATTGCTTACGCAAATTCGGCGGACGCGCCTTATATCCCCAGCCCTGAAGGGCGGGGTTTTACGGCGCATTCGATAAGCTCTCTCTGAGCTACGCCTTTTCAGCCCGGCAGCAGAGGGATCCCTCCTGCCGGGCTTTTTCTGTATGCCAGTCATATGTATTCTGATTTGTGAAAAATCCCGGGACTGCCCTGACAGCAGGAACATCACAGCCGGACACCACAGGTGTCCGCTGCGGGACGGAATCTGAAGCAGGATGCAGGCTGATATCCGGTCTGGCGAAATCGGATGATACTGCAGAGCAGGCCTGAATCCGATAACTGTCAGGAAAAGGCCGCAGATGAATGCGGGCAGATACGGGGAAGGACATTTTCACCTGATGAAAATCAGGCAGCCGTCGTGAACCGGACGGTGCGCAAAGTGGTATGGGCGAAATGAACTCTGCCCGGAGAGCCCTCTTCTCTGCTGCACTGCAAGGAGCACTTTCTCAGGTATCCTATGTTCAGCTGGTTTTTGAAAAAAAAGGAAAACGACGGTCAGCCCTTTGCTGTGCCCGTGCTGATGGGAAAAGGACAAACTGCCGCCGAAGTTCATTCTCCCGTGAAGGGCACTGTCCGGATTCTGCTGATTCCGAAGCGCATCAGATCCTTCAGAATAAAACTGCGTGCAGAAGACCCCGTTTTCAGTCTGGAATACCCACTTACTTATCCACGGAGGGCGCTCTTCGACGATCTCAATACGCCGGGGGGGCGCCTGCGCGTCTTCCTCGAAAAATTTCTCGCTTCTGCCAGGGATACGGAAATCACGCTGCCGGAGACCATCTTTATCGGTGTTTCCGGTATGTCTCTGTTTGTGAAACGCACCGGAATCCCGGACGGAGGCCTCGCCGTGCGAGATATGTGCAGAGAAGGCAGGCTCACGGCTGAATTCACCCTGGCCGGCAGCAAAGCAAGACTCTTCGCCTCACAGTCCGGGGTGATCATTTATGACAGGGAATCAGTGAAGGCTGACAGTGCGAGGCTGCTGCGCAGCTACCTCCGCTGGCTCGCAGGCAGGCTGCTGCCCGCTTATGTCCTTTCCGACGCTTTCCCGGAAGAACTCAGGGACAGACTGAAAGGCGTGAGCGTCACAGACGCAGGCACCCGGCTCGGCAGCCTTTCGAAGAAAAACGGCAGCGCAGGCTACCGCATGCACCTCAGCTGGCGGACGATCCTCCTTCCCAGGAAGCTGCTCCGACACCTCGTCTGCCACGAATTCACACACAGCCTCGCCATGAATCATCAGCAGGAGTTCTACGCTAACCTTGCCCGGCTTTCTCCGGACTGGAAAATCCTTGAAAAAGAGCTGGACCGCGCCTGGCTTGCCCTCCCGCTGTGGTGCAGGGGAAAAACGCCTCCTGCAAAAAAAATTTCAAAAAGAGCTTGACGCCGTTAATAATATTGATTACTAATAAGCTCACGAAAGGCAATGAGTTCACAGAGAAAACAAACTGCTTAACCATACAAACTTCAGGAGGATCACTATGAAATCTCTCAAGGGCACCCAGACTGAAAAGAACATCCTCACCGCTTTCGCCGGTGAATCCCAGGCCCGCAACCGTTACGATTACTTCGCTGCCAAGGCCAAGAAAGACGGCTTTGTCCTGATCGCCGATATCTTCACTGAAACCGCCCTCCAGGAGAAGGAACACGCCAAGCGTCTGTTCAAGTTCCTCGAAGGCGGCGCCGTTGAAATCACCGCCGCTTACCCCGCCGGCGCCATCAAGAGCACCGCTGAGAACCTCGAAGCCGCCGCTTCCGGCGAGAATGAAGAGTGGTCCAGCATGTATCCCACTTTCGCCGACGTCGCTGAAAAGGAAGGTTTTCCGGAAATCGCCGCCGTCATGCGGAACATCGCCGTGGCTGAGAAGTTCCACGAAAAGCGCTATCTCGCTCTGCTCAAGATGGTGAAGGAAGGCACCATGTTCAAGCGTGAGCAGGAAACCGTGTGGCGCTGCCGCAACTGCGGCTGCCTCGTCCGCGGCAAGGAAGCCCCCGAAGTCTGCCCCGCCTGCCATCATCCTCAGGCCTACTTCGAGGAACTCAACTACGCTTTCTAATCCAGTCTTCTGAAAAAATCCGGCATAGCCCTCGCCCGACGGCGACGCCCGAAAGATTCTGACTATACCAGCCCGGGGGATCACATCCCCCGGGCTTTTTTGTCTCTTCCGTCCCGGAAGTCATCCTGCAGGAAGCTGTCCGATTCCACGTCTGAGAATGCAAAAATTTTTATAATATACTGAATTTATATATAAAAAAGTGACTCAATCTCCCTTTGAGAGAGCGCGTCTTTTTTGCTATGTGTACCGGCACCGTTACTTCAGAAATCCCGGAAGGGTTAAAAGAAAGCCCCCTAATCCCATCTCCCGGAGGGGAGAGCCATATATAAGGATAGAGTATGCCACATCTGTTTACCGGCCGCCGTCTTCTTATCCTGGCCGTGCTGGCTGCCGCTGCCTTCCTTGCCTACCATTTTATTCCCCATGGAGGCAGAGGCCCCAGACCTGAAATGACCTCTCCCGTGCGCACGGCGAAAGCCCTGGCGCAGGACGTTCCCCATTACCTGCAGGGCCTCGGCACGGTACAGCCCTACTCGGACGTTCTGGTCACGAGCCGAGTGGAAGGACATCTCATGGCCATCCACTTCACGGAAGGCCAGCGTGTCAGGGCCGGCGATCTTCTGGCCGAAATTGACCCACGGCCCTACAAGGCAGCCCTCTCGAAGGCGAAGGGCACGCTTGCCCAGGACAGCGCGGAACTCGCCAACGCCCGTACCGACAGGGACCGCTACGCCGGTCTCGTGAAAAAAGACTTCGTGGCCAGACAGACTTACGACACGCAGGCCGCAAAGGTGAGGCAGCTTGAAGGCACTGTGGCGGCGGACAAAGCCTCCGTGGAGTCCGCAGCCCTTGATCTTGCCTACAGCCGTATCACGGCTCCTGTCTCGGGGAAACTTGGCCTGAAAAATTACGATGTGGGCGCACTCATTACGGCCAACGACAGCACAGGGCTTGTGCGCATTACCGAAGTGACCCCCTGCTACGTGCTCTTCACGCTTCCCGAAAGAGACATCCCGCTTGTGACCAAAGCCCTGTATGAGGCAGGAACCGCCTCCGGAGGATCGGCCAAACTTCCTGTTGAGGCGTGGAGCCGCGATCAGAAGGAACGGCTTGCCGAGGGAAGCCTTCTGACTGTGGATAACCGCATCGACACCTCCACAGGAACGGTACGCCTCAAGGCTGTTTTTCCGAACGACTCTGAAACGCTCTACCCCAACGAATTCGTCAATGCCCGTCTGCGCGTCCGCGTTCTGAAGAACGCCGTCACAGTACCGCCGTCAGCTGTTCAGCTCGGATCCGACGGCTCCTTTGTCTTTGTGGTCGACGACAGCGGTACGGCACGCCGCCGCGAGGTGAAAACAGGACTCTCAACCGGCGCCATCACAGTCATTGAATCAGGGCTCAGCGCCGGAGAAACCATTGTGATGGACGGTGTCGACCGCCTGCGCGACGGTTCAAAGGTCCGCGTGGCCGCGACGGCCGAAACCGTGCGGCTCGCCGACAACAATTCGCCTCTTGCCACGGAGAGCGGGCCTGACGAAACCAAGGACAGCGCTGCCGCACAGAATGCGAAAAGCGCTGAACAGCCATCCGGGAAGGAAAAACCTTCTGAAAAACCGGTCAGGCCCTAGAGTCATGCGAAGGTGAGCACGTGAATATTTCCCGTCTCTTTATTCTGAGGCCCATAGCCACCTCCCTTCTCATGGCGGCCCTGTTCCTTTCCGGCGTTCTGGCCTACCACTATCTGCCCATCGCCGCCCTGCCCCAGATAGACTATCCCACCATCCAGGTGCAGACCTTCTATCCCGGCGCCTCTCCGGAAGTCATGTCCCAGGTGGTCACGGCTCCGCTTGAAAAACAGTTCGGCTCAATGCAGGGCCTCAAGCAGATGAGTTCTCTGTCAACAGCCGGATCTTCCGTCATCACGCTGCAGTTCGGCCTCACCACTGAGCTCGATGTTGCCGAGCAGGAGGTTCAGGCCAGCATCAATGCGGCGAATTCCCTTCTGCCCAGTGATCTGCCGAACCCGCCGGTTTACAACAAGGTCAACCCCGCGGATCCCCCCATCATGACGCTTGCGGTCACGAGCCGGACCCTGCCCATGACAAAACTCGAGGATCTGGCCGACACGCGGCTCGCCCAGAAAATCTCGCAGATTTCCGGCGTTGGCCTTGTGACGCTTTCCGGCGGCGAAAAGCCTGCCGTCCGCATTCAAATCAATCCCAAGGCCCTTGCCAGGGCAAATCTCACGCTGGCGGACGTCCGCACGGCCATTGCCAGTGCCAACGTCGACGCGTCCAAGGGCAGTCTTGACGGCCCCATGCGGGCCTCGACCATCGATGCCAACGATCAGATGGAGTCGGCCGAGGAGTACGCCCAGACCATCATAGGTTATTCCAATGGCGCGCCCATACGGCTCAAAGATGTCGGAGACGTGGTTCACGGCGCGGAAAACGCCCTGCTCGCGGCCTACACGGTGCACAGCGGCAGCGCGGATCAGCAAAAACTCAGGCAGGCCATCATCCTTTCCGTGCAGCGCCAGCCCGGAGCCAATGTAATCCAGGTCGCCAACGCCATAGCCAGTAAACTGCCGGCCCTCCAGGCCTCTTTGCCCGGGGCCGTTGACGTGGAGATCATCACAGACAGGACATCCACCATACGCGCCACTGTCGAGGACGTGGAATTCGAGCTGCTGCTCTCCATCGTCCTCGTCATCGTCATCATCTGGGTCTTCCTGCGCAACGCGAGGGCCACCATGATCCCCGCCATGGCCGTCCCCCTGTCCCTCATCGGCACGCTGGGCGTCATGTATCTCGCGGGCTTTTCCCTCAACAACCTCACGCTCATGGCCCTGGTCATCGCCGCGGGCTTCGTAGTCGACGACGCCATCGTCGTCATCGAGAATATCTCCCGCTATATAGAGCAGGGCATGAAACCCGTTCAGGCCGCCATCGTCGGTGCCGGCCAGATCGGATTCACCATCATCTCCCTGACTTTCTCCCTTGTGGCCGTGCTCATCCCCCTTCTTTTCATGGGTGATGTTTCCGGACGTCTTTTCAGGGAATTCGCGATCACGCTGGCCGTTACCATTCTCCTCTCCGCAGTCATCTCCCTGACTCTGACACCCATGCTCTGCGCCGTTCTGCTCAGGGCCAGAAGGAAGAGCCCCGGGGCCGCGGTGCCGGAAGACAGCGCCAGTCAGACAAAGAAAACCTTTTTCCCGAAGCTCCTCGGCTTTTATGACACCTGCCTGCAGGCTGTTTTCCGTCACCAGCGTCTCATGCTGGGCGTGGCTGTGGGCAGCCTCGTGGTAACCGGACTGCTCTTCATCATCGTGCCCAAAGGCTTCTTTCCCATTCAGGACACGGGCATCATTCAGGGCGTGGCTGAAGCACCCCAGCAGACATCCTTCTCCGCCATGGCAAAACGCCAGCAGCAGATCGCCGATCTCCTTCTGAGCGAACCCGCGGTGAAGAGCGTGGCCTTCTTTGTGGGAGTTGACGGACAGAACCCCGGCGTGGCCACCTCGCGCCTGACCATGGAGCTTGCTCCGCTTTCAGAACGCAGCGAACGCGCGCCTGATTTCTGCCGCAGGGTCATGAACCGCGCCGCAGCCGAAATTCCGGGCATGCGGCTCTATCTCAATCCCGTCCAGGATCTCACCATCGAGGATCGCACCTCCCGCACCATGTACCAGATTACCATGGAAGCGGTCTCCCAGTCCGAACTCGATACCTGGGAGGAAAAACTCAGGAAGGCCCTGTCCGCTCACAAAAACGTAGAGGCCGTAGCAAGCGATCACATGTCTCCCGGAACCATGCTCTACCTGAACGTTAACCGGGACACAGCAAGCCGTCTCGGCATCAGCATGGAGGACGTGGACAATGCCCTCTATGATGCTCTGGGCCAGCGCCTCATTTCTACCATCTTCACGCAGACCAACCAGTATAAGGTCGTCCTTGAAACCGCTCCCCAGTTCCGCCAGGGGCCTCTGGATATCGAGGCCGTATACGTGAAATCCTCTTCCGGAACGCCCGTTCCCCTGACCACCTTCACGACGGCAGAGGAGAGGCCTACACGTCTCAGCGTGAGCCGGCAGGGGCAGTTCCCCGCAGCGACGCTCTCCTTCAACGTGGCCAGAGACTCTCATCTCGGCTACGCCGTGGCTGACGCCCAGAAGGCTATAGCTGAAATCGGGGCTCCCGATTCCGTGCGCGTCACCTTTCAGGGCGCCCTGCAGGCCTTCCTCGGTTCCACCAATAACGAGCTCTGGCTCATCCTTGCCGCCATCGTCGTGGTCTATATCGTGCTGGGCGTCCTTTATGAAAGCTACGTGCATCCCGTGACAATTCTTTCGACGCTGCCTTCAGCCGGTATCGGTGCCCTTCTCGCCCTGCTCCTCTGCGATATGGATCTCGGCGTCATGGGCATTATCGGCATGCTGCTCCTCATCGGCATTGTCAAAAAAAACGCCATCATGATGGTCGACTTCGCACTGGAAGCAGAGCGGAAGGAAGGCAAAGACACTCTTTCAGCCATCCATGAAGCCTGCCTGCTCAGGCTGCGCCCCATCCTCATGACCACCATGTGCGCGCTGCTCAGCGCTCTGCCGCTCATGCTCGGCACCGGCATGGGCTCGGAACTCCGCCGTCCTCTGGGCGTCACCATGGTAGGCGGCCTGATTTTCAGCCAGCTCCTCACCCTCTTCACGACGCCGGTCGTCTACATCTGGTTTGACCGTTTCACAAAAAAGAAAAAGCAGCGCGGGAGCAGACCGGTTCCTGTACCCTCAGGCGCAAAGGCCGGCGGGAGCGCACAATGAGCCTTTCCGACAAGATACGGGCGATCCTGTCCGGCCTGCTCAGGCCCTACCGGGGAGTGCCACCGCAGCTCCAGAACAAGGCCGCCCGGCAGGATAGTGCCGATCCCGATGAAGGGACTGATGGCGGAGAGGAAACGCTGATCAAATCCGTAAGGCCAAAACGCTTCGGTCCGGAAGTGCTTCCAGCCAATCCTTCTTCCATCTTCATCCGCAGACCCGTCGCCACGACTCTGCTGACCATAGCTCTGGCCCTGGCGGGAGCCGTGGCTTTCCGTCTCCTGCCCATCGCACCTCTGCCGGAAATGGATTTTCCGGTCATCTTTGTGAAGGCGAATCTGCCCGGCGCTGGTCCGGAATCCATGGCCGCGACCGTGGCCACCCCTCTCGAACGTGCACTCGGACACATAGCCGGCGTCAACGAAATCACCTCCAGGAGTTCCCTCGGGTCAGCGCAGGTGATCATGCAGTTCGAGGCCTCCCGCGACATCAATGGAGCGGCGCGTGACGTGCAGGCTGCCATCAATGCGGCCCGCTCCACGCTCCCGACCATGCCCTCCAACCCTACATACCGCAAAGTCAACCCGTCAGGAGCCCCCATCCTCATTCTTCGTCTCACATCGGACACGGTTCCCAATTATGAGATGTACGATGCCGCGGAATCCGTGCTCTCTCAGAAAATCAGTCAGATAGAAGGTGTTGGCGAAGTCAATATCGGTGGAGCGGAACTGCCGGCCATCCGCGTGGACGTTATACCCGATGCTCTCACGCGCGTCGGCCTGACCATGAGCGATGTCTCTTCCTGCATCAAATCGGCCAACTCATTCATTCCCCACGGTTTTGTCGGCAACCACCATCACTACTGGATCATCGGCAACAACGATCAGCTGAAAACACCAGAGGAATACGCAGACCTCATCCTGACATACAGGGACGGCGCCGCCGTCCGGCTCGGCGACGTCGCTAAGGTCTCGAAAGGTCCCCAGAGTACCCGGGCCATAGCCCTTGCTGACGGGAAACCCGCCATCCTTCTGATGGTCTTCAAATCTCCTGGCGCGAACGTGATCTCCACGGTTGACCGCGTCAAAGCCCTTATTCCCAGCATGAAGCAGTGGTTACCCGAGGATGTACACCTCGACGTGGGTATGGACAAATCCATCACCATACGCGCCTCGCTCGGCGAAGTGGAAAAAAGCCTGCTCCTCTCCATGGCCCTGGTCATCCTCGTGGTCTTTCTCTTTCTCCGGAACACCCGGGCAACGTCCATCCCCGCGGTCGCGGCTCCGGTCTCACTTATCGGCACATTTGCCGTCATGTATGTCTGCGGCTACACGCTGGACAATCTTTCCCTCATGGCCCTCACCATAGCCACCGGTTTTGTGGTGGATGATGCCATCGTTGTCCTTGAAAACATCGTCCGCCGTCTTGAACTCGGTGAAACACCGCTCCGCGCCTCCCTCAGGGGATCGCGTGAAGTCTGCTTCACCGTCGTTTCCATGTCTCTTTCTCTGGTGGCCATCTTCATCCCTATTCTCTGCATGCCGGGAACGCTCGGAAGCCTGTTCAGGGAATTCGCCGTTGTCCTCTCGGTGGCCGTGCTCATTTCCATGGCCGTATCCCTGACAACAACGCCCATGATGTGCGCGTCCCTGCTGAGGGGCAAGGCGGAAGTCTCTCTGGAACGCGAGACGCGTGCCTTTTCCGGAAAAACCGGCTTCATAGGCTTCATCGAGCGTCTTTTCGGCGGTATAGGCCTGCGCTGGGGACACATGCTCGACAGCCTCCGCGACGCCTACGTGAGAAGTCTCAACGTTGTCCTGCGCCACAGGAGACTGACCATGTTCGTCTTCGTGCTGGTTCTCGCCGGCAACGTCTGGCTCTACATCGTCATTCCAAAAGGATTCTTCCCGCAGCAGGACACAGGCATGATCATGGGCGGCATCCGCATGGATCAGAGCCTTTCCTTCCAGGCTTCGGAACGCAAGCTCAGACATATTCAGAGTATCATCCGGAATGATCCGGCTGTAAGCAAGGTTTCCTCGCATATGGCCGGAGGCCGCGGCAGCAGCGGCATTTTCATAACACTGAAGCCGCTTGATGAACGCGGAGTGTCAGCCCAGCAGGTCATCGACCGGCTGAGGCCCAAGCTTCTCTCCGTACCGGGCGCCCAGATCTTTCTCCAGCCGGATCAGGATCTGCGTATGGGAGGCCGTTCTTCGCGCAGTCAGTATCAGTATACGCTGCAGGGTGACAGCATCAGCGATCTGCGTGTCTGGGGGCAGAAGCTCAAGGATGCCCTTTCAAAAAACAGCGTCCTCACCGATGTGGACAGCGACCTCGAGGAACGGGGTCTTGAAACCATGCTCACCGCCAACCGGGATCTCATGTCACGGTACGGCGTGACCATGAAGGAATTTGATAACGCCCTCGGTCTTGCTTTCGGTGAAACCCAGGCCGACACCATCTACCATGCCAGGAACCAGTACAAGGTCGTCCTGGAATATGACTCACCCTGGCTGCAGGCACCCGAATCTCTGGAAAAGGTCCACCTGCCGGGACGGGACGGACTTGTGCCGCTGAAGAGCGTGGCGGATATTGGTCCGGGCTTCAGCGCGCTTTCGGTAAACCACCAGGGACAGTTCGCCGCAGTCACTATCTCCTTTAACCTCGCCAAAGGGCATTCCCTTTCCGAGGCACAGACCATCATCGAGGACACCTGCGCGTCCCTCGGAATTCCTGAAAATATATTTGGCAGCTTCCAGGGCAACGCCAAGCTCTTTGCTGATACTATCAAGACCGAGGCCATTCTCATCCTCGCGGCCATTATAACCCTGTATATCGTGCTTGGTGTGCTCTACGAAAGCCTCATCCATCCCCTGACAATTCTCTCCACTCTGCCCCCCGCGGGCGGCGGTGCTCTCATCGCTCTCATGCTCTGCGGCAAGGAATTCTCGGTCATAGCCCTGATAGGCGTGCTTCTGCTCTGCGGCCTCGTGAAGAAGAACGCCATTCTGGTCATCGACTTCGCGCTCACTGCGGAACGCATGGAACACAAAACCTCTCTGGAGGCCATTTCCGAAGCCTGCCGGCTCAGGTTCCGCCCCATCATGATGACGACCTTCGCGGCCATGTTCGGCGCTGTACCGCTGGCGCTCGGACAGGGAGACGGTGCTGAACTGCGCCAGCCCCTCGGCATCGCCATCGTGGGAGGCCTGGCCGTAAGCCAGCTGCTGACACTGTACACCACACCGGTCATCTTCCTCTGGCTTGACGGCATCAACAAAAGGTTTTCGGGCGCTCTCCTGCGCCGCCGCTACGGTGCTCGCAGGGCAGGACTCATTCTCGCCATCCGGGAAGGCATGAAGGCCTGAGCAGCATTTCTCCAGGCAGCAGAAAGAGAGGGCAGGCCGGAAGAAAAATCCGGTCTGCCCTCTCCGTGTCTGCTCAAGCCTCATATAATGATGCTTACTATTTCCGCAGGGAGACCCCTGACGTTTTCTGCTGATGCATACTCCGGCTGATGGCCCGCTCGAGACGCCAGCGCGCGAAAACCCCGTGATGGCCCAGAGGCTGAGTCCGGGCCGTCTTGGGCATAATCACAAAGAAGACGGAGCTGATGATCACCGCGCAGGAAACAATAATGCCCGGAGAAATCATCTCCCCGCCGATAAGCCATCCGAGAACGATGCCGATAACGGGATTGACATACTCATAGGACACTGCCACTGAGAGCGGCGCGTTCATGAGCAGCCACATATAAGCAGAGTAGGCGATGAGCGAACTGCCAATAGTCAGCCAGGAAAAGGCGATGATTACGGCTGGACGCAGATTTTCCCAGTGCATGCGCCCCTGCTCTCCAAGGATAAAACCGATAAGGAAACACTCGATTCCGCCGAACACCAGAAGCAGGCTCGTCTGCTCAAGAGGATGCATTTCCCTGGTCAGGGAATGCTTTTTCATGAGAAGTGAACCGGCGACCCATCCGATGTCGGCAAGGATAAGCGCGAGGCACCCGAGCAGGGGATACTCCCCCGTATCCCCCCCCCGCTGGAGCCAGCCGAGAGCAATAATGCCGCAGGTTCCGGTGAAAAGCCCGAAAATCTGCAGCCCCGCAGGCCTGGGCTCGCCAGCGAAAAAATACCCGGCAGCTATCATGAGGATGGGTGTTGCGCTGCTCAGAACAGCTGCCACTGATGACGGGATCTGGGTCTGTCCGAGACCGACAAAACCAGAGGCCACAGCCACCATGGGGAGTCCCTGAAAAATCAGTATATTTAAAGCCCTGCGGGTGGGACGCGTCCAGTGGCCGAGCAGCATGAGGAGAGCCATAAGCAGGACACCTCCGCCCAGGGAACGCCCGCCAGCGGCAAAAAATGGCCCCACGACTTCGAGTGTCAGCTTGTAGCCGATAAAGGTGGATCCCCAGGTGATGTACACCAGGAAAAGCATAAAGAAGATATGCAGGGCTGAAGGTGTTTTTTCTTGCATTGCCATGCGTCTCCTCCCCCGGGAACATACCTGAACTGCCCCGTCCGGGGGATGGCAGACAGCCTCCTGTACCGGGTCTGGCACAGGCAGGAGCTCTTTTGCCACACGAGATGCTTCTGTCAAGGTAATTCAGGCTCATCCTTTCCCTCATGCGGGCATGTGTCTGAAATCCCTTTTCTTGTCCACAAACGAAAAATAGCTTATGATAAAAATTACTAAACTTCAGAATGACCGGGCACTATCTGAAAGATGTTTTTCTTTTCACTATCACCCTGTCCCTGACAGGCGAAAATCGTCCTGCCCTGGTTCATCAATCGGATCTTATGGCGGAGGCCCTTCATGAGTGATTCAAAACAAGTCGATAAGGGGTTGGACAAGTTCCTCTCCTTTATGAGCCGCAAGGGCCTTAACATCACAGCGCAGAGAAAACTCATCGCCCGCGCCTTCTTTGAATTCCCCGGACACCATACTCTTGAGGAATTCTATCAGCATGTTCAGACCCTGGATAAGAGCATCGGCCAGACCACGGTGTACAGAACCGTCAAACTCCTCTGTGACGCAGGACTTGCCAGAGAACTGCATTTTACCGATTCGGCCAAGTTTTACGAAAATCTGGTCGATGGCGCCCACCATGATCACCTCATGTGCGTGAAGTGCGGAAAGATCATCGAAATTTATGACAGCCGCATCGAGGAACTGCAGAAGGAAATAGCGAAGAAGAACAACTTCACGCTTCTGGGTCACTATCACGTGATGTACGGACTGTGCGAGGACTGCCGCAAGGCCAGGGATGCGGGAGACAGCCAGCAGCCAAACCTGCCTCCTGAAGCGTACAGATAACTTTCATGCAGAAGAGGGAGAGGCCCGAAAGCCCCTCCCTCTTTCCGTACCAATATATTACTCGGACTCCCCGTCAGCGTCATCTGCGGGGAACTCGCATTTTCTGTACCTCTTCAGTATGGCCAGAGCCTCATCCCTGGTCGGAACCTTCCCCCGGCATTTCTCGTTCTGGAGGCGGTTTTCTGGGCAGTACCCGAGCTGCACACAGCTGGGACCCGATCCGCGGAAAAGATCCGGAGCGGCCTTCACGCAGAGTTTACGCATCTTGTTGGCCAGATCGCGTATCTCATCCTGGGCGTTGAGGCAGCAGCGTATGGAAAACCAGTCCCTGAGGGCGTGGGCATTCATGCCGATGATGGCCTTGAACTCCGTGGCCTGGGGCTTGAGGTATCTGAGATCCTGCTCCGGCAGGTGCGCATCCAGGCCAGCCTCATACCACTGGCGCGAAAGGTCTGCGAGATCCCGTCCTGAAAGTTTTACCTTCCCGTTATTGGGAAGCGTGACCTCTGCCGTAAAATCGGCCACGCTCCGGGGATAAACCACGGAAAAAACGCGTTTGCCTCCGAGTTCCGCGCGGCCCGACTTAATAAGGTAGGAAGCCATGCGCTTTCGGACGAGCTGAACCTCTGTGACCCGCGAATAGCCCTCCACGCCGAACAGGAAATAATCGAATTCCAGCGCCGCACCGTGGCCGCTGTTCAGAATATTGTCCACAATCCTTTTTGAGTAGGGGGACGCGATAATCTCGTCCAGACTGCGCTCGGAGCGTACGAACCGGGCCGCAATATCCGTGTAGATGCGGCCGCCGCCGGCCAGAAGAACGACCCGGCCATGACCTGTAAACTGTTCTTTCAGCATGCAAAATCCTCTCTGACGCTGAATGTATACGGGCTTGTGGCTGCGAATGCAAACATGAAAAAAGATACTAAGCCATCAGAAAAGCGGAAAATCCGTGTTTTCTGTCAAGATTTTTCTAGATTTTTTCTGAACAATTTTTCATCAGAAAGGGCTGCCAGAAAGCAGGCTGCGGCGGTGATAAAACATCTTCGTACAAATTTTTTAGGCCCGCGGGCCCTTCCCAAAAAATATTGAGGGTTCCAACAGAATTAATTTTCAGCTAATTAGTCGAAATCATGAGATAAGTTTAAATAAAATTTTTTGTACGGGGCCTAAAGGGTAAAAATTTTTTGACGATAAGACTTGCATAAAGCGGTTAACCCGTTTATCTTCACGCGGCAGGGGGAAGAATACCCTCCTGTTAAGACCCGAAAACAAATCCGCACCGCAAGGTGCAATCCGAAAGGAAGGAAGGTTTATCATGAAGAAACTCGCCACACTCCTTATCGCGGCTGGTCTCGTGTTTGGTGTGTCTACCGGCGCCAACGCTATCGATTTCAAGGCGAAGGGCCAGTGGATC
>ONPA01000217.1 GCA_900319575.1 uncultured Desulfovibrio sp. | reverse complement strand
GGCCCAGCTGAAGAACGATACGGACTTCTCCTTCATCAAAACCGATCTCGCCGACGCGGCGACCCTGGAACGGCTTTTCAGGGACGGCCACTTCACCCATGTGGTGAACCTGGCTGCCCAGGCCGGCGTCCGCTACAGCATTCAGAATCCCCAGGCCTATGTTTCCTCAAACCTCGTCGGATTCGCCAATCTCCTCGAATGCTGCAGGCAGCATCCGGTGAAGCACCTCGTCTACGCGTCGTCTTCCTCTGTCTACGGCCTGAACGCATCGCTTCCCTATTCCCCGCACAGCGGAGCCGATCATCCTGTCAGCCTCTATGCCGCCACCAAACGCAGCAACGAGCTTCTGGCTCACGCCTACAGCTCCCTCTATGCCATCCCCTCGACAGGCCTGCGTTTCTTTACGGTCTACGGCCCGTGGGGACGTCCTGACATGGCCCTGCACCTCTTCGCCACGGCCATTCTCCACAACAAACCCATTAAGGTCTTCAACGGGGGCAGAATGCACAGGGACTTCACCTACATCGACGACATCGTGGAAGTCATGGCACGCATCCTGCCCCTGCCTCCCAGGGCCGACCCTCTCTGGGACGCGAAAACAGCCGATCCGGCCTCCAGCTCGGCTCCCTGGCGCATCCTCAACGTAGGCAACAGCCACTCCGTGGAACTCTCCGAATTCATCAGAACCATCGAAGACGTCATGGGCAGAAGGGCTGAAAAAATTTATCTGCCCATGCAGGCCGGCGATGTCACGGCCAC
The DNA here is from genome assembly GCA_900319575.1 of uncultured Desulfovibrio sp. Classification (GTDB taxonomy): domain Bacteria; phylum Desulfobacterota; class Desulfovibrionia; order Desulfovibrionales; family Desulfovibrionaceae; genus Desulfovibrio. The sequence goes on along the minus strand of ONPA01000217.1, from coordinate 3,533 downwards.
CTGGGCCGATGCCGGCGATCAGGCCAAACTTACGCACTTCATGCCCCATACGCCACTCAGGGAAGGCATACAGAAGTTCTACGACTGGTTCTCTGACTACTACAAAAATTCCGATCCTTCCGAGCGCTAACAGGCGCCAGGGACAGCACATGAGCAGAATACAGATACCCGAACCCACCCCCGAACACCCCGAAATCCTGGCTCCCGCCGGCGACGTTTCCTGTTTCCTCGCCGCCCTCGCGGCCGGAGCTGACAATATCTACCTTGGCCTCAAGCAGTTTTCCGCGCGCATGCAGGCTGAAAACTTCAGCCTTACCGAGCTCTCACGGCTCACGGATCTCGCCCATGAGTCGGACTGCCGGGTCACCGTGGCCATGAACACGCTCATCAAGCCCGCTGAAACCGACGCCGCCTACAGGCTCATCAGCCGCCTCGAGAATCAGGTCGGCATCGACGGCCTCATTATCCAGGATATCGCCCTTGTCGATATCGCCCGTCAGGCGGGGTATACGGGCTCCATCACGCTGTCCACTCTCGCCAATCTCACACACCCCGCGTCGCTTCTGGAGGCCAAACGCCTCGGCGCCGACCGCGTGGTGCTGCCCCGCGAACTCTCCATCGATGAAATCCATCAGATGAGCGATGCCTGCCCCGACGGCGTGGTGCTCGAATGCTTCATCCACGGCGCCCTGTGCTACTGCGTCTCCGGACGCTGCTACTGGTCCAGCTACATGGGCGGCAAGAGCGGCCTGAGGGGCCGCTGCGTGCAGCCCTGCCGCCGCGTCTATCAGCAGGGCGGCAATACCGTTCAGACGCTTTTCCAGAAGGGGCAGGAAGCCCCGCGCGGCGGAGAACAGCAGGGCCGCGGCAGGTTCGCGGAAAAAGCCCGCTCCGGCAGGCCGCGCATTCCCGGTGAACGCATGAACGGCACCGGTGACGGACGCCGTCTCCGTCCGGGGGGACGCTTCCAGACAGGGCGCTATTTCTCCTGTCAGGATCTCTCCATGGACGTGCTCGTCAAAACCCTTACGGGCATTCCCCATCTTGTCTCCTGGAAAATCGAAGGCCGCAAGAAGGGACCGCATTACGTCTACCACACGGTCACGGCCTACCGCATTCTCCGCGACAATCCGGGCGATCCCGAAGCCAAAAAGACGGCTGAGGGCATCCTGCAGATGGCTCTCGGAAGGCCCAATACCCGCGCCCGCTTCCTGCCGCAGCACACAGCCGTGCCCGTGGATCCCTCAGGGCAGACCAGCTCCGGCCTGCTCGTGGGCAAGATCGGCATAGACAGGCAGGGAGCGCCCTTCATCAAGCCGTTCATTCCACTCCTCCCGAAGGACTACCTGCGCGTCGGTGTGGAGGATGAGAACTGGCACACCACGCTTCCCGTCACCCGTTTCACGCCCAAGGGCGGCACGCTCCTCCTGCGCATCCCAAAACACAAGACCCCGAAGGCGGGCGTCTGTGTCTACCTCATTGACCGGCGCGAAAAGGAACTCACGCAGATTCTCAACGAATGGCAGACCCGCCTCGAGTGCATGCCCGAACGGACTACCGAAAACGTGACCTCACGGCCGAACCGTGTCATTCCCTGCCGGTTCACGCGCCTTCCCGACATGGTCGTTCACGCGAGTCTTCCCCAGGGCAAGGAAACGCGCGGCGCCCGCAAATTTCTCTCCTGCCTCTGGGTTTCTTCCAAATCAGCCGCCATTTCCCACACTGTCATCAACCGCTTCGGCTGGTGGCTGCCGCCTGTCATCTGGCCTGATGAGGAAGATCAGTTCAGACGCCTCGTCCTGAACCTGTGGCGGGACGGCGCCCGCTCCTTCGTCCTTAACTCCCCCTGGCAGGTCGGACTCTTCACCACTGAGATGCTGGACGACGAAAAGGCCGCCTTCACGGCCGGCCCCTTCTGCAACATTTCCAATCCGGCTACCGTCAATGTGCTGAAGGACATGGGCTTCACGGCAGCCATTGTCTCTCCCGAGCTCGGCTCCCGTGACTTCCTCGAGCTTCCCCGGCTGAGCCCGCTGCCTCTTGGCATGGTGCTGGCCGGCTGCTGGCCCGTCGGCATGAGCCGCTACGGCACACTCGGCGTGCGCCTCAACGAACCCTTCATGAGCCCCAAGCACGAGGCTTTCTGGGCCAGACAGTACGGCGAGAACACCTGGATTTACCCGGCCTGGCAGCTCAACCTGAGCGCGCACAAGGCGGAACTCGAAAAAGCCGGTTACAGCTTCTTCGTTTCCATGCAGGAAAACATCCCGGCCTCCCTGCCGCCCGTGCACAGGCCCGGCCTCTTCAACTGGGACAACTCGCTCATGTAGGCCCCTGCCCATGGCGGTCCGCTTCCCTAGGAATCTCGTCCAGCCTGAAGGCTCAATGCGCTTCGGGCTGGACGCTCTTCTCCTGGCCTGCTTCGCTGCCCGGGAATTCGGCGCCTCGCCTCACTTCGGGCTGAAAAATCCCTGCCGCGGTACGCCCTGGCTTCCGCTGGGCCCCGGATTCGCGGCCATTGACCTCGGCTGCGGGCAGGGCGCCTCCACGGCGGCGCTTCTCCTGCGCTCGGAAAATATGCGCGCCCTCGGCGTCGATTTCAGTCCTGCCCTCATTGAAGCAGCCAGAAAAAACATCTCCCTCCTGAACCTCACCGGACGGGCCGCCTTCCGCGTCCTCGACCTCTCCCGCGCCGGCGCCGCCTTTCCCCGCCCCCTGTTTGATCTCGCGCTTTCCAATCCCCCGTACTGGGAAAGAGGGGAGGGAAGAGCCTCTCGCGACAGCCTCAATGACACAGCCCGCCGCGGGGAAGGCGCCCTTCCGCTCTTCATACGCGCCGCGCGATCGGTCCTGGTTCATCACGGCCTCCTCTACCTTATCTTTCCGGCCTCCCGTTTCGCCGCTCTCGCAGAAGCCCTGGGCGCCTGCCGCTTCGGCATCCGCAAAGCCCTCCCCGTGCGCCCCGGAGCGGAGGACGCGGCAGTCCGCGTCCTTGTGGAAGCCGCAAAGGACAGCGCGCACGATATCCGCTTTCTCCCTGATCTCGTGCTCCAGGAAGCGGACGGCCGTTCCACGCCGCAGGCGCTTGCCTTCTGCCCTTTTCTGGATAAATCAGCCGGGGAAAGCGAGCAGTAAGTCCCCGTCTCCCCGGCGGATTCATCCCCATCCGCACACACAGATACTCCGGAACTTTCCGGCTTCTTTCCCCGCGCACAGGCTCCGGGACGCTGCGTTTTCATGGCAGCGCAGCCCTCTCTCACAACACGCTGCCCGTTCCGTTTTGACGGACTGGGCTCCGGAACACTATATTTCCGTACATACCGCGAATCTCTGCCGTGTCCGGCCGGAACACGGGATTATCCCCGTACAGGCCGCAGTAAAAATTTTAACCTATCCTGCAAAAGGTCTTCCGCCTCTATAGGCGGGAGTACGTTCACGGGGATCTTCATGAATTCCTTCATCTCCGATCTGCATATTCACTCCCGCTTTTCCATGGCCACGAGCAAACAGCTGACCGTGCCGCATCTCTGCGG
>ONPA01000029.1 GCA_900319575.1 uncultured Desulfovibrio sp. | reverse complement strand
TCAATCATCTGCAGACGCCGGCCAAGCATTTTCAGCCCAGCAACGTGCATTTTGGCCTGATGCCCGAGCCGGGTTTCCGTCTGCCGAAGAAGGAACGCAAGGAATGGTATGCCGGGCGGGGAAGGAAGGATTTTGCCGAATGGAAGGCCGGACAAAACTTTTTTCAGAAAAATGAAAAAAGTTGTTGACCGGCATCCCCTCTTCGTTTATACCTCCACTTGTCCACTTTGGAGGGGCGTAGCTCAGGTGGCTAGAGCGCTTCCCTGACACGGAAGAGGTCAACAGTTCAAGTCTGTTCGTCCCTACCATCCAAGAAATTAATTGGGGCAGAAAGCCCCAGCGGCGAAAGGCGGTTAGCGCACCCGTCCTTCAAGGAATATAACTCTATGGGGAGGTTTTCGCCTCCCCATTTTTTTTACTTTCTGAAGTTTTCCAAGGAGTTTTTGCATGGAAGTCCGCATAGAGGGCCAGAATGTTGAAGTTGCATCCGGGTCCGATATTGCTACGGCGTTGAAGGCAGCCCTGAGCGGTAAAAAATTCAAGTCCGTGGTTGCCGTCCGGATTGGTGAAAAAGAATATGACCTTTCCGCTCCTGTTCCTGAGGGGACTCAGGAAATCGAGCCGATTTTCGCTGAAACTCCCGCAGGTACCCAGATTATCCGCCATTCGACTTCCCACGTTATGGCCCTTGCCGTGAAGCGTCTGTTCCCCAAGGCCCTCGTGACCATAGGACCTTCCATTGACACCGGGTTCTACTATGACTTCGATGTGGAAACTCCCTTCACCCAGGGCGACCTTGAGAAAATCGAAGCCGAGATGACCCGTATCTGTGAGGCCCGTCTGCCCTTCACACGCAGGGAGATGAGCAAGGAAGAAGCCGTCAGGCATTTCGACGAACTCGGGGAAAAGTACAAGGTCGAGATTATCGAGGGCATCGACGCCCCCACCGTCTCTCTCTATAAGGAAGGCGAGTTCGAGGATCTCTGCCGCGGCCCGCACGTGCCCCATACCGGCTTCTGCAGGGACTTCAAGCTGCTCAGCGTGGCCGGCGCCTACTGGCGCGGCGATGAGAAGAACCGCATGCTTTCCCGCATCTACGGTACGGCGTTCGCTGATGCCAGATCCCTCAAGGATTATCTGAAGCAGCTTGAGGAAGCTAAGCGCCGTGATCACCGCAAACTCGGCCGTGAGCTCGGGCTGTTTACGTTCTTTGAAAATGTGGCTCCCGGTATGGTCTTCTGGCTGCCCAAGGGCATGATTATCAGGACCATCCTCGAAGACTTCTGGAAGCGCGAGCACCTGAAGCGCGGTTATGATATCGTGCAGGGCCCGCAGCTCCTCAAGCAGGAAACCTGGAAGCAGTCCGGCCACTATGATCATTACCGTGAGAACATGTATTTCACGAAGATCGATGAAGAGATGTACGGCATCAAGCCCATGAACTGCATCGGTCACATGCTCATCTACGGCAATTCAGTGAAGTCGTACCGCGACCTGCCCCAGCGCTACTTTGAACTGGGCATCGTGCACCGCCATGAGAAGAGCGGTGTGCTGCATGGCCTGCTCCGCGTCCGCCAGTTTACACAGGATGACGCACACATTCTCTGCAGGCCTGATCAGCTGGAGTCCGAAATCATCAGCGTCATTCATCTGATTCAGGATTTGATGAATCTTTTCGGCTTCAAATATAAAATTGAGATTTCCACGCGTCCCGAGAGCAGCATCGGCACGGACGAAGCCTGGGAACTGGCCACCAACGCCCTTATCCAGGCCGTGAAAGAACTCAACCTGCCCTACGATATCAATGAGGGCGATGGCGCCTTCTACGGCCCCAAGATCGACGTCAAGCTTCTTGACTGCATCGGCCGTGAGTGGCAGTGCTCCACCATTCAGGTGGACTTCACGCTGCCCGAGCGCTTCGATCTGACCTACGTGGGCCAGGACGGTGAAAAGCACCGTCCTGTCATGGTGCATCGCGCCATCATGGGCTCTGTGGAACGTTTTATCGGCGTGCTCATCGAACAGTACGCCGGCGCCATGCCTGTGTGGCTGGCTCCTGAACAGGCCCGCATTCTTACCGTCACGGAAGCCTTCAACGACGCGGCCAGCAAGGCCTGCGCCAGGCTTAAGGCGGCCGGCGTGCGTGTTTCTGTTGATGACCGCAACGAAAAGCTTGGATTCAAGGTTCGCGAGGCCCAGATGTCCAAGATTCCGTACATGCTGGTCATTGGTGGCAAGGAAGCGGAGAACGGAGGCGTCAGTGTCCGTCTGCGCAGTGGAGAAGATCTTGGCATGAAGACCGTCGAGGAAGTCATCGAAATGGTGCACACCGAGGCGGCCGAGCCGTTCAAGAAAGGAGGGATGAGCTATAGCTTCGCCTAATTTGAGGCCTCGCCGGCGTATGCCGGATGACGGGGTTCGTCGTAATGAGCTGATTCACGCCAGGGAAGTGCGTGTCATCGGCGCGGAAGGGGAACAGCTGGGTATTCTGCAGCGCAATGAGGCCATTGCCATGGCCCGCGAAATTGGCTGTGACCTGGTGGAGGTTTCTTCCAACGCCACGCCGCCTGTCTGCCGCATCATGGACTACGGCAAGTTCAAGTACGAGCAGCAGAAAAAGAAGCAGGACGCGAAAAAGCGTCAGGCTGTCGTGCAGGTCAAGGAAATCAAGGTGCGTCCCAAGACGGACGAACATGACTACGAGACCAAACTCAAGCACATCCGCTCTTTCCTCGAGGATGGCGATCGCTGCAAGGTGACCGTGTTCTTCAGAGGCCGTGAAATCGTCCATAAGGATCGTGGCATTGAAATCCTGGAAAGGATCGTCAAGGATCTGGAAGACGTGGGCAAGGTCGAACAGGAACCCCGTGCTGAAGGCAGAACCCTGCAGATGCTTGTGGTGCCCAAGAAATAACTTGCTCTGAGCTGGAATTTCGTGCATAATTCCTTTCTTCCTTTAACAGGGAAGAGTTT
>ONPA01000030.1 GCA_900319575.1 uncultured Desulfovibrio sp. | reverse complement strand
TTGACGACAGGAAGATCGACGGTATCCATCTGCACAGCGCCGTAGGGGCAGGCGTCGAGGCACATTTCACAGGCAATGCACTGTTCGTCATGCGTCACAAGCGTGCCGTCTTCAAGCTGCTCAATGGCACCAGTCGGGCAGATATTGGCGCACGGGGCAGGATTGCACTGATGGCAGCGCACAGTGGTCTTGTATCCTTCGCCTCTGATGACGCGCACCCTTGGCGTGAATTCATTGCGGCGCTTCATGGCCTCTTTCATGTCGAGGTTGTGGTGCGCGGCAATGCAGGCCACTTCGCAGCGATGGCATGCGCGGCATTTCTCTGGCTTCGTTATGATGTGTTCAGGCATTTTCTTCGTCCTTATTTTCGACTTCCAGGCTCAGGAGAGTGAGTCCGTGTCCTCCGGTGAAGGAAAGCTGATCGCTCCCGCACTGAGGACAGCGGAACATTTTTTTTGTGAGAAGGAAATGTTCTCCGCAGCTCTCGCAGGTGCAGGATACGGGAATGATTTCCATGTCCAGCTTGGCTCCCTCGGCCACAGAGCCTTCGGAAAGAAGCTCGAAGCATCCCTTGAACGTTTCTGTTTCCACGCAGGACAGAGGCCCCAGGCCAAGCCTGAGAGCGGTAACGCGTCCCGCTGGCTTTTCAGGGTGTGCCGCATTGTATTGGCACACACTGTCCGTAATCAGGTTGAGCAGACCCTGTGCAAGGGAGGCTTCGTGCATGTGATCGTGCCTGCTAACGCTCTGTGCAGGAGACGCAGGGGTCGATCGTGTTTGTGATCAGCGCCGCGTCGGCAAGCTTGGCGTTTTTCAGCATAACGCTGAGAGCTTCCCAGTTCGGGTAGCTCGGAACACGCCAGTGGAGGCGGTCCGGCACGTCAGTGTTGTTGGTGCGGATGAAGTAGATGAGCTCGCCACGGGGGGCTTCGCTACGGGCTACGGCAGCCGCGGGATGAATGCCTTTCATATGTACCCGGCAGGGGCCTTCGGGAATATCGCGGATAACCTGACGGACTATCTTGGCGGATTCCAGAACTTCATGCAGGCGCACATAAGTGCGGGCATGCAGATCTCCTTCCGGTCTCGTGATGACGTTGAAGTCAAGTTTGCCGTAAGCGGCGTAAGGAGCTTCCTTGCGTACATCAGTGGCAATGCCGGAACCACGGGCCACGGGGCCTACGACGCCGAGACGGAGCGCATCTTCCTTGGGAAGCACGCCGATGCCCACAGTACGTTCGCGCATCATGGGATCATTTTCGAAGATGTCGCAGAGCTCCTCTACCTGAGGCTCAAACTTGTCGAGCTGCTCAAGGATGAAGTCGAAGCATTTCTGATCCAGATCGTGCTTGGTTCCGCCGATGCAGTTGAAGGCGAGGTTCATGCGGTTGCCGTAGACGGCTTCCTTGACGTCCTGCATGAGTTCCCTGACTTCCATGGTGTGCATGAAAAGGGAGGCGTATCCGCAAAGATGAGCCTGAATGGCGATGTTGAAGAGGTGTGACGCCATGCGTTTGATCTCTTCAGTCATGGACCGCAGATACTTGGCTCTTTCGGAAATCTTGATGCCCAGGGCGTTCTCGACAACCATGGCATAGGTGAAGGAATGGCTGTTGGAACACAGGGAACAGACACGTTCCGTGAGGGTCTGATCCATGATCAGATTGCGCTGCTGGGCAAGGTTTTCCATGCCGCGGTGGACGTGACCGCTCTGAAGGACGGCCTTTGTGATTGTTTCGCCGTCAATGGTGAGGTGAAAATAGACTGGTTCTTCCAGGGCTACATGAACGGGGCCAAGGGGAAGTTTGAATGAACTGCCGGTAGTATTTGGAAGATTCATTACTGGTTTCCTCCCTTGGCGCTGAGAATGTGTTCCCAGAGGTCCTTGGTGCAGGCGCCGTTCATCATGACAGAAAGCGGTACTATCTTGCCGATAATGCCTCTGTCGAGTTCAGGGTCGAGGAAGAGCCGAGTCTTGCCGGGCTGATCCTTTACTTTGATGCCAACAAGTTCCTGCATCTCGCGTTCATGCCAGTCAGCGTTGTCGTACCACGGGGTGATGGTCGGCACAGTGGGGTCGTCAGCGTAGAGATTGACATAAGGCGTATAGACGACACCGTCGAGAACGTAATGATAGCAGACTCCGTACAGGGGATCGCTGTCGTCCTTGCGGTTGCGAATCGGGTATCCAGAAATCAGGCTGAGACGCGCGTTTTCTTTTTTGAAGACGGCAGCCACCTGAGGAACAATGGCTGGTGTAGCCAGCGTGAACCAGTGCTGCCAGTTCCCGTCCATGTCCTGTTTGTGGATTATGGCATCCGGAGTCTCTGCGCACATGTCGGGCAGTACCCTGAGCAGATACTCGTTGCCTTTTATTATTTCTTCCATGTTGTCCTCATAAATCTGACAGGGAAAAGTCAGTTACTTCTGAGCGGGGGCCGCGTCAGCCTTGGGCGGGACAGCGGTCTTTGACGGGGGCATAAGGCAGACACTGTGCGTCTCCGCGTCCAGAACCTGTCTGCAACTCGGGCAGAGGTGACGAATCTGCTCGGGATCGACATTGGGGTCGTGTCCGTAAAGCTCCTTTGCTCTTTCCAGAGACATGACTCTGGTCGGAGTGCCGCAGCTGGGACAGGGCTGGAATTCGATGGTGTGCTGCTCAATGCGCTTGAACTTGTCTTCCTCGAAGTGGGCGGAATGCCAGTCAGGTTCGATGGTGACAGCGTGCATGGGGCAGTAAGTGACGCATGAGGCACAGAGACAGCAGGAATCCTGCCATACCGTGATGGTCCAGCCCTTGCCCTTGTGCTTCTGAATATTGATGGCGCCAGCCACGCACGAATGGCGGCACATGCCGCAGCCCATGCAGAGGTCGGGATCAATGCGTACCCTGCCGCGGATCGTCTTGGGTGAATAGGTTTCGCCGAAGGGGAATGGATCCGTACACGGGCCGGAGACAACGTTATTGAGGAGAATGTTAAAGATACTGCCCATTCTAGTCCTCCGTTATTCCCAGTTTCTTCATCCAGATTTGCTTCGCGAGAACGACGCCTTCCATAATGGCCTGAGGCCTGGGAGGACAGCCCGGAACGTTGACGTCAACCTTCACCAGCTTGCTGAGAGGGCCGGCGATGGAATAGCTGTCACGGAACACACCGCCGGAAATGGGGCAGATGCCGACAGCAACGGTGACCTTGGGTTCAGGGATTTCGTTCCACACTCTAACAACATAATCACGCATCTGTACTGTGACAGGGCCCGTGACCAGAACAATGTCAGCCTGACGTGGCGAACCGGTATAAAGACAGCCGAGGCGTTCGACGTCGTAGCGCGGAATAAGCGCCGTCGTGGCAAGTTCGACATCGCAGCCATTGCAGGAGCCCGCGTTAATGCGGAACAGCCAGGGCGAACGGACTGACGTTTTTTTCAGGAAAGAATCGAGACTCACAACGTACTCCTTACAAAGCAATGACGAGGACGAGGCTGACAAGGGCAAGAGCCGTGGGGATCTTGAAATAGAACTTCACGGCCTGGTCGATGCGGAAACGTCCTGTCGCGGCCCTGACAAGGGACATGGCGAAGAACATCAGCAGAATGCACTTGGCCAGGAAGATGAGAATATCAACAGGCCAGAATCCGGTGATGCCGCCGGGCATGAACATGACTACACCGAGGCCGAGCACCACGAAGGTCTTGAAAGCCGTTCCAATGTGGAAGAGTGCGAGCAGCGGGCCGCCATATTCCAGCATGGGGCCTTCGAGGATTTCCGTCTCGGATTCAGCGATGTCGAAGGGAGCTACGCCCATGGTGCCAGGGAGGAACATGAGGTAGGCGACGAAGGCCGGAATCATGATGGGGTTATGCCAGAAGGAGCCGTTGGCAAGCTGGTATTTGACAATGTTCAGCAGGGAGAAGTCCGCCGTGCCGATGCCTGATTCATGGCCGACCATCATGGCCACGGTAAGCAGCACCATGAGCAGAGGCAGCTCGTAGCTGAGCATGACGATCATCTCACGGGAGAAACCGATAGCGCCGAAGGGCGAGCTCGAAGAGGAGCCGCCCAGCATGAGGGCGATGGCCGGTATGGGCAGCAGGTAGAAGAGGACGAGCAGGTCGCCCATGTTGTACATGCCGTCGAAAACACCGGGAATCGGAATGAAGGCGGCGCAGGCAGCCATGCCGGTGAGTCCGATGACGGGAGCGAGGAGGAAGACGGGCTTGCAGGCCGTCTTGGGGATCATCTGCTCCTTGGTCATCAGCTTGGCGATATCAATGAAGGGCTGGTTGAGCGGCGGGCCGACACGGCTCTGCAGCCGCGCCACGAAGCGCCGGTCGAGGCCCTTGAGGTAAAGGGCCACCAGCAGGGCGAATATTCCGCCGGGGAATATGCAGAGATGGATAAGAGCCCAGAATATATCTGTCATTTTTTAATCCTCCCTGCCGGTTTCGAAGGGATCCTTACGCAGGTTTCTGAAGAATGCGGGCAGTCCGCCGAAAATGCTGGCCGGGCGAATCCGGTCGGTGCTTTCTTCGGGGCTGAGACCGCAGTTGTGAACATCGACTTCATGCAGCTTCACGAAGCGCTTGATGAACCAGCATCCGGCCGCGAAGGGCACAGCCATCAGGACGAACATGGTGCTGGCGCTCCAGGCGGTGGCACCGGAGCCGATGGTTCCGAGCGTAAACGGAATCGGCGGGATGTTGTACTGGGCGATGATGCTGTCGATGGGACCGAGCATGAGGCCGGGGAAAATGCCGGTCAGGATGCAGCCCGCAGCCAGAATCATCATGGGGACACGCATGACCATGGGCACGTCCTTGACGTTCTCCATGGCGGGGTTGGGCTGGCCAAGGAAGCAGGCATGCATAAACTTGGCGATATAGGCCAGGGTCAGCACAGAGCCGAAGAGCGAGAGCAGAGCCAGCACAGGCTGACCGGACTTCATAAGGGCGTGGTAGATGATCCACTTGGAGCTGAAGCCGGACGTCGGAGGCACACCGATGACGGAAAGTCCGGCGATAAAGAACATCAGCATGGTGAAGGGCATCTTGCGGCCGAGGCCGCCGAGATCCCTCAGGTGGTCCTTGGCGGTCATGAACATGATGGCGCCGCAGACGAGGAAGAGCAGATCCTTGAAGAAGACGTGGTTAATCAGGTGGAGGAGGCCGCCGGAGAAACCGAGGCTGGCGTCACCGCCCTTGGCCAGGGCGTAAGCACCAACGGCAACGGCAAGAACCATGTAGCCTATCTGACTGACGGTCGAGTAAATGAAGACCAGCTTGACATGGTCAGCACGCATGGCCTGCCAGGCAGCCAGCACAATGGTAATGCCGCCAATCCACATGATGAAGTCGGACTGGATGACATTGTAGAGAGCCGGAGCTCCCTGACCGAGGATAAGGAACAGCTTGCAGAGGCCGATGATGGCACTCTTCAGGAGCATGGAGGAGATGTAGCCGGAAACGGGCGTGGGAGCGACCGCAGGGTGCATCTGCCAGTCAATCCTGATGGGGAACTGGGCGGCTTTCATGACGAAGCCGATGGCGAGCAGAGCGAGGCCGGTGCACAGGGAACTGCCCTGCGGGAGAATGCCCGCGAGCTTGGTTCCGGGGAACACGGTCATGGGAGCGCTGCCGCCGATGACGCACACACCGACAAAGATGAAGCTTGCGCCGGCGACATTGAACAGGAAGTATTTGAAGGCCTCACGGATAGAGACCCTGTCACCTTCATGGGCGAGGGCCATATACAGGGTCCATGAGCTCATGATTTCCCAGAACATGAAGAAGCCGAACAGAGTCTTGCTGGCAGCCATGCCGACAAGACCGCCGCACATGGCCGTGAAGACGCAGTAGAAACGCCACTGGGTGTGGCTCTCTTCCATGTAGCCGACGGCGTAAGCCATATTGAGGGCGCCAAGAGCCGGCACAATGATGGCGAAGGCGTAGGACAGGTTGTCAAGGTCATGTCCGTTGGCAATCACGAGAATGCAGGTGATGGCGAGGACAGCCACGCTCGACCAGCCGGCCAGACGCCTGTTGAACATGAAGAATGCCGGAATGACCGCGCCGAAGATAGGAAGCAGAACGTAGGACGGCCAGGGCACGAGAAGAGCGCTGGCCGGGAGAGCCTGACCGATGCCAGAACAGGCAGCCGCGGCTGCGGCGGCCAGAGAATACGGCAGATCGGGGCAGAGGCCGAAGATCAGGCTGGCTGCGGTGAGGAGCAGCATGGCTATCTGCATGCTCAGGGGAGCTTCCTGAAGCCTGGGGGCGTCTTCCGGACGTTTTTCAAAAATGATGGTGTTGAGGATACGCGTATAGTAGATGACGCCGATGAAGGAACCGGTGAGAATGGCAGCTGCAATCCAGATGTGGTCTGCGCTGACAGCGGCCTGGATCATGGCGAACTTGCTGTAGAAGGCCGCGAACGGCGGCAGACCCATGATGGAAATGAGTCCGACAGCCATGCAGCAGCAGGTGACGGGCATCTGCGAGGCCGCGCCGCGGAAGTCACTCAGCGTGCGCGTTCCGGCACGCAGGATAAGAGCGCCGGCACAAAGGAAGAGCAGGTCCTTCATGATGGCGTGGTTGAGAATATGGAAGAAGCTGGCCGTGGTCGCGAGGAGTGTGCCAAGGCTGAGCACAATGGTGATTTCGCCAATCTGGCCAAGGGTGGAGTAGGCCAGCATGCGTTTGATGTCCCTCTGTTTCAGGGCCATCAGCTCGCCGTAGAACAGCGTGGCGATGCCGAGAGCTGCGAGGCCCGTGCCATACCAGGACAGGCCGAAATAACCGGGCGTGGCCGTGAGAGCCTGGCCCATCTGGCCGGCGCAGACGGCTGCCAGTCCGAAGAAGCCCATCTTGGTGATGATACCGGAAAGAGGGGCGGAGACGGAGCTCGGGGCGGCCGGATGGGCGTCAGGCAGCCAGGAGTGCATGGGAACGAGGCCGGCCTTTACGCCGAAGCCGGCGATGCAGAGAATGAGAGCCGCCTGAATCCAGCCGGCAGGCAGGTTGAGAATGCCGCTCCACGCTGCCGGGGCGGTGATGGCGTCCACGGCGGCGAGGTGGCCGGGGCCGGAGAGAATGAGGATGCCGGGCAGCATGAAGAGGGCGCCGCCGGCGCACATGACATAGTATTTGAGGCCGGCTGAACGGGCCGTGTAATCAGCCTCATGCGCGACAAGGAAGAAAGACGCGAAGGTCATGAGTTCCCAGTTGCCGTAAAGGCTGCTCGCGCTGTCAGAGGAAACGATTCCTGCCAGGGAGGCAAATGTCAGGAGCAGGAAGAACCAGTACCAGCCCTGACGTTCCTCATTGGCCATATATCCTATGGAGTAGATGGAAATGATAAGGGCACCGACCGTCACGAGCACAAGGAAAAGCTGTGACAGCGGAGACGCTGGGAAAGCCCAGACAGTGAACAGGGCAAGGGCGCTGGCGGCCACGCCGATAATAACGCCGATCCTCCTCAGATTGAGGAAGAAGGCTATACCGCTCGCGAAGGCGCCGAGATACAGCATCCAGAAAGCCGCATGCACGGATGAATGCGCAGCCTCAAAACCGCAGATTGCTGCGAAAATGGAAAGGATGGGCGTGCGCAGAAAACCGAATGCGGCAACACAGCCGGCCAGGATGATCGCGATCTTGGACGGTCTGGCCTCGATGCCCGGAGCAGCCGGAGCCTTGGTCAGAAGAACGGCGTTAACGGCTGCCACCGCAAGCCAGACCTGAACGATGGTGCAGGCGGCGGCGAGAAGTATGGCGTAGACGCCCAGGCTCGTCTGGGGGAGGATGCTCACAGCTCCGGCAGTGATGAGGTAGCGCCCTTCAGGAATGAAGAAGGCGGAACCGCCAACGGCAGCGAGCATGCCAAAAGCAAAAAGGGCGCCCGTGAAGGGGGCCGTCCTTCCAGCGCCGCGGAGATCCCACAGATCGTTGCCTGTAAGTTTGGCCGGAGCGGCCGGTCTGAGATCCTCAAGAGACTTGAGGGCCAGCAGACGGGCCAGGACCTGAAAACCGGCATATATCAGGAAGCCAGCCCGCGCAGCTGCGCTGGGACAGGCAAGGCCGATGCATGCGATGCCGGCATCGTGGAGACAGCCCCTGATAATGAGCTGTTTGAATTTGTCATGGCTGAGCACGCACAGAAATGTTCCTGCAAGAAGCAGGAGCGCTCCGAGCGCCAGCACGATGGTGCCCATGATGGTCATAGAATCCCTCCCATAAAGCCAAGCCCCTGCGAAGGGGAGTCCTCTGGACTTTAGTTAACCTCCTATCTGTTACTTCACCTTGTTTTTTTTGGCAAGAATGAGAGCGATTTCTGTCTCTTTATTTTTTAAGTTTTCGTGACCAAACCGGCTTGTGCTGCCTGTAAGAAACCGCGCCGCGGCTTGGCCAGATACAATAAATAATATAAAGGGAAAGGACGGATTCTTCGGCAGAAATGCATGTTCTTTTATGATAAAGCTAACAATTACAGGTTCCGGTCCTTTTTTTGGCTGAGAGTCTTGGATCAGCCCGGTTTTTGCATGCGATATGATGGGGAAAATGATTCCCTGATACGTTATTCTGGCTCTTCCGTACGACCGTGATTTCTGTATAGTCCCTGATTCCCTTCTCTGGGATGAAGGATGTGCCTTTGACTCCCGGGGGAGGAAAGGGCTGGCTGAACCGTCTGGCTCCGCTGTCCTTCATATAGGAAAGACGGATGGTTCCCTATCCTGCCTGGCAGTGTGCTTTGTCCTGTGCCAGGAGATTTTATATTCTCCTTCCAGGGCCTCTGTTTTGAGGGCTGCCCGCTCATCCGGAAGGAGGCTATGGGCTTTATTGCCGCGAAGGCGGAGAGAACAGACGTGGCATCATTCTGTACGGAGAGAGCCCCGGCATCGGTTGATTATCGAAGAAAGCCGTTCTGTGCTCCTCCTATTCACTGCGCAGGTGCCTCTGCATGAGCTGGAGAGCTGCGTCGGAAGGCGTCAGTTTTCCGTTCAGAATGTCGCAGACTGCGTCGGTGATGGGCACGCTGACATGCAGTTTCAGGGCAAGCTCATGCACGGCGAAGGCCGTCTTGACGCCTTCGGTGATCATACCGATTTCTTTTGTCACCTGTTCAAGCGAGCGTCCCTGCCCGAGACCGAGGCCTACCTGCCTGTTGCGGGAGAGATCGCCTGTGGTGGTGAGGACAAGATCGCCGAGACCGGACAGGCCCATAAATGTCTGCGGCAGAGCTCCCATTGCAGTACCGAGGCGGCTTATCTCAGCGAGTCCGCGTGTTACCAGCGCGGCGCGCCCGTTGCTGCCTATGCCGAGTCCGTCGCAGAGCCCGGCAGCTATGGCAACGATATTCTTGACCGCGCCTCCGATTTCAACGCCCAGAACATCTGAGGAGGCATAGCAGCGGAAGAATGTGCAGGAAAGAGCCCGCTGCACTGTTTCGGCAACCTTCGCGTATCTGCTGGCAATGACAACGGC
>ONPA01000179.1 GCA_900319575.1 uncultured Desulfovibrio sp. | reverse complement strand
CCCTTCACCGTGGTGCCTGTCAGCCATGACCACTGGCATCTCCTGAAATCAGAGGAAGACGTCAGCCGTATCGCAGCCGGCATCCGCCAGATCACGGAATCCGGCTCTGAAAACGGGAGGAACAGCTAAAATGACACTCAGGTCCGATTGGCTCGTCCATAATCAGGAAGAGACCGGCGGCAGGGTCAGGCCGCGCATGTTCTGCTTCCCCTTCGCCGGGGGCGGAGCGTCCATTTACCGCAACTGGGGACGCGCGCTTGGCTCTGCCGTGGACCTGTATGCCGTTCAGCTCCCGGGCCGCGAGGAGCGGATCCGGGAGCCAAGGTACTACAGCGTGAAGAGCCTCTGCGATGCCATGTTCGAGGCCGGGGAAGACGGGGGATGGTTTGACGCCCCGTGCATAATCTACGGCCACAGCATGGGTGCCAAAATCGCCTTTGAGACGGCCCGCCGCCTGGAGGATCAGGGGCGCGCCCCCCTGCTCCTCATTGTCTCCGGCAGCCGTGCCCCTTCCACTCCGCCGGCCCGCCTCGTCAGCACATATCCGGACAGGGACTTCGACAACGAACTCAGGCACCTTTCCGGCACTCCCGAGGCTATCCTGCGTGATCCCGACTTCATGCGGCTCTTACGGCCCCTTCTGCGCGCCGACTTCGCCGTTGATGAAAGTTATGTGACCACCCAGCGCCTGTCCGTTCCCGTGCGTGCTTTCTCCGGCATGGAGGACAGTGAAGTGACCGCCCCCGAACTCGAAAAATGGCGGGAGCACACAAGCGCCGGTTTCGACGCGCGCATGCTCCCCGGCGATCACTTCTTCCTCAAAAAGAATGAAAGCCTCTATCTTCCCATCCTGAAGGAACTTGTTGAAAAAGCTGTGGAGAAAACCCTATGAACCTTGAAGCAGGAGAGCAGGCGGCCATGGCCAGGGCCCGCTGGTTCACTGAATTTCTCAGCGCGTGGCGCTGGCTCATCCTGGCCGTCATTCTCGTCCTTGCCGCGGGTTCCGTGTATCTCATGAAGGATATCCGTTCGGATAATTCCGATGAATCCTTCTTCCTCGAAGACGACCCCGCCGTTATTGCCATACACCGCTTCCGCGAACTCTTCGGCAACGAGGATTATGTCTACGTGGCGGTCCGGCCCGGCGGGGACGTCTTTGAGCGCAGCAATATGCTGATGCTCAAATCTCTCGCTGACGCCCTCGAGAAGGATGTCCCCTTCCTCCGCGAGGTAAAATGGCTCGGTTCAGCCGAGTACATACGTCCCGAAGGCGATCATATCGCGGCCGGTCCGGGCCTTGAGAAAATTCCGGACGACCAGGCCCCCATCGACGAGTTCAAAGCTGAGGTTCTGAAACTCAACGATTTCGTCAATGTTCTTGTTTCCCCGGACAGCCGCATCGCCACCATAGTTCTGGAATGCGAGCGCTATCCGGACAATGTAAAGGATCCGAGAAAGCTGATCGCGCCGGCCGTCGAAAAAGTCCTGCAGCGGCCCGAGTTCGCGAAGTATGAGACGCACCTCGCCGGTACGCCAGTGCAGGACTATGAAAGTGACCGCATTACGGCCAGGGAGACGCTCAAGCTCGTGGCAGTGTGCCTCATCATCCAGAGCGTGCTCCTCTTTATGCTCGGGAATGGGATCAGGGCAGTCCTGGCCCCCGTTCTGGTCATACTCCTGAGCATTATTATGACCATGGGCATCATCAGCCTGGCTGGCTGGAAGGTCTCCATGATGGACATCATGCTGCCCACCATGCTCTTTTCGGTCTGTCTCGGTGACACGGTGCACATCGTCGCGAGCTATCACCTGAACAGAATAAACGGCATGTCTCACGGCGATGCCCTGACCCACACCATACGCAGCGTGTTCATTCCGTGCCTCTTCACCTCCCTGACCACCATGATGGGCTTCATGTCCTTCCTCGCGACAGATATCGCGCCAATCCGGATGGCCGGCGTGTATTCCGCGATCGGCGTAGGGCTGGCCTTTATCCTGAGCATCACGCTGACCCCCATCATCTACTCAATCCATCCTGAAACGGGAAACGTCCTTAAAAAGGAACGCCACAGCCGTTTTCTCAACGGTATGGGCCGCGCTCTTGAAAAACTCACCACGTGGTCCATCGATCACGCGTATTTTGTCATTTTTTTCTTTGTCGGCACCGGCGCTCTCGGCGTCTGGCTTTATCAGAGCGTTGTCATCGAGACGAACACGATCAAGGACATCAGCACGTCCGAAAAACTGCGTCAGGACTACGATTTCTTTGACAGCGACTTCGGCGGATCCATGTCTCTCGACATCATGG
>ONPA01000043.1 GCA_900319575.1 uncultured Desulfovibrio sp. | reverse complement strand
GTGGTTTTGCAATTCCAAACATACCGAAGGCGTTCCCATGGCTCAACTTTTTGCCACGGGAATTTACACCACTTTATGGACTCTACCTTGGCAGCTATGCTCCGAATGGCTTAGCCAATCTGAGCTCTGTTTCTGCTACAAACGCTACTGTCTACGGAGACATAATTGGTGGCGATGGCGCCGGGGGCGCGCTTGACAATACCGTGACGGCAACGGGTACGACAATTACCCGTTACGTGTTCGGTGGCCGGTGCGATAACAATCAGACCGATAACGATTCGGCATCCGGCAACCAGGTGATACTGCTCAACAGCAGCGTCGGCCGGGCGGTCGCTGGCGGCTTTACAAACTATGGCAATGTGCAGAGCAATACGGTAACACTCACAGGAAGTACTGTTACTGATTACGAAGGTGTTTACGGTGGCCACACTTTGCGCGGGAATGCTACCAGTAACGTCGTGGAGGTGCTTTCAGGGAGCACAGTTCAGGGCTATTGGCCCGTTGCAGGTGGGTATGCGGCTTATGGTACTGCCAATTCCAATACTGTAACAATATCAGGAAATAGCTCTGTTGCACCGACAGTATATGGCGGCTATGCCAGCGCTGACGCTTCTTCCAATACTGTGATTCTGTCAGGCAGCAGTGCTGCGATTTCCCTTTATGGCGGCTATGCCTACCAGGGAACGGCAAACTCAAATTCCGTGACCGGAACGGACAGCACTGTTGGCTGGGACGTTTACGGTGGGTATGGAACCACAGGCGCCTCTTCCAACACTGTAGACCTGAGCAATGTTCAGGTCGCGGGCAGTGTCGGAGGAGGCGATACGACATCCGGGGAGGCTTCAAACAATAAGGTATCCCTCTCCAACGGGACGACGTTCACCGGCAATCTGTACGCAGGCTATACTGAGGATGGCAACGCTACAGACAACGAAGTATCCCTCTCCGATGTTACCGCCCCCCAGTATGTTTACGCGAGCTACACGACAGAAGGTCAGGCTGGCGGCACTGTGACGCTCTCTAACAGCTCGGTGACGAATAATGTTTACGGTGGATTCACGCATGACGGCGTTGCTGACGGCAGTAAAGTGACCGGAACGAACAGTAAGGTCGGCGGCAGTGTCTATGGTGGGCAGGGAACCACAGGCGCTTCCTCGAACACAGTGGATCTGGATAATGTTCAGGTTACGGGCAGCGTATCCGGCGGTTATACTGACAGCGGAGACGCTTCGGATAATTCGGTAACCCTTTCCAATGGGACGACGTTCACGGGTGATCTTTACGCAGGCTATACCGAAAATGGTAACGCCACCGGCAATGCACTGACCCTATCCGGGATTACCGCCCCGGGCAGCGTCCGCGCAGGTTATACGCTGAGCGGAAATGCAAGCGGCACTGTGACGATCTCGGACAGCACGATCACAGACGACGTTTACGGCGGTTACACCGGGTCGGGTACAGCCAATAACAGCAGCGTGACCATCATCGACAGCACGATTAGTGACAGCACTGTCAATGAATACAGTATCGGCAGCAGCGTGTACGCGGGATACACAAGGAGCGGCGAATCCAGTTACAACCAGGTGACGGTGTCCGGTTCCAATGCCTCCATCCAGGGCAGGGTCTATGGCGGCTACGGCTCGCTCGATACCTCTTATAATACCGTGGTGCTGTCTGAAGGTGCCTATGTCGGTGATGATGTCGTTGGCGCCCATTCCGCGGGAGACTCTGCGACCAGCCAGAATGTGCTTTACAACGAAGTAACCGTATCATCCGGCAGCCGTGTGGAAGGCGGGCTCTATGGCGGCGTGATCACGGAAGGCCTGGGGACAGTCCAATATAATACCGTGAATCTCAACAATGCCTCCGTCGGTTACGATGTGGTCGGCGGTGGTGTGCTCCTGGACGCGCAAACAGGCACTGTTGAAAATAACGCTGTGAATATCTCCGCGGGCGCAGTTGAAGGCAGTGTCTACGGAGGCGCCTTCGAATACAGCCTCGCCATAGATCCCGGAAACAGCGACATCAGGAATAATACCGTCAGCCTTTCTGAAGGCACGGTCGTCAGCGGCTCAATATTCGGCGGTTATGATTCTGGCATCGGCGATGTGACAGGAAACAGCGCCTCTGTTTCCGGCAGCAGTGTTGATGGCGATGTCTACGGCGGGCTCTTGGACGCGCAAACAGGCAGTGTTGAAGATAACCACGTGGACATCTCCGCTGGCACAGTTGAAGGCAGCGTTTACGGAGGCGCTTTTCAATACAGCTCCGGCACCGATTCCGGGATCAGTGACAGCCTGAATAATACCGTCAGTCTTTCTGAGGGCACGGTCGTCAGCGGCTCGGTATTCGGCGGTTATGATTCTGGCATCGGCGATGTGACAGGGAACAGCGTCTCTGTTTCCGGCAGCAGCCGTGTTGACGGCGACGTCTACGGCGGTATGGCCAAAGGCAATGACGACAGCAATCCGGGCAGCGCCTCCCAGAACAGCGTACGGATAGAAAGCGGCAGCACGGTCGGAGGCAGCGTCTACGGCGGCTGGAACAGCAATGGCGAAACCACCGGCAACTTCATTTACGTCAACGGCACAGTCAGCGGCGGCGTGACAGCCGGTTATACGCTTTCAGGCGACGCCGCCGGCAACGAAGTGCTCGTTGAGGGCGGTACTGTTCTCGATCACCTGTACGGCGGCTACACGGCACTCGGCAGCGCCACAGGCAACGTGATCACGGTTA
The DNA here is from genome assembly GCA_900319575.1 of uncultured Desulfovibrio sp. Classification (GTDB taxonomy): domain Bacteria; phylum Desulfobacterota; class Desulfovibrionia; order Desulfovibrionales; family Desulfovibrionaceae; genus Desulfovibrio. The sequence goes on along the minus strand of ONPA01000043.1, from coordinate 18,233 downwards.
AGGGCGGTACGGTGAACGCCGAAATGGTCGGCGGCTATGATGACGGCACGGCCACGTACAACACGGTGACCCTGTACGACAGCGCCCGCTTCACCGGATCCGACATCTATGGCGGCAAAAGCGGAGGTTCGTCCTCCGACGTGTTCACCGGCAACACCTTCAACGTGTACGGCCAGATCGACGCCGCCAGCCTGCAGAACTTCCAGAACCTGAACTTCTACGATGTGGCCGAAGACAAGGCCAGCGTGGATCTCTCCCGGTCCGCCGTCATCGGTGACGGCAAGGGTTCCATGACCAATGTATTCATCGGAAACCTCAGGAACCAGGAAGGCGATATCGCTGAGGAATACGTTCTGATCCATACTCCGACGGCCTCGTCGAGCTACACCGGCACGAACCTCTACGTGAACGGCGACACGGTGGTCACCATCGGTCCCGACGGCTCCTACGTCCCCTACTCCGGGACCGTAGCCAACGACGGAACCATGGACAACGCCACCGGCTCGACGGGCATGACGAAATCCCAGACGCTCACGAAGGGCTTCCTGACGTTTGAGGTGGACTACTTCATCAAGAACGGACAGGATCTCATCGCCCGCTGGAAGAAGGATGCTCCCGTTGAGGTCAACAGCGAAACAGAAGAATTCACGGCTTCCCGCCAGGCCAGCGCGGCCCTCATGGACGAAGGCGCTGACTTTGTAGCCGGCGAAGGCATTGACCGCGCGCTCCAGGCAAGCCAGTGCCTGCCGGGTGAGCCCTGCGGCGCCAAGGCCTTCGTAGCCGTGAACGGCGGCTACTCCACATACAAGGCCGGAACGACCTTTGACATGAGCTACGGCAACATGCTGGCCGGCATCGCCCGCCAGTGCAAAATTGGCCCCATGGGCTACCTCGCCGGCGTCTTCTTCGAAACCGGCCTCAGCCGTTTCCACTCCGAGTACGAGCCGGATGACAGCAGGTCCATAGACAGCGAGGGGCACGACTACTATTACGGCGTCGGCGCCCTGGCGAAGGTCTTCCTGAACAGGGATCTCCTGAAAGGGCTCTACGCCGAAGGTTCCATCCGCTACGGTCTCATGATGGGCGACTGGCAGAGCCATGATATTCAGGCTGACGGACAGACGGCAGACTGGGATGGCCGCGCCCCCTACCTCACCGCACACGGCGGCCTCGGCTATATGTGGGATGTGACGGACAATGTGACGGCTGACGTGTACGCCAAATACTTCTGGGGACACCTGTGGGGAGACGACGGCACGATCTGCGGCCAGCAGTTTGAGTTCGATGACATCTACTCGAGCCGCGTGCGCACAGGCGCCCGTCTCAACTTTAAGAAGGATGAGACCTTCAGCTGGTACCTGGGCGGTGCCTGGGAACACCAGTTCGACAGCAAAAGCCGCGGCACCATCTACGGCTATGATGTGCCTTCGACCGATTTGAAGGGTAACACGGCCATCGCCGAGGCCGGCGTGTTCTTCAAACCCGCTGCCGATTCCGACTTCTCCTTCATGCTCGGCACCACTGGCTACTTTGGCGAGAAGCGCGAAGGCGTGACGGGCCATCTCCAGGTCAGGTACGAGTTCTAGTCTGAACTTCCCATTAAAATAAAAGAAGCCTGTCCGAGCCGGTTATTCCGGAACGGACAGGCTTCTTTTCATATAGAGTGGAACGCAGGCGGAGGCTTTTCCCCTGCTTTTCCAGCAGGCGGGCTAGCGTTCGCCGGGGAAACTGTTCACGTACTGAATGGTAAAGTCCGGAAAGTTATCCACGAACTGTACGGTGAAATCCGGGAAGTTATCCACGAATTGCCATTCACCACACCTGTCGGGAAAATTTTTTACCCTCTTCACTTTGAGATCAGGAAAATTACTCACGCGCTTGACCTTAAAGTCAGCGAAGTTTCTGACCACCTTTACTTTACCATAAAGTTTCTGCCCTTTGCACATACAGTCAGAGACTCCGCCGGCATAGGCGCCGGGTGCGGAGAAAGCAACCGAAGCGCAGAGCGCCAGAAAACACATGATTTTTTTCATGAATTCACCCCTGAGGATATTCTTTCCGGTCATCAGGGCCGCCGGCGAAGGCCGGATGGACGTCAGAAATCAGTATGGAACCATGCGCTGGGAGCCAAAGCGGCCGATAGGTTTTCTCAGCGTCTGATACGGCCCGAGTTCTCCGTATAGAAATACGTCGGACCGCATTCGCCTGTGAAGGTATCGAGACTGATGAAGGTACTGTACCTGAGCGAAACGCGATCCCCCCTGCGCAGCCCTTCGAATTCCGGAACATCACCATTTCCGGTGAGGATGTCGATGGTTCTTCCGGAATCGTCCCGGATCAGAATGCCATGGGCGTCGGTATGATCGGTCTGCGGGTCGACAACGACACCGCTGACGCTGGCGTCCCCGGCTTCGCGATCCGGACAGACCGGAGCCCTGTCCCCGCCCACGGCGGGAGCGGAGACACCGAGGGCACGCAGTTTTTCTGCAGCGCTCCCGCGGCCGTATCTGGCAGCTTTTGTGTACCAGGCGGCAGCGGCTTTTTTGTCAGGATTGAAAATACCCTGATGAAGCATGAAGTCGCCCATGCCCTCATAGGCTTTCGCGTCACCCTGCTTTGCGGACTCATAGCAGGCCTCAAAACTGCTGTATTCCCTGAAAACATTATGTCCGCTTTCAGCCGGGACGGGACGGGAGAAGACGAAGACAGAGGCAAGCATGAAGAGACCGGCGATACTGCAATAACGATTCATGTTCTTCCTCATTTTGTGACAGTTGTGAAGGAGGTCTCCCTCTGATGGGAGAAGGCTGAGCTTATTCCCGGAACCTGCTCTCCAGCGAGAGCAGATGCCACCCGCCCTTTCCATCAGTCCCGGCGGTGCGGACAACTGCCGTAAACGTGCCCGTCCGGTCCTTTTCATCTTCGGAATTGTAGATATACCCGGTCAGAAGGAGCTGCCCGCCGGAATTCCTGAACACTTTTTCAACCCGGGCGTAGTACGTGGCTTCCCCGTCAGCTGCGGGAAAATGGTAACGCGTACCGTCAAAATGGGCGGCCATCAGGATGCCGTTATGATCGCCGGCCTTCATATCTTCCCGGATGAAATCGTCGTCGATGGAGCTGTCCTGAACCGTCAGCCCGAAATATTTTTTTACGGAGGCCCTGACGTACTTCGCGTCAATGGTGCTGTCGCCGTACGGGCATCCGGGAGTGGTGCACTCTCTGATACGGGACTTGAAGTTATTGATGAAGTTATGCCGGATGCCGAACGCGATGAGATTCTTCTGTCCCCTGGCGCTTTTAAGATGCAGGACGCCGGGATCGCCGCTTTCCGCTGTGTCCGCGTTGTAGAGGCTGAGTTCCGTGAAGTTGCTCAGGAACGTGCTCAGTTTCTTCAGTTCTCCGGACCCGGGCGTGACCATCTGCCAGTCATCCTCAGCATAGGCCGGGCCGGCGGAAAGAAAGAGAAGAGCAGTGAAAAGGAGAAAGATCAGACAACGGGGGCCGGCATGGGGCATGATTCTGCTCGTCATGTGGATGACTCCTTCGCAAAGGGTGAACTCTCCAAAAAACTCTGAGGTGGCCGGAAGCGCCCGCTCAGCCTTTCAGGATCAGAAATAGCATTCTCTTCAGAACGCTGTCATCCGGCGCAGAGGACGGCGCCGGAAAATCCGGAAGCCGGCTTTCAGGACCTTTTACAGCTGGCAGGATACAGATCCGGAGAGAGCGCCGGGATTCCTCTGCGGAACCTATTCCCGGCGCATGTGGTCTGAAACACAAAGGGGGCAGCGGGATATACCGCGCCCCCTGGCTTTACTTTCCGAGAAGCCGTTCAACAAAGGAGCCGGCGTCCTTCTGAATGGACTTCAGATGATCGGCCCCGCGGAAGCTTTCAGCGTAGAGCTTGTAGATAGCTTCCGTTCCGGAGGGACGTACGGCGAACCAGCCGTCCTTTGTGACGACCTTGCAGCCGCCGATGGGCGCGTTGTTGCCGGGCGCCTCGGTGAGGATCTCCGTCACGGGCTCGCCGCCGAGCTTCTTCAGATCCACTTTCTTGGGGGTGAGGCTCTTCAGCGTGGCGCGCGTCACGTCATCCACAGGAGAATCGATGCGCTGGTAAACGGGGTCGCCCAGCTTTTTCGTGATTTTCTTATAGAGTTTGCTGGGGTTCATGCCTTCCTTCGCGGTCATTTCCGCGGCGAGCAGGCAGAGCAGCGGGCCGTCTTTGTCCGTAGACCAGGTACTGCCGTCGAAGCACAGGAAGGAGCCGCCAGCGCTTTCCTCGCAGCAGAACCCGCATTTCCCGCTCGTGAGGAAGGGGACGAACCATTTAAAGCCGGCCGGCGTCTCCACGATGCCGCAGCCGATGTGATCGGCGATACGGTTCAGCATGTTGCTTGTCACTACGGTCTTGCCGATGCCGCATTCCTTTGGCCAGTGCTTCCTCGTTTTCATGAGATACCAGGCGCACACGGACAGATAGTGGTTGGGATTCATGAGTTCTTCGCTGGTTACGATGCCATGGCGGTCAGAGTCGGGATCGCAGGCGAAGCTCAGGTCGAATTTATCGCGCATCCCGAGAAGCACGCTCATAGCCCAGGGGGAAGAGCAGTCCATGCGGATTTTTCCGTCCTTGTCACGGGGGACAAAGCGGAAGGTGGGATCAACGCATTTGTTCACGATGGTCAGGTTAAGGCCGTATTTGTCGGCGATGGGCTGCCAGAGTTCGAGGCTGGCGCCGCCGAGAGGATCAACGCCCAGTTTCAGACCGGATTTGGCGATAGCCTTCATGTCGATGATGTCGGCAAGGCCGTCGACGTAGGCGCTGACAAAGTCAAATTCCTCGGTCTCGGGGGAAGAGAGGGCTGCCTCGTAGTCAATCCTGTGCACTTCCCTGTTGCCGCCCGCGAGAATTTCATTGGCGGCCTGCTCGATGCGCGAGGTCACAGCCGTGTCAGCCGGGCCGCCGTGGGGGGGATTGTACTTGAATCCGCCGTCCGAGGGCGGGTTGTGGGACGGAGTGATGATGATGCCGTCGGCGCGGTCAATGCCCTCATGGGTTCTGTTCCAGAGAAGGATGGCATGGGACACGCAGGGCGTGGCCGTATATCTGCCATCTTTGGAAACGCGGGTTTTGACATGATTGGCGGCAAGCACGCACAGGGCCGTACGGTAGGCTGCCGCTGACAGGGCATGGGTGTCAAAGCCGATGTAGAGCGGCCCGTCAATGCCTTCGGCGGAGCGGTAGTCGCACACGGCCTGGGTGATGGCCTCGATATGCGCCTCGTTGAAGGTGCGTTTGAGAGATGAGCCGCGGTGCCCGGACGTGCCAAATGAGACACGCTGGCCAGGTACGGACGGATCCGGCTTTTCCGTGTAATAGGCGGCCATGAGGGCCGGGATATTTTCAAGCGTTCTGGGATCGGCGAGTTTGCCCGCCTCAGGATGAATGGACATGGCGCCTCCTCTGCAAGGATCCGGGTTTTGTATAAAAAACGGTATACACCTCAAAAGACTATACCCCACTTCCGTCCGCAATACCATAGCGGGCATTCTCCCCTCCCGCAGCCCGGCTCAGGACACAAAAAAAGGGGTCGCGCCCGGATGACGGACACGGCCCCTGACGGAGTCTTCTGTAAGAGGAAGCTACTTGCCGAGCTTCACGGTGCGGAAGATGAGGTCTCCGCGGCGGTTAATCTGAAGGAGGATGGCGCCGCGCTTGGTGCACTCGCTCACCTGCTTCGTAAGGTCAGCCACGGTGGAGACAGGCTTCATGTTCGCCTTGACGATGATGTCGCCTTCGCGCAGGTCAGCGGCAGCGGCGGGCTTGTCTTCGTCAACGCTGAGGATGGCGAGGCCGCCGTCCTTGATCTTGAAGGCCTTGGCTTCATCCCTGGTGAGGGGACGCACGGAGAGGCCGAGCGTGCCTTCGGACTTCTTCGCTTCGCTGCCATCCCTGGTCTGGATGCCGTTTTCAGCGGAGAGGTTCTCGCTGCGGTCGCCGAGCTTCACGGTGAATTCCTTCGCGGCGCCTTCACGCCACACGGTCACCTTCGCGTCGGAGCCGGGAGCCTTCTTGGCGATGGCGGCGAGCAGTTCAGCGGTATCCTTGATGTTCTGGCCGTCAACGGAGACGATCACGTCGCCTTCCTTGATGCCGGCCTTGTCGGCGGGCTGGCCTTCCTGGACACTGGCCACGAGGGCGCCATGCGCATCCTTCATATCCAGGGCCTTGGCGGTGTTTTCATCGACATCCTGGATCACGACACCGAGCCAGCCGCGGCTGATCTTCTTGCCGCCCTTGAGCTTGGAGATGATGTCGTTGGCGAGGTCGCTGGGCACGGCGAAGCCGATGCCCTGGCCGGAAGCGATGATGGCGGTATTGATGCCGATGACCTCACCCTTCATATTCAGAAGGGGACCGCCGGAGTTGCCGGGGTTAATGGCGCAGTCGGTCTGCAGGAAGTTGTCAAAGGCGCCGGCGTTGATGCGGCGGCCCTTGGCAGAAAGAATGCCGGCGGTGACGGAATGGTCAAGACCGAAGGGGTTGCCGATGGCGAGGAGCCATTCGCCGATCTTCAGGTTTGCGGAGCTGCCGAACTTCAGGAAGGGCAGCTGCTTGTCCACGTCAATCTTCAGGAGAGCGAGGTCGGTTTCCTCATCGGAGCCGATGAGCTTCGCCTTGACGGGCTCACCCTTGTACACGCTCTCGTCGAGGGTGACACGGATGGAGTCGGCGTCGGCAACCACGTGGTTGTTGGTGACGATGTAGCCGTCAGCGGAAATCAGGAAACCGGAGCCCAGGGACTTCTGCTTGCGCTTGGGAGCCTTCTGTCCCCTGTTGTTGAAGGGACCGCCGAAGAAACGGTCGAATCCGGGGGGCATGTTGCGGAACATATCGCCGAACATGTCTTCAGGGCCGCTCACGTTGGCGGTGCGCTCGGTATTGATGTTGACGACGGCCGGACCGCTCGCGGCGGCGAGCTCGGAGAAATCGGGAAGATTCTCAGCCCTGGCTGTCTGGGCCAGAACGAAAGCCGTCAGAACAATGACAGCGGTAAAAGCTTTTTTCAGATACATACAGTCTCAATCTCCTTCAAAGGTGTACTGAGAGTTATGCAATTAGTGTGCCAAAAACATAGCAGGGGGAGGAAAAGCCGTCCGGCCTCGCCTCCCCCTGCATACATTCTTTCTCAGTCAGAGAGTGTCGTTAGTTCTTCTTGGCCTTGAGGGCTTCCTGAAGAGCCTGGAACATCACGCTGTTGTTGCTGGAGCCGGACTTCTGGTGCTGGCGCCAGGAGTTATCCTCGGGCTCACGGCCGGGCCTGCCGCCCTTGCGTTCGGGCTTGCCGGAAGAAGCTTCCTTTTCCTTGGGAGCGGGCATCTCGACGCCCTTGGGGGCGAGGGTGATGCGGCGGGCGGCGGGGTCGACACGCTGGATTTCGAGCTCGACCTCGGCGTCCTTCTCAAGGTTCTGGAACTGGGCAGCGGTCTTGGTGGCGCGCATAACGCCTTCGGGGAGCAGACCGGTGATGCCGGGGGCGAGGGTCACGAAGAGGCCGAACTTGGAGTGGTTCTCGACCTTGCCGGTCACGCTGGCGCCCACGGGGAAGCGGGTTTCGACGTCAGCCCACGGATCGCCTTCGGCGTCGCGCATGCTGAGGGAAACGCGGTGATTCTCGAGGTTCACGTCCTTGATCTTGACCTTGACGGTGTCGCCGGGCTTCACAACCTCTTCAGGCTTGTTCACGCGGCGGCCCCAGGACATCTCGGAGATGTGCACGAGGCCTTCGATGCCGGGCAGCACTTCGACAAAGGCGCCAAAGGGAGCGAGGCGCACAACGCGGCCCTCAACGATATCGCCGATCACCAGCTTGGAGGCGGCGTCATCCCAGGGGTTGCCCTGAGCCTGCTTGAGGGAGAGGGAAATGCGGGTATGCTCGCGGCCGTCGCGGCCCTTCTCCTTGGAAACCTTGAGGAGCTTGACCTTCACTTCCTGACCCACGCTCACGGCCTCGTCGGCCTTGACCACACGGGACCAGGACAGCTCGGAAAGATGGATCATGCCTTCAACGGCGGGAGCGACTTCGACGAAGGCGCCGAAGGGAGCGAGGCGGGTGACCTTGCCTTCGATGATATCCCCTTCCTTCACTTCGGAGAGGAACTTCTCGAGGCTGGCTTCGCGCTCGCGGTCAACGAGGGCGCGGTGGCTCACAACGATGTTGCGGCCGCGGCTCTCAACGCGGGTGATGAGGAACTGGAAGGTCTGGCCGGGCAGGCTCTCAGGCTCGCCGGCAGCCATCTGGCTTCCGGGGCAGAAAGCGGTCTTGCCGAGAATCTCGACATGGTAGCCGCCCTTGCAGGCGTCGATGACCCTGCCCTCAACCGGAATGCCGGCGTCCTTGGCGTTCTCGATGGCAGCCATGCCGGCGCCGTTCATGGAGCGGGAAAGGACGATTTCCTGGGAAGTGGCTTTGGTGACGTAGGCTTCGACTTCGTCGCCGACCTTCACCGTGAGGTTGCCCTCATTGTCGATGAAGTCCTTGCGATCCATAATGCCGTCAATCTTCACACCCACGTTCACGAAGACGCTGTCGTCGGTCACATCGATAACGGTTCCGGTAACCTTGTCCCCCTGTTTTACCCGTCCCTGAGCGTTTTCCTGGCTCGCCTTAAACATTTCGGCAAAATTCTCGCCAGAATCCTCAGTCGCGGTTACTTTCTCATCAGCCATATAAGATGTCTCCTTAAAAAGAGTATTTTGTCTGTTTGAGCAGTTCTAGGTAATGTATATTCTTTGAAAAATCAAGGGCTGGCACAGCGGTTTCGGGGACTCTTTGCGCAAATTTTTCCGGGTGCCGCCCGCCCTGTCCAGCTTCTGTTCTCAGGCTGTCCAGAAATCGGCCTGCCCGTCCAATTTCTGTACGGCGGACAGAAAGGCGGAACCTCCGGAATCTTTTTTTCGGAATTTTTCAAAAAAAAGCTTGCAAAGCCCTTCTGATGTGCGTATACATGACCTCGCACCGAATGAGAGTGTCACGGCAAGGTAGCTCAGTTGGTCAGAGCATGCGGTTCATACCCGCAGTGTCGAGAGTTCAAATCTCCCCCTTGCTACCAGAAAGCAGGACCCCGGAAGCTCACAGAGCTCCCGGGGTTTTTTGTTGTCCCCGCCTTTCTCTTTCCCTCCGAAACCCGCCCTTCCCCATCTCTAAAGGATCGCGGGCTCAGGGACATCCCGGTCCGGGGCAGACAGGGGGGGGCCATTCAGTCCCGTCTCCGGCCGGGGGGAACAGCTCTCCCCGGTTTCCCGTCAGGCTTTTCATCTCCGGCCGCCTGTGTGAGAATACCATTCCTGTACAAAGGCTCTTCCGCCGTACAGCGCGCGGCATGCTGTCAGGATGCCTCGCGGCCGGAAACTCAGGACACGGATCTTTTCCGGCGCGCGTCCATGAACGGCCGGGATCCCTTCCCGGAATGTAAAGCACCAGACAGGAACCGGATGCTCCGGATCCCCCGCAAAGGAGGAAGCCATGAAGAAAACGGTGTTATTTCTCCTGTCCGTCGTCTTTCTGCTGGCGTCTACGCTGGCCATGGCGGCGGAAGATACGTCTTCCCCGGGAAGGGGAAGCAGCAGTGAGGCAGATATGGAAAAGAAGACAGCCGCCGCGTCCGGGCTCAGGGACGTGTACTTCGCCGGAGGGTGTTTCTGGGGAGTGGAAGAGTACTTTTCCCGCATTCCCGGGGTGAGCGGCGTTACGGCGGGATACGCCAACGGCAGTACGGAAAACCCAAAATACCAGGACGTCTGTTCCGGGGACACGGGCTTCGCGGAGACTGTGCATGTGCGCTACGATCCCTCGCTCGTCAGTCTCCGGACACTCGCGGAGCACTTTTTTAAAATCATCGATCCCGTCAGCGTAAACCGGCAGGGCAATGACACGGGGAGCCAGTACCGTACGGGCATGTACTTCGTGGACGGGGAGGACGAAAAGATCCTCGCCTCAGTCATGGCCGCCGTTCAGAAGGAGTACGACAGGCCGCTCGCGGTCGAACTCATGCCCCTGAAAAACTACTATCCGGCCGAAGAATACCATCAGGATTACCTGAAAAAGCACCCTGGCGGCTACTGTCACATCAGCTTTGACAGCCTCAGGGATCTTGAGGGGAAAAAAGCAGGCTCCCTGGATCCCGCCAGATATGCCAGGCCTTCCGACGGGGAGCTGAAAAAGAAGCTTACGCCTGAGGAATATGACGTCACGCAGAACGCCGGGACGGAGAGACCCTTTACCGGGAAGTACTGGAAGAATACGCGCCGCGGTATTTATGTTGATGTCGCGACGGGGGAACCCCTCTTCTCTTCCTCCGATAAATTTGAAACCGGCTGCGGCTGGCCGGGCTTCGCGAAGCCCATCGATCCGTCCGTGGTCACGGAGCATGAGGACAGAAGCCACGGCATGGACCGGGTTGAGGTCCGGAGCCGCAGCGGCAGATCCCATCTCGGCCATGTCTTCACTGACGGTCCAAAGGACAGGGGCGGGCTCCGTTACTGCATCAACAGCGCAGCTCTCCGCTTCATTCCTTATGAGGAAATGGACAGAGAGGGCTATGGCGATCTCAAACACCTGGTCAGATAATAATGAAAGCTGCCCGGGGCGGAATCCATCCCGGGCAGCGGGCGGGATGCTCCGGCGGGCCGGGAAATTTCAACTTCTGCTTCAATAATGCAGTCCCGTTTTTCCCGTCTGACGCCCTGCCCCGCTCAGAATCCGATCCTTTCATTAAGGAAACGCACGGCGCGCTCCTCATGATAGCAGGTATCCCCCTTCGTGACGAAGCCCATGTGGCCGCCCCAGCGGGAGGCCTCGAACCAGAAGACCGGATTCTTTTCCGCTTCGGAAAACGGGTGGCACGCCGGCGTGCAGAAAGGATCGTCGAGCGCGTTCAGGAGAAAAACAGGCTTTCTGATAAAGGGAATGCGCGGCAGGACGGAAACGCGGCTGTAATAGTCCTCAGCGCTGCGGAAGCCGAAGGCCGGGGCAGTCACGAGGTTGTCGAAGGTATGAAAATCCGTTATGCCCCCGACGTCAGCTCCCCCGGCGATATCGGGATAGCGCGAAAGCTTTTCCCGTACCAGGGGCAGCAGCTGTTTCAGAAGATAACGGCGGAACACCGTGTTCCGCGGGGTATCGATGAGATTTCCAGCCGTGACAGTATCGCAGGGATCAGATATGGCGATGCCGCAGACGACGGCCGGGGACACGTTATCTCCCCCGAGATAGCTTAGGGTCTGATGGGCTCCCATGCTGAAGCCTGCCAGAACGATGGGCAGATCAAAGCGCTCAGCCCAGGCGATGACGGCGGCAAGATCCCCTGTCTCGCCCATGTGGCTGAAGCGTCTTGCCCTGTTGATTTCACCGGAGGCGCCCCGGTGGTTCCAGGCAGCGCACAGCCCCCCTGCTCTTCTGAAGGCCCTGGCCATGCCGCGCACATACTTGCGCCGGGAATTTCCGCCGAGTCCGTGGGTCAGCACGGCCAGAAAACGGGGGCTTGCGGGAGACGGGTAAATATCGATATCAAGGAAATCGCCGTCCGGCGTGCTGATGCGTTCACGGCGCAGAAGGGAATCCCCTCCCTCCTGCCTGTCAGGGTAATCCACGCGCCTGAAAAGCGTGGGAAAAACAGTATTCAGCCGGCCATTTTGGAAAGGAAAAGGCGGCACATAGAGAGAGGATACAAGAGGCATGGAAGAGACTCCGCGTAAAGAGCAGACAGAAGGTAATCAGTCTGAAATGCATACCCCTTCAACAAAAAACAAGTCAAACGGAACGGAAGTATCCGGCGCGCCGCGCTTCCCTTCTGCCGGAAGGCATGCTCCGGACAGCAGCGAAGGCCAGCCCCGGAGAGAGGACGCCGGAACAAGGCACCGCAGGACCGGCAAACCGTTTTCCCGTGAGGAAGGGCAGTCCGGGCACGGCCCTTCCCGCGGAGGCAGATCCTACCCGCGTGAAGGCAGGAGAGATTTCTCCGGACGCGGCGAGCGCCGTTTCTCCCATGACGACAGACCGTCTTTCCATCGTGACCGCAGCTATGACAGCTCTGAGAACGGGTCAGATCGCGGCTCTTTCCGCGACGAGAGACCGTCCTTCAGCCGTGACCGCCGTCCCGGCAGACCCTACTCCCGCGAAGACAGGGAGGATTTTTCCGGACGCGGTGAGCGCCGTTTCCCGCATAACGACAGACCGTCTTTTCAGCGTGACCACCGCTATGACCGCTCCAGGGATGGGACCAATCGCGGCTTTTCCCGTGATGAGAGACAGTCCTTCAGCCGTGACCGCCGCCCCGGCAGGCCCTACATGCGCGAGGACAGAGAGGATTTTTCCGGACGCGGCGAGCGCCGTTTCTCCCACGATGACAGGCCGTCTTTCCAGCGTGACCGCAGCTTTGACAACTCTGAGAACGGGTCAGAACGCGGTTCTTTCCGCGATGAGAGGCCGTCCTTCAGCCATGACCGCCGTCCCGGCAGACCCTACTCCCGCGAAGACAGGGAGGACTTCTCCGGACGCGGCGAGCGCCGTTTCTCCCATAACGACAGACCGTCTTTTCAGCGTGACCACCGCTATGACCGCTCCGGGGATGGGACCGATCGCGGCTTTTCCCGTGATGAGAGGCCATCCTTCAGCCGTGACCGCCGCCCCGGCAGACCGTACTCCCGCGAAAACAGAGAGGATTTTCCCGGACGCGGCGAACACCGTTTCCCGCATAACGACAGACCGTCTTTTCATCGTGACCGCAGCTATGACAACTCTGAGAACGGGGCAGAGCGCGGCTCTTCCCGTGATGAGAGGCCGTCCTTCAGCCGTGACCGCCGTCCCGGCAGGCCCTACACGCGCGAAGACAGAGAGGATTTTTCCGGTCGCGGCGAGAGCCGTTTCTCCCACGACGGCAGGCCTTCCTTCAGCCGTGACACCGCGCCGCGCAGTGACTCTTCCCGCGGCGGATACCGCGGGGACAGCCGCCCCGCCCCTTCGTCAGACGATGACGGCCGGAGCGGGTACGGGCAGCGCAAGCCCTTCGCGAAGCGCTGGACTGTCGATGAGAAGGACGAGCAGGATTTTCTCCGCGGGAGCCAGTTCGACGGCCGCGACGGGTACGATGTGATCATTCTGGGAGCCGGTGCCTCAGGCCTTTCCTGTGCCCTGCGCTGCACCGAGCTCGGACTCTCCGTGTGCGTCATCGACAGGGAACGCACGCCGGCGCGCAAGCTGGCCATCTGTGGTGGCGGACGCGCCAATTTCACCAACTCCTCTCTCTCCCCGGACTGCTACCTCTGCGGAACGCCGGGTTTTGTGGATCCCGTGCTGGACGCCTTCAGCACCATGGGTATGACGCGTTTCATGGACAGCCTGGGACTGCCCTGGGAAAAACGCGAGGGCGGCCGCTACTTTCTGGCGACGTCCGCGCGTGATCTTGTGAGCGCCCTTATCCGCGGCTGCAAAAAGGGACGCTTTGCCCTGCGCACAGGCCTGAACGTGCCCGCCGACGGCGTCCGTGTTTCTGACGGAAGCGTGACGCTGACCGCGAAGGACGGCACTTCGGTAAAGGGCAGACACCTCGTGCTGGCCCTGGGCTCCCCGGCCTGCCCCGCCGTGGGCGCGACGGGTTTCGGCTACGCCCTCGCCCAATCTCTCGGCCACCACGTCATCACGCCCGAAGCGGCCCTGACACCTTTTATCCTGCCTGAAGATTCCGCTCTTTTCGGACTGCAGGGGGTGAGCCTGCCCGTGGAGCTGACTGTCGGAGGGGAAACAAAGCGGACCTTCCGCGACGATCTTCTTTTTACCCATGAAGGCCTCTCAGGCCCGGCCGCGCTCAAGGCGTCGCTCTTCTGGCACAGGGATGAGCCGGTCACCATCGACTTCTTCGCCGGCCAGGATCCCGGCCCCATTTTCAGCGATGAACAGTGCGGCAGGGGCACGCCGCGCTCCATCCTCTCAAAACGCATGCCCCAGAGCCTCGTGGACAGCCTCGTGCCCGCGGAGCTCCTCGACCGCCGCTGCGCCGAAATAGCTAAAGCGGAACGTGAAGGTCTCCTGCAGAACCTGAGAAAGTACACCCTTGTTCCCGCGGGCACGGCCGGCCTCAGATTCGCGGAAGTCTGCCGCGGCGGCGTGGACACGTCCGAAGTGGTGCCCATGACCTTCTTCAGCCGCGTCGTGCCGGGGCTTTCCATTATCGGCGAGCTCCTCGATGTCACCGGCCTCCTCGGCGGCTATAACCTGCACTGGGCTATCGCGTCAGGCCGCCTCGCGGCCATAGCCCTGCGCACGCGTCTCGGCTAGAAAAAACAGGCCAGAAAAAAACAAAGCGCCGGGAAGAGCGTTTTCCGCCCTGCCCCGGCGCTTTTTCAGTCTGTAAGCCTTTTATACTTCAAGCAAAGATTTAATTTCCTTCTTTTTTCCGCCGCGGGAGATGCCGGGGCCTTCCATCGTGCTGACGCCGTTATTGCCGCGGCTGACCCTGACCTGAACGTCGATCTTTTCCTTCAGCTCCTCCACGTGAGAGATGATGCCTACGAGGCGGCTTCCCCCCTGCCGCAGGGCAGCGAGCGCGTTCAGGGCCGTTTCCATGGCCTCCGGATCCAGGGTGCCGAACCCTTCATCGAGGAACATGGTTTCGATATGCGAGCTTCCGTGCGAAAGCGAAGACAGGGCCAGAGCCAGGGAAAGGCTCACGAGGAAGGATTCGCCGCCCGAGAGATTGCGGGCGCTGCGCCGCTCGTTTTCCTGCCAGGAATCAATGACGTCAAAGTCGAGGTTTAAGTTTCCTCCTGTCTCCAGCGTGTAGCGTGGGGCGAGATTTTTCAGCTGGAGGTTGGCCTCCTGCGCCAGCGTGGCAAGAGTCAGGCTCTGGGCGAAGTTGCTGAATTTATCGCCTGACGAGGAACCGATGAGATTATTGAGATCATCCCAGCGTTTAAGCTCATCATCGGCTTCCCCGCTCTCCGCAATGAGCGCGTTTTTCTGCCCGTGGATCGCCGCGTCGCGGGCGAGATCCGCGCTAATCGTGCCGCGGCGCCCGAGCTTCTCCGCGAAGACGCGTTCAAGTTCCTGCAGCCGCGCTTCAAGTTCGGCGATGCTCATGTCCGTGGCTCTGGAAGCGGCGAGGGTGTCGTATTTCTTCTTCGCGGCCTCCTCCAGCGCTTTCTGACGATCCAGTTCCCGCTGCAGGGTCCGTTCCTGTTCCTCAAGCTTTTTGTGTTCGTCCCCGGGAAGCAGGTCACGGGCCCAGGCTGCTTCGTCCGCGTAGCCGGTCTCCCTGAGAGCCTGGCTGAACGCGGCCTGCGCTTCGTCCCGTGATGCCGTGAACGTGGCGAGCCCGTTCGCGAAGGCCTGCCGCGCGCGCCCGAGAGCCTCTCCGGCCGCCGCGAGCGCGGATCCGGCGCCGGCCGCCGCTGTCTCCGCCGTTTTTCTCCTGCCTTCGGCGTCTGTCTTCTTCAGACTGAACGTGTGCCCGGTCTGCCGCGCCTGGTTCAGGAGCGACTGTGCCCTGTCCCGCTCCGCGGCCAGTTTCCGGATTTTCTCCAGGAATTTCTTTGCCTTTTCCGCGTCCGCCTGCCACTTTTCCGCAGCGCGGGCAAGGACGGAGGCGGCATCAGACGCGGACGCGCTTTCCGGAAGAATGACCTGGCACGATCCCGCGCGGGCGAGGCATTCGGCGCGCCCGGCGTCAAATCCGGCGTTCAGGCGGGCGAGCTCCTTTTCCCCTGTGGCGATATCGCGGCTGAGGGCCTCTATGAGCCTCTGGCTGCCCGCAATATCGCCGTCCAGACGGGATGCCCTGTTCTGCAGTTCCCTGAGCTTCTTTTCCGCGGCGCCCATGGCCTCCTTTCTGAGGTCCGGGAGCGGCGCGCCTTCGGCATAGGGATGAACCGTGGAGCCGCACAGGGGACAGGGCTGGCCGGCAGTGAGCCTGTGCCGCTCTTCCTCGAGATCGGAAACCCTGCGCGCGAGCAGGTAATTGTCCTTCAGAAGGTCATATTCCTTCTGGCTGAAGGGGATGTCCTTTTCCCGGAGTTCACTGAGGACACGTTTGTCCTCCTCCGCTTTCTTCCCCGCTGCCCTGCGCTGCTCTTCTTTCTGCTCAATGCCGCTTTTCTGGGTGGCGATGGAGCCGCATGTGACCTGAAGGGAGCGGATGGCGTTTAACGTGGACGAGGCGAGCGTGGCGAGGTCATCCCAGTATTCCGGACTTTTGCCATCGAGCGCGGCGTCAAGATTCTTCTGCGCAAGGGTAAGGGCTTCATCCTTCTCCCTGACTGCCCTGTCAGCTTCTCCGGCCTGCCGGGTGGCATTTTCCTCATCGAGGACTGCTTTCCTGAGATTTTCCGAGGCCCGGGCGGCATCCTGTTTTCTGGCCCCGAAATCGGCGAGCGCCGTCTCAAGACTCCCGCAGAACCCGTCCAGACCTGCCTTCAGCTCCGCGCTGCCGCTCCGCTCACCTGCGGCGCGCATGGCCTGAATCATGGCCCCTGTCCGCTCCTCGCCGGATTGCGTGCCGCTTACGCCGGCTCCGTCCAGTTCTTTCAGAAGAGCCTGGGCGTCGTCGGCTATCCTGCGGCGGTTCTTCAGAACGGCGTACCCCTCACGGAGCCCCGCGGCTTTTCTGCTCCGCTCAAGCCTCTCCCTGGAGGGCTCAAAATTGCTGATCTCTGCTATAAGAGCCTTTCCCCTGGCTTCGGCCTGCGCGCGCTCCCGTATGGCGCTGTCCATGCTGACGGCCCACTCACGCGCGCTCCGTACGGCTTGCTGCTCTTTCTGATTCGCCGCGCAGTCAGCATCGATGACCTTCTGCTCTGCTTCGAGCGCTGCCCTTTCCCCGCTGCTGAGCACCCGGCAGTCGGCGAGCCGCTGGTGTAAAAGCTCTGATTTTTTCGCGGCTTCGCCTCTCATTCTGAGGCAGCGCCGGGAAATAGCGGAGTAGAAGTCCGTACCCGTAATTTTTTCCAGGATGTGGGCGCGGTCAGCCGGCTGGGCGTTCAGAAAGCGCGCGAACTGCCCCTGGGTCAGCATGACAGACCTCGTGAAACCGTCGAAATCCATGCCCACAGCCTCAAGGACGGCTCTGCTCACTTCCCTGATTTTATCGATGGGCTTCCCCGGAGCGCCGGTCATGTCTTCGAATTCCCTGTACGGTGCCTGGAGCCTGCCATCCGCTTTGCCGCGGGCGCGGCGCTGGGACCAGAGGGCCCGGTATCTTTTTCCTCCGGCCGAGAAAATAACCTCGGAAAAACAGTTTACCTGCTGCCGGCTCATGATCTCGTTGCCGCCCGTGCTGATGCTGGAAAGCCTTGGCGTCTGGCCGTAAAGGGCGAGCGTGATGGCGTCAAGAATGGTTGTCTTGCCCGCGCCCGTGGGGCCGGTGATGAGAAAGATGCCTTCGTCGGAAAGTTCCCTGTCCGTAAAGTCGATGACCCACTCCCCGGCAAGGCTGTTCAGGTTGCGGAAACGCAGCTGCTCGATTTTCATGAATCTCCCCCTCAGTTCTCCGTCTCCGTGCCCTGCCGCGCTTCAGGGGCGCCTTCGGGATGTTCCTCGAGATCCCGCAGGACCTTCTGGTAGTACACGCGCAGGGGGCCGCGTTCCTCTCCCCTGACGCCGCGGCTGTCGAGAAGCTTCTCGAAAACCTCGTCCGGTGTGAGACTCGCGAGATCTTTCTCCCTTCCTTCAAGCCCTTCGGAAACCTTTGGCGGGATGGCTTCCGTATGCAGAATAACGGGCCTGTCTTTCGGAGAGACGCCCCGCTTTTCAGCCTCTTCCGCGATGACACGATCAAGATTTTCCCTGAGGGAGCGGCTCGTGCCCTCCGCGCACCGGATGTCGAGCCACATGCCGGGGTGTTCCCAGACGTCCTTCCGGAGCATGCCGCGCAGCTCCTCTGTGCCGCCCGAGAGACGCTTCAGCTCCCGGAAACGCGGAACGGGAACGGGCTGAACCCCGCAGGATCCCTCCTCTCCGATATCCAGGATGACGACCTCTTTGCCGGCCGTTTCATCGAAACTCATGGGGAGGGGAGATCCGCAGTAGCGCACGTTTTCCATCACTTTGCCCCCCACCTTCAGCTTCTGCGGGGAATGAATGTGCCCGAGCGCCACGTAGGCGAAGCCCCCGGCAAAATTCTCCGTCGGGATTTTCCCGAGCGTGCCCACAAGGATGGGACTTTCTCCGTCACGGGCT
>ONPA01000253.1 GCA_900319575.1 uncultured Desulfovibrio sp. | reverse complement strand
GAATCCGGCGTGTCCGCTTTCCTGGTGGAGCGGATCGTTATGCAGGCGTTCCGCGTCGGGAGGGAGTACGGCAGTCTGGGTCAGGGCCGCGCCCAGCTTGAGATTGATGGGGAGCTTTGAATTGACAGCCCAGCCTGAGGCTTCCAGCACGGGGGCAAGGTTGCGCCTGCGCAGCTTGAGCCACGCAAGCAGGACAGACGGTCCGGAAATCACAACGAAGATGCCGATGATGAGCAGGGGAAACTGCCACCAGGCCAGGGAGAAAAGGGCGTTGGCGATGCTGCCCACGGCAGTACCGAGGGCGCCGAGAGCGAGGCCGACGGCGGCGAAGATGCCGGCGCTCTTGCCGATGTCGAAGCCTCCCCCAGCCGGGGCCTTGGCGTCCGGTGTCTTGGCAAGTTTGGCCGCGTCAGCAAGGGCGGTATTGGCCTTCGACGCCGCGTACTTGGCAATGGCGTCGCCGGCCATCTGACGCAGGCGTTTGTAGGGCGCCCAGACTGCCTGTCTGATGCTGATGGGATTGTGGATGATTTTGACGAGAACGGCATCCCAGTCATTGCCCTCATTGTCCACGAAGACGCCGTTGCGGCCTTCGACCAGATAGTCCTCGCTGCCTGCCGTGACCGCGGCCATGATGAGGCGCTTTTCAGCCGCGTTGCTTCTGCGGGTGCACTGGCAGTAGAGCAGGGGGAGCTGGCTCAGGGATGCCATGCGCGAGTGAGCCGCGAGATCTGCTGCAGGTACGCAAAGCTTGCAGGAGCGACCGTCTATATAAAGGGTGCCCGCGCGGAAGGTCACGGATTCGCCGAGGCTGTAGAAGTCGACAAAGGAAACGAAATTCTGAAGGAGTTTGCCGAGGTGCAGGTACATGAGCACGAGGCGGCGCAGATCCTTGATGTCCCTGGCTGCCTCGGGGCCGTTCACGTCCTTGTCAGCGAGTTCCTCGAAACGCTTTTCCATGCCGTTTTCGAGCATCTTCTTGGCTTTCTCCACACCGAGCGCGTCCAGAGCCTTCGCGGAATCGGCCGCCGGAGAAAAGGCGCCGTCAGCAGGAGCGGCTACGGCGGGACGTGCGGCAAGGGCAGCGCCGAAGGGAGCGAAAGCGTCCCTGATTTTCTGCCAGTCCTGCCAGGATACTCTCTGGGGATCTGCCAGCAGGGGCGCGGTCAGAGTGAAGAAGCGCGCCACGCGGTCGCGCCAGATGGGATTGAGGCCTGTGGCCAGACGGAGGTCGCCGTCCGGCGTCACGTGAGCGAGAGGAAGGGCGGAGAGTGTTTCTCCGCTGAGGTCGTTCTCCTGGAGAGCCGCACTGAGTTTTTCCTCTGCGTTGACAGGCTCCTCGATGCCAGGGGCGAAGGCGGCAAGTCGACAGCGCAGGAAGTAGTCGTCCACCTTGGCCCGGATCTCTTCAAGAAGATCCCATGCGGCCTGCGTGTCCGCGCCGACAGGATGGTCTGCTGCATCCACCTGCTCGCGCCAGGTGAGCCAGTCTCTGAGGGCGGCTTCGAAGGCTTTTGCCAGAGCCGCGTTCAGACCCGGTTTCCCGGAGGCGTCCTTCGCGCCGCCGCAGACGGCGATACCGGCTTCAACAAATTCTTTCATGCCGGGTTCGAGTTCATCCGAGGCCGGAATAACGCCATCGCCGTTGAAGAGTGTCTGATCCACGCTGTCCGCGGCATCTTGGGCCTCTTCCTGACTGATGCTCTCGTTTCCCGGATGGCCGAGGCGGGAGAGCAGTGTGCGTGCCGTGGCTCCGAGATGCTGTCCCTCTGGTTTTGAGGTATCGATGGCCGAGAGTGGCATGGCCGCTTCGGGCTTTGAAAGATCAACCGTGTCGGCGAGGCGGGCGCAGGTCCAGTTCACTGCCTCGAGGACTTCGGGCACGCGGATACGGCCGTCGTCGTCCGTATCGAGGATAGCCGCGGAGGGCTTATCATACTCCAGTCCGCTGGCCGGGCAGCTCAGGGCGCCCCAGAGTTTGGGATCAAGTTCGGGAAGTCTGCGGATTTCCGCCACTGTGCGCAGGAGGACCTGATCGTTGTCTCCCATGCGCTGGAACTGCCATGATTTTGTGTTTTCGCTCTCGCTCATTGTGTTTTTCCCCTGCTGCCACCCCGCGGGGGGAAAGGCAGGCCTGAAAGGTCATGTACGGCAGGGCTTTTTCGGCAGTATGTGTCCGGAACCGGCCCCCGTCTGCGCACGGTAGTTACGAAAAATCCGCCTCTTTTGCAACAGAGCGGTGGCTTTTGGGACGGAATGGGGTGCGATGACAGCGTCCTCACGCAGATTCTCGGGGATAACGTCCAGAATTTTTCGCACATTTTTTTGGGCTCGCCCAGTCAAGTTCTCCTCTGCCAGAAATCCGGTCATCATGGGAGGCTT
>ONPA01000026.1 GCA_900319575.1 uncultured Desulfovibrio sp. | reverse complement strand
TCTCCGTTCGCAATGCCCGAGGACGCGAACGCGTCCCCGAAGGCAGAGCGGACAAAATCAATGGAGCGCTTGCCGCTGAAAACTTCCGAGCGGCGGAGCTTATTTGCCAGTTCCTGTAGTTCCATTTTCATCGCCTCCCATGGCTTCAAGCAACAGGGCGTCGACGCCGGCGACTGCGATGGGGTCGCCCATCTTTTTGACGTTGCCGTTGAAGCTGCCCTGACAGAACGGGCACATGGTTACGAGCATTTCGGCACCCGTGTCCATAGCTTCATGGAGGCGATCCTGGCAGATCTGATCTGCCAAATCGGGATAATTGGACTTTACGCCGCCGCCGGCGCCGCAGCAGCGGGAGTCGGGGCCGTGATGGGGCATTTCGCGGAATTCAAGTCCGGGAATAGCCCTGAGTATGGTCCTCGGCTCTTCAAAGAGGCCCTGGGCCCTGCCCACATGGCAGGGATCGTGATAGGTCACGATCTTATGAATGGGCTTCGTCAGGCTGATTTTGCCTTCCCTGACAAGGCGGGCGTAAATTTCACTGAAGTGGAGGAACTTCACCTTGAGAGGCAGACCGAGTTTCTTCGCCCAGATGGGATAGTCATGCTTGAGGGTCTTGGAGCAGCCGCCGCAGGGAGTAACGACTTCCTTCGCTCCGGAAGCGTTGAAGAGTTCGATGTTGTGGCGGATGACGCTCTCGGCGGCTTCCTTCTGGCCTGTCCTCAGGATGGGGCTGCCGCAACAGTGCTCCTTGCCACCCATATACATATAGGGAATGCCGGCCTTCTGCAGGATGGTCACGCCGGTGCGCAACATGGCGGGCACGCGGTAGGAGGCGGTGCAGCCGCCGAAAACCAGGAGATCTGCCTTTTCAGCGGGGTTCATGCCGGGCAGCATCCAGCCGCGCTGTTTCTCAAGCGGCTCGCCGTAAGGGTTGGCGTATTTGGCAACGGCATTGCGCAGCCGCACATGGGCGGGCATGGGGCCCAGTCCCATGGCGACGGTACGCGCGCGGGCAGCTTCCCAGAGAGGTACAAGGGGAATCTGCGTCTGGCAGACTTCCATGCAACGTTCACAGGAAGTACAACGGTAAAGCCTGTCTACCCATTCGGGAGTCATTTTCTCGTGCCCAGCGAGAAATTCGTGAAGAAAGTACAGGCGGCCGCGGGGAGAATAGCTCTCGAAGCCGTCGCTGAACTTGAAGGTGGGGCACACGTCCTTGCAGAAGCCGCAGCGGGCGCAGATTTTCAGATCCTCCGTAAAATCAGGAAGATTCATAAGTTCATCAAGCTGGGCCATGGTTAGTCCTCCTCGTGTCCGGTAAGCTTGCGCGGACGTGCCTTAAGAAACGCGCTCACAGGGGCAATAAGCACGGTACCCAGCCAGATACCCCAGGAAAGAAGGGAGAAAGGCAGATGGCGCAGGCCTATGCCGCAGCATTTGCCGGTATTGAGAAGATTCTGCGGGTCGAGCGCCTTCTTGCGCTCCTTGAGATACTGCCAGCGTCCCAAACCGAGAATAGAACGTGACTGGCTGTTGAACCAGAGGCCCGAGGCGTAGACGTAACCGCCAAAGCGGCGGGCGACATGCAGGGGAATCATGGCTTTGCCCATACGGAAGAGGGAGAGAAAATCCTCCGAGGAATCAAGGACGTATACCAGGGTAGACATTTGATTCTGGTTGTCAGCGAAGGCCTCGAGGCCCACTATGTCACGCGGCATGCGCTCGGTGATCTTTTTCCAGCAGGGGCCGAACAGGCTGCGGGGAACGACATACTCGCCGCAGAGAAGGGACGGGCCGCCGCGCTTCAGGCGCATGGGGTAGAAACGCTCCTCCCATTCCTCGTCGGCCACAGTCTGATCGAGAAGCTTGATATGAGCGGCGCCGGTGATCTTCTGAACAGTTGCCTCATCGGGCTTCTCTTCGAACACGGCGAGCATGAGGAAACCGCTCGTGATGGGAGGCTGGCCCGGCTTTTTGGCGTTTTCCGCCTGCATGATGAGATACGGGGCGGACAGAACGCTGATGGAATAGGGATGCAGGAGAGAAAGAAGCTGGATGACCTGATCCACCTGATCGGCGGAGGCAAGCTGGAAAGCGAGCTTCGAGAGCTCCACGTCCTTCCTCAGAAGGAGGCGCAGGCGGGTGATGATACCGAGC
>ONPA01000050.1 GCA_900319575.1 uncultured Desulfovibrio sp. | reverse complement strand
GGCGCCTACAGGCCCCACGTGACCCTGGCACGCGTGCGCGGGGCTTCCCGGGCCTCTCTTGAAGCCTTTCTTCACGAAAATGCCAGTCCGGCCTGGGCCGGGAAGTCCTTCCCCGTGAGTTCGTCAGCCCTCGTGAAAAGCGATCTGATGCCGGCCGGATCCGTATACCATATCATCGAACGCTTTTTCCCCGGTCCGTGAGCGCCCGCAGCCGCAAGGCGCGCGCCGGCGCTGTCTTTTTCCCGAAAAACAAGGAGTCGCGTATGCGTTTTTTCGTCCTGTCCGCTGTTCTGATTTGTTCCTGCCTCGCCGCCGGCTGCTTCGGCAGTGACGATGAGACAAAGGCGCGCACGGAGAACATGGAAGCCTTCAGTCTGGATCTGCCGGACGGATGGCAGACCAACGTGCCTGACGGCATGCAGTGCACGAAAGGCCGCTGCATGGCCGGATTCACCGGCCGCGAAAAAGGCAGCCGCGTGGCCGTGACCGTCTCAGTCATCCCGAGCCTCGGCAAATCCCTCCAGGAAATCGCCGGCGAGTCCGCGGGGAGCCTGAAGCGCGAGGAAACGAAGATGGATATCGTGTCCCAGACTCCTGAGCGCATTGAGTACAGAGGTACCATAAAGGATGAAAAGGCCGTTCTCGTGGCCACCTTTGACGCGCCGCATCAGGAAGTGGGCGTTCTCCTCTGCGTGGGAGAGGGGGATCAGATTAAGAGCGTCGTGAAGAGCATACGCATGACGAACCCGAAACTTGCCTTTGGCAGCGTCGAATAGAAAAAGGGGAGTCAGCCCATCAGGACGGACTCTCCTCTTCCTGTTATTCCATATCCTGGCGTGAGGCCTGTTTCATGGCCTCCTCGTGAATGAGCTTAAGATCCGGGGCCACCATGGCGAATTTCTGCGCGAGTTCCTCCGCGCGGTCCTTCGGGAGGGTTTTCAGGATTTCCGACACCCCGGCGCTGTCGCCGCGCAGGGTATAGAGCCAGGCCATGCATTCGGCGTTGGCTTCGGGATTGTTCTCAAGCTGTTCTCTGACCTGTTTTTTCTGCGCTTCGGCAGGGATCTGTCCGGTGATGGCGGAAAATTCGTGATCCGTGGCGGCATCGGTAAAAAGTTCCATGAGGGCTTCCTTTGTTTTGCGGTGGATCCTGACAGACGGACTCCGTATCTTTCAAATGTACGGTGCCGGGCCTGTCCGGTCAACGCCGGACCTTCTTTTTTTTCGTTTCCGTGCCGGGAAGGGGCAGGCTTTCCCCGGTGCGCGCCGCCGCGCAATCTGCTACCATGCGCAGGGTTTGCGTCTTTTTCCGCTGTTTTTTTCTGTGTTCCGGAGTGTGTCCATGCTGCGTACCGCTGCCTCAGTCTGTGTCGTGATCCTCTTATTTCTGTGCACGGGGGCCCACGCAGAAAGCCCCGCGAGCCTCGCCATTGACGTGGCCAGGGCTTCGGTGCGCGGTCCTTCTGTCTTCGTCATGCCGAACCGGGGAGCCAGGACCGTGGCGAATGCCGGAGAGCGGGAATTTCTGGTGGGGGGCGTGGTCAGCAACGCCCAGGGCCGCTGGTACGAAATCATCTATCCCGTGCGGGGCTGGATGCGCGAAAGCGATGTGACATTCACCGGCCCTTCGGGGGCCTACAATCCGGGGCGTTTCACGGAGGAGCAGCGCATTCTCATGCGGCTCCTGAGCGATGTGGGCATCACCCCTGGGATCTGGAAGGAGCGGCTCGGCATGCCCTGGGCAGAGGACACGGTGCAGGATGGCGCGGACGGCGCCTCCGTGCACACGGCTGTCTGGCCCGGCGTGGCCATCTCTTTCAGGGAAACGGCGGGGAAGCAGCTGCCGCCTGACGCGGAAAGCGCCCGTATCGTGAAAGCCGTGGTCTGCGGCCGTCCGCCCGTGGGCTTCGGTCCTTACGCCCTGGGCGCGGACGGCGCCATCGTGAGGCGCCTCGACAGGGATTTCACGCCGGGGCCCTACGCCGAAATGACGAAGGGGCATTTCCGCGCCGTGCTCGATGAGGACGGCGCCGTGGACTATCTTGCGTACGCGGAGGACGGGAAAGGCTTTCTTGTCTGCCCGAAGCTCGACGCTCCGGATCCGGAGGAACCTTTTTACGCGGCCTCCCTTTACCCCGAGAAATGGTGCGGCACCAAGGTCCTGCGCGCCGGCCTTGCCCTGGAAGGAACGTATGAGGGGTTTGGCTGCGACGAGGGCTGCGCCGCCGAAATCCGCCTTGATTCCGGAACGGACAGGGATCTCTTCGCCGAACAGCAGGAAGCGGACAACTGGCTCGGTACGCGGGAGGGCGTCCGCGTGCGCGCCGTGTACAACGTGGAGCAGAAGTGGAATCCGGATCGTCATTTCTGCGAGCAGAGCCTGCGCCTGCAGGGCGGCAGGGTGATCGGCGGGGCGTCCCCCCTTCCGCAGTCGAAGGAACAGTGCCGCAGGCTTGTGGTGGGTTCCGGCGAGGCCCAGGGCGTGATCACGCGTGTGGGGCACGGCGTGAAAGGCAGGGGCGGCGCCACGGAGGACTGGGAAATTCTCCTGGATTCGGAAAAGGCCATGTCTTTCAGCGCCGGGCCGCATTTCCCCGGAGCGGGCGTGAAGCTTTCCGAGGGGCAGCGCATCGGCGTGCAGTTCGAGCGCGTGCGCGACTGGGACAGTGACGCGGGCGACTGCGGTCTCGACACGTACGTGAACGCTCCCGCGAAAGTTCTTTCCGGCAGGTAGGCCGGGGGCTCAGGCAGAGAAAAGAAAGCGGCCCGTTCCCCCAAGGGGGGAGCGGGCCGCCTGTATTTTTCAGGAGGGGAAGTTATTTCTCTTCCTTGTTTCTGAGCTGACGCAGCGTGTAATTGAGCTGGATGTAGGACATGCCGAGGAGAGCCGCGGCTTCCTTTCTGTTGCCTCCGGTCTTTTCCATGGCTTCCTGCACCTTTTTAAGGCGCAGCTGGCGGAGCCAGTCGTCGAGGCTGAGGTCGCCGCCGGGCTCAAAGTCGTCATCGCTCCGCCCGGCCGGTTCTTTGTCTTCCGCGGGAGCGCTTCCGGCAGTGCCGGGCAGGGGCAGTTCCATGGCCGTGAAGCCGTGCAGATCCTGTTCGGGAACGGCGGGGAGTCCGGCGGATACCGCCGGCTCGGTGAGAACGGGGGCTGGCTTTTCCCCTGGGCAGATGCGGGCCAGCCTGAGCTGGCTCAGCACGTAATCCCTCGTGATGGTGCCGTCAGCCGGGGCCATGAGGCAGATCTGCTGCATCATGCGGGTGAGTTCCCTGAGGTTGCCGGGCCATTCCTCTTCCACGAGAGCCTGCCATGCGTCACCGTTGAAGTTCCAGCAGACGCCGAGCCTGTGCTGCAGGCGCACGAGCAGACTCCTGAGAAGGTTCTGGCGCTCTTCGGACGTGTAGCGGCGCACGGGCGGAAGCTCGGCGCTGACGCCGGCGAGGCGGTAGAAGAGGGCGGGGCGGAACTCGCCGCTGTGGATCTTCTCAAGGATGCGTTCGCTGGCCGAGGCCACGATGCGGACGCGGCTCGTGAAGCCCTGGCGGGGGCCCTGGCCGGGCAGGACGACAACGGTCTCGCCGGAGGGGGACAGGACGCGCAGCAGGATGGCCTGCTGGGAGGGCGTCAGCATGTCGACGTTCTCGAGGAAGATGGTGCCGCCGTTGGCCAGGCGGAAAGCGCCCTCGCGGGCGCGCCAGGCGCCGGGATAGTCACCGGCCTTCTGGCCGAAGAGTTCGCTCGTGAACATGGCGTCCGTGAGGCCGGAACACTCAATGCTCACATATTTGCCGCCGCGGCCGCTCCATTCGTGAACGAAGCGGGCGAGCCGGCTTTTGCCCGTGCCGTCCTCGCCCATGAGCAGGACCGGGAGGGGCATGCTGGCGATGCGCTGGACCCGGGCGTAGACTTTTCCGAGAGCCTCGGAAATTGTCGGCGGCTCGCCTTCCTGGGGCTGGGCCTGCATGTTGGGAGCCGTGGTGGGCTTTCTGATGCCCTCGTAAGGCTCGGGAATGACATCGTCCGTCCTTTCCTGCTCCATGCCGCGCCCGATGGAACGCTTGTGCAGATAGCGGCCTCCGCGGCCGTAGCGCTGGTGGACGCGCTCGTCAAAAGAGACAGAAGGCTGTTCCTCCGGTTCCGTGCTGGCAGAGACAGGGAGCCTGTCTCCGGGAGCGGCGGGCGTCAGCGCCGCGGAGGGAACCTCGATGGTGAGCACCTCGGGGCGCTGCCCTATGCCCGGGAGCCTCGTCTGAACGAGACGGATGCCGCGGTAGCGGTCCGCGGCGAGGAGCATGAGCACGGCGTGTGTCGCGGGCGAACCGGGGGAAAGATGGAAGGTGATGCCTGTGCCGTCAGCGGGCAGGCCGAACTTCCGGATTGTCTCGTCCACCACATCCATGACAGCGGAGCAGATGAGCGCGTGATCGGAAAGGTCGCGGACGCCGGTGCGGCGGAATTCCAGTGTGTTTTCGTCAGCGCAGGAAGCGAGCCACTCGCGGAAGAGATCCTCCACATTCTGATTCTGGGGAGTGAGGAGAATGATGTGATCAAAGCGCTCAATGCGTTCGAGAAGCATGCGCACGGGGCCGGGGTTGATCTGATCGTGACGCAGGGCAGCGCCGATGTCGACCTTGCCCACCCAGCAGATGAGGATGCGGGGGGATCCGGCGTGCGCGGCGGGAGCCGGGGCGGGGACAGGCTCTTCCCCGGGGACGGGACCGCCCTGAAGGTTTTCCACGAGGCCGCGGAAGGAGCCGCCGGAGATATCACGGGGGCTGTCCTTGAGTGTCCTCGCCATATCCTCAGTGGACATGGTGACGGGCGCGGCATCGGCGGAGGCGGCCTCCTGCACGGGGGCAGGGGGCTCCAGGGGAGCCGTCAGGCTGGCGGGAATGTGGAAGTCGCGGAAGATGCGGTGGCTGAACTCATCGCTCTCCGTGAGCTCGCGGAGCGCTTCGCTGATTTTTTCTTCTCTTTCCCTGGCGGGGACCGTCTCTTCTGCGGCTTCCGGGGTATCAGCGGAAGCGGCGCCGGGAGCCGGGAAATTGAGTCTGCCTATGCGGCCGGCATGCGTGTCGTCTCCGGCAGTGATGTTCCTTTCTCCGGAATATGAGGCTGCGGGTTCCCCGTTTTCATCCTGTTCCCGGACTTCGTCTGCCGCGGGAGCCGTGATTCCGTCCTGACCGCCGGAAAGTTCATCCGCGGGGGTATCGTTCTCTTCCGCTGCAGGTTCTTCTTCCGTGCCGGGTTCCGTTCCGGGAAGCGTGTACCCGGGATTTTCTCCGACGGCCTGGGGCGTCACATCGGATTCCCCGGCCGCCAGAGGGGCTTCCGTTCCGGCGGTTTCACCTGACGGAGCGGCGGGAGTGACGGGAGTTTCTTCAGACGCGGCCGTTCCCGCAGATCCGGCGGGAATTTCATACGCTGCGGAGGCCCGTGCCCCGTTTTCGGAGGGGAGCTCCGTGCCGTCATTCTCCGGAGAGCCGGAAAGCGCGAAACTCTGGGATGTGGCCGCGGGCCTGCGCCGGTGCGTGGCGTTGCCGTGGGTTTTGAGGAAGCGGCCGTAGGCCGAGGCCCTGGAGGTATTGTTGCCGGCGGAAGCGGACTGCCTTCCAGGCACATCATCCACGGCCTGGAGGATTCCGTGAATCAGGGGTCTGACCGTGGAAGTTTTCGCGGAGACGGTGGAAGGCGTTTTTCTGAGGCTTTCTTCCTGGGCCGTCAGGGCTCCCTTTCTGGTTTTTATTCTGCCTGACTGGCTGCAAAGCGTTGATTTCTTATGGCTGCGGACAATGACGCGGGGCGTCTGGCTTTTTTCGCCGCCGCTTTCAGCGGCGTCCTGAGGTATGCTGGCTTCGGTGTCTTTTTTTTCCGCCATGGGTTCCCTTCCTCTGGCCGTACAGCAGAAAACTGCGTGCGCGGCACGGGAATTTCCTGCCGCTCTCCGGGCAGGTACGATATGATGAAGAGGCCGCATCCGGCAGTACGTTGTTTTCTCTGCCGTGATACGAACCTGAATGATGTTCCCAGCGGGCCGGGGTGATAAAACAGAAGAAGCCTCCCCGGAACCAGAAGGCTGCATCCCGCGCGGAACATGATAAAAAAATACGCTGCGGCTCCTTGTCCTGAGCCACAGGCCCATAGATACCCAAAAAAAAGCAAATGGCAAGGGGAGAAGGGCACAGTCGGCAAAAAAAATCCGTAAAACGGGCCGCCGGGAGGGCTTTCCGGGGGAGAAAGGGACCCTTTCTTGCGAAAAACGGGGAAAAATGGAAGATATGCGGGCAGACAGGAGGAGCCCCGCTCCGTTTCCTGATTTTTTCCCAGAGGTTGTTTGCGACGTGCTGACCTTCCACATTGTCACGCTGTTTCCGGATTTTTTCGGCTCGGCCCTGCGGGCCGGGCTCATGGGCAGGGCCATTGCCGCCGGAATCATAGCCGTGGACTTTCATGATCCGCGGGAATTTTCCACAGACAGGCACCGCCACGTGGATGACCGTCCGTACGGCGGGGGACCGGGCATGCTCATGCAGACCGCACCCGTGGCCGCAGCCCTGAGATCCCTTGAAAGGCCCGGGCGCATGCTCGCCATGGCGCCGAACGGCAGGGCCGCGGATCAGAAACTTATGCGCGAGCTTTCTCTGGAAGGAGACATCACGCTTCTCTGCGGACGCTACGAGGGATTTGACGCGAGGCTTTACGGCCTCTTCCCCCTCGAGCCCGTGAGCGTGGGAGATATCGTCCTGAATGGCGGCGAGACCGCGGCCCTCGCCATCATGGAGGCCGTGTCCCGCCTTGTTCCCGGCTTCATGGGCAGGGAGGCGTCCGGGGACGAGGAAAGTTTTTCCGCCGGGCTTCTTGAATATCCGCATTACACGCGGCCTCCCGTCCTCGAGGGACATCCCGTTCCGGAAATCCTCGAGTCCGGGGATCACGGCGCCATCGCAGCCTGGCGCAGGGGCGAGGCCCTGGCCACGACGCTCGCGAGAAGGCCGGATCTCCTGGAGGGGGCCCCGCTGACGAAGAAAGACGGGGAACTCCTCGCCACCTTTACGCGGCCGAGCTGCGCGAGGAGCATTTCTTTCTGTCTTGTCCACTCCCCCGTGGTTCTGGCCGGGCACCGTACGGGCATGTCCTCCGTGACCAATCTCGATCTGCACGACATCTCGCGCACGGCGCGCACCTACGGCATGGGCACCTTCTACGTGGCCACGCCGGCAGCGGATCAGCGTGCTCTCCTCACCGGCATCATCCGGCACTGGGAACGCGCCGGCGTCATGGGCCATGAAAACCGCCTTCAGGCCCTCCGCATGGCCTGCCCCGTGGAGAGCGTGGAGGAGGCCGTGAGCCGCATGACAGAGAGCTACGGCGAAGAGCCCTTCGTGATCTCCACAACAGCCAACTGGCCGAAGAAGCCTGCCTGCGTGAGCTTCCGGGACGTCCGGGCCATGGCGCGGAAGCGTCCGGTCCTCATCCTCCTCGGCACGGCCCACGGCCTTTCCCCGAAACTCGTGAAGGCCTGCGGCGCCGTGCTCCGCCCCGTCCGCTTCATGGACTATAACCATCTCTCCGTGCGTTCCGCCGCGGCCATCATCGCGGACCGCATCATCGGCGACTTTTACTGAGATCCGGGGAAAAAGGAACCGGAAAAAAGAAGGGCAGCCGGAGTTCCCATACTCAGGCTGTCCTTCTTTTTTTTCTGTTATTCAGGGGTGTTGACATATAGTCACGAAAACGATTAAATTCGTGACAAACAAGGGCGCGGAGAAGAGGGATCGCGTCCGCAGGAGGACTGTCATGCTGTTTCCCGTCTCCGGTGTCGACGTTCCTGTCTTCGTTCCCCCGCTGGCCGCTTTCATCGTGTCGTTTTTCTGTTCCATGGGCGGCGTTTCCGGGGCCTTTCTTCTGCTGCCCTTCCAGATGACGTTTCTCGGTTATACGTCGCCTTCCGTGAGCGCCACCAATCAGTTTTATAATGTGGTGGCCATTCCGGGCGGCGTCATCCGTTACGTGAGGGAGGGCCGCATGGTCTGGCCGCTCGCCGCTGTCGTGGCGGCAGGCACGCTTCCCGGCGTCTTTCTGGGCGCTCTCGCGAGGCTCGTCTGGCTCCCTGACGCCGCTTCCTTCAGAATTTTCGCGGCCTGCTTTCTTTTCTGGATAGGGGCGAAGCTTTTCCTCGGTGTCATTTCGGGAAAGCGGAAGGAAAAGGCGCCGGGCGGGGAGCGCGTGGACGGTGTCTCCTGGTCTCTTTCCCGCGTCAGCTACGCCTACAGGGGCAGGTCGTATTCCTGTCCGACCGTGCCGCTCTTCCTCGTGAGTCTCGCGGTCGGGGCGGCCGGCGGCGCCTACGGCATAGGCGGAGGCTCCATCATGGCTCCGCTTCTCGTGTCCGTCTACGGTCTTCCCGTGCACACCACGGGCGGCGCCACGCTCATGGGCACCTTCCTGACCTCTGTGGCCGGCGTCATTTTTTACAGTGTGCTGGCGCCCTTTTTCCCCGGGCAGACCGTGGCTCCCGACTTCCTGCTGGGACTTCTTTTCGGCGCGGGCGGTTTTCTCGGTATGTACTGCGGCGCGAGGGCGCAGAAGTTTGTTCCGGCGGGGGCCATCAGGATTCTGCTCTGCCTCACCATCGCCGCGGCCATTGTCCGTTTTCTTCTGGATGCCCTCGGTTGATCTTCCCCGGGCGGAGTCTGGAACAGAGGAAGGGCGGGAGCGGCTGTGTGCCGGTCCCGCCCTTCTGGTACAGGGAAGAGAACTTCAGAAATCCAGCTGCATCTGAACGTTGCTGCCGGCGCCCTTTCTGTCGGCGGCTCCGGGCATGCCGAAGCCGATGGTCAGATCCGGATCGGCTTTCGGATGCATTTTGACGCCGCCGATCTGCGTGCCGTCGCGGCCCTGGACAAATTCCATGTCCGCCCGCCGTATGGCGTCGTTCAGAACGTTCTGGTGGTAGCTTTCCGCGCCCTTTTTGCGGCCGAGGGCCGAGTCGGGCGACTGTTCATTGCAGATTCTGTTCCGTCTGGCGCGTGCTGCAGCCCAGTCGGAGTCCTTGAATATCGGTGCCAGTGAGGCCGTAGCGTGGAGCGCGGGTCCGGGCTGGGCCATGGCCTGCTCCCCGGAAACGCCGGCCTGTGCGGTCAGGCAAAGGAGCAGTGCAAGGACGAGACTGTGCCGCCCGCGGAGGGGAAAAAAGCGATTTGTTTCCCGCATGGTGCAGCTCCTTTTTGTCAATCATTATCTTCGCCGCTGCGTCCGTCAAGATATTTCTTCAATCGTTACTTGAATTTTTACCTGAGCGTAACAGGGGAAGGAAAGGCACGCGCTTATCACTCTTCCGGCACACAATTGTCACAAAGGAAAGGCATGAAGAGCCTGACTGAATGAAGGGAATTGTTTTTTGTGCACTCTTTACAGAGAGGAGTTTTTCCGTGGAATCCTTCTATGTAGTCATGCTGGTGTTTCTGGCCCTGCTGGCTGCTTTTGACCTTTTCGTGGGTGTCAGCAACGACGCCGTGAACTTTCTGAGTCCGGCCATCGGCTCCCGCGTTGCCCCGTTCAAAATCATCATGCTGGTCGCCAGCGTCGGTGTGCTCGCCGGTGCCACCTTCTCGAGCGGCATGATGGAAATAGCCCGCAAGGGCGTCTTCTACCCCCAGATGTTCCAGTTCTCGGATCTTATGATCGTGTTCTTCGCGGTCATGATCACGGACGTCCTGCTGCTTGACGCCTTCAACAGCCTGGGTCTGCCCACGTCCACCACCGTGTCCATGGTGTTCGAGCTGCTCGGCGGCGCCGTCTGCGCCGCGTTCTACAGCATCTACAGCCATGGTGAGGCGATGGCGGACATCGGCCGGTATATCAACAGCGGCAAGGCCCTGACCATCATATCGGGCATCCTCATTTCCGTGGCCGTGGCTTTCATCGCCGGCGTCATTGTGCAGTACCTCTGCCGCCTCATCTTCACCTTCAATTACGCGGCCATGTACCGCCGCGTGGGTTCCGTCTTCGGCGGCGTGTCCATTACGGCCATTTTTTACTTCCTCATCATGAAAGGGGCCAAGGGGTCCTCCTTCATGGATCCCGGATTCATCAAATGGATTGACGCCAACACCTGGCCCATCCTCGCGGTCACCTTCTGCGTGCTGACCGTCATCTTCCACGTGTGCATCCGCGCCTTCAAAGTCAATCTCTTCAAGCTCATCATTCTGGCCGGCACCTTCGCCCTGGCCTTCGCCTTTGCCGGCAACGACCTCGTGAACTTCGTCGGCGTGCCGCTGGCCGCCCTCGACAGCTATAACAACTATCTCGCCGCCGGCAGCAGTCCGGGCATGAAGATGGACTGCCTCCTGCACGCCATGCGCACTCCCACAGGCTACCTGCTTCTCGCCGGCGTCATCATGACTCTGACACTGTGGTTCTCGAAGAAGGCCCACCGTGTTGTCCAGACCACGGTCAATCTGTCCGCGAGCACCAGCCAGGAAGAACAGTTCTCTTCCACGCTGCCCGGACGGGCCATCGTGCGCGGCGGCCTTGCCGCGGGGGAGATACTCCAGCAGATCATGCCCGCCAGCGTGCTTTCCTCCATCGGAAACCGCATGAGGAAACCCGACCATCTGCTCGACAGCGAAGGCCGCGAGCTCCCCTTCGATGAGCTGCGCGCCAGCATTAACCTCGTGGTGGCCAGCATCCTCATCGCGTCCGCCACATCCCTGAAACTTCCTCTTTCCACCACCTACGTCACCTTCATGGTGGCCATGGGGTCTTCCTTTGCTGACGGCGCATGGGACCGCGAGAGCGCCGTGTACCGCGTCTCCGGCGTCATTACCGTCATCGGCGGCTGGTTCCTGACCGCGCTTACGGCCTTCACGGCCTGCGCCATTGTGACGCTGTGCATCTTCTGGGGCGGTGTTCCCATGTCCGTCTTCCTCATGGCCCTTGCTGTCTTCCTTCTGGTGCGCTCCAACTTCATCAGGAAGCAGAACGAGGAAACGAGCTACGCCATTGTCACGGCCAAAACCGATGATCCCAAGGCTCTCAGCCTTCAGCTCAACAAGGATGCCGATGAAAGCATCGCCGGAATCATCGCCATCGCCAACGATGGCCTGAAGGGCCTCCTCAACGAGGACGCAAAAGTGCTCGCTGAAACGAAAAAGAAGGCGGCCGCCTTCTTCGACAGGACTGACGCGCAGCGCAACGAGTACTACAGGCTCGCTGTCAGCGGCTCTCGTGAGAACGAAAAGGCTGACGCTGCCCACATCTTCCATTACCGAGTCTTCAATAACCTGCGCATCGTGGCCAGAAACCTCCAGACAGTCTGTGACGGCGCCTACGACCAGGTCATCAACAATCACAGGGCCTTCACCGGCGTGCTGCGCCGGAATCTGCAGGACATGGTCTCGGGCCTGTCCCGTTTCCGCGCCATGGCGAAGGATCGCTCCGGCAATATGGATGCCTTCAGGGAATATGTGAACACGGTGAGCGCCGAGATTACCCATTATCAGATGGAACTCCTGCGTCAGATTTCCCCCATGCGTCTCTCCCAGCGCAGCAGCGACTTCTACCTGGCCATGCTGGCTTTCGGCCGTGACGCCCTGAACCGCTTCTCCATGGTCATGTACCTCGAGCAGGAACTTGCCGGAAGGTACAGCGCGAAGCCGGAGAAGAAGGCGGCGGATGCCGGCGGCTCGCCGGAGCCTGCTGTCTAGCTTCGGACCGGGAAAGAGAGATCTTTTCCCTCATCCAGGCCCCCGCGGGAATGAACGGCTTCCCGCGGGGGCTTTTCTGCGCTCTTCCGTACCGCGCTGTTGCCATGTTCGTCCGCGGGGGAGTAGCATGCCCCTGAACCGGAGCAGGCGCGCAAGCCCTCCGCACACGAAAAATCCCTGGAGGACCCCATGTCTGAAGTTTTTGATGTCCGCTGCGCCATAGACGACGGCGATATGGACAGGGCCGTGAGCCTTGTCCGTGCCATGAAAAATCCCGACGCCCAGGCCGACCACGGGCGTTCCTGTCTGCATTTCGCCGCCTGGCACAGGGGGACTGAAAAGGTCATCGCCGCTATCCTGGAATGCGGCGGCAATGTGAACATCCGCTCTGATTTTGACGGGACGCCGCTTTTCGGCGCAGCCTGCCATAATACGCCGGAGGCCGTGAAGATGCTTCTCGGGGCGGGCGCCGATGTGAAAGCCACGGACGGGGAGGGTGACACGCCCCTGCATTTCGCTGACTGCCGCAATATCCCCCTGCTTCTTGAGGCCGGCGCTGACGTGGAGGCCAGAGACGCCCTCGGCAAGACCCCGCTGCACACGGCGGCCGAGCGCGATGACGGGGATGCCATAGAACTTCTTGCCGGGGCCGGGGCCGATGTCAACGCCATGACCGGCGACGGCCGCACGCCGCTCAGGCTGGCCGTTGAAGAGGACTGCGCGGAGGCCTGCAGAACCCTGCTCAGGCTCGGGGCAGACGCCTCTCTCGCGGCCAGGGACGGACTCACGCCCGAGGCCTGGGCCAGAGCCCACGCCGGCGACTGCGGCAGTGTGCTCGAATCCGTGTTCACGGGGCAGAACGGATAACGCGGAACTTCCGCCTGAAGGAAAAATTCCGGCAGGCTGAAGGAAGGAGACAGTGCGTTTCCGGGAAACGGAATATGTTCTGTACGTGGCGCAGGAACGGGACGCCCCCGGTTCCCCTGTCCGGGGCGCCGGCCTACGGGCCTACCCGAGGCCCGGGAGCCGTATCTGGCGGATCCGGCTTCCGTCCCTGCGGCGCTTTGTGACTGTATAGTCTTCCTCTCTGCCGAAGAGCAGGGGCGAAGCCGGATTCTGGATTGCCGGAGCCGTCCCGCCCGGCCTGCGGCAGGCGTAGCAGTAGAGGCATCCGGCCCTGCATGTGTCGTAGGTCCCTATGTCCACTGTTGCCATGCAGCCGCAGCCCCGCCGTCTGTTCCCCGGGCGTGCGCGGCCGAGGCACAGGCCCCAGGCCTTTCCGAGGAGGGCCGCCGTGATGCACCCCGAGTGGCCGATGCCGAAGCGTGTATAGTCCGGGGCGGGGCCGCAGGTCTGAATGGGAAATCCGAGTCTCTGCGCGGTCTGTCCGAACCATGCGGCGAGTGTGTCCATGTCCCGCGTGGAGACAGGCATGAGATCAGGCATAGCCCTGCGCACTTTCCCGTAGAGATCCACGAAGCTGAAGACGCAGAGGCTGATGAAGGGGGCGAGGATCCCGGCCATGGCCGTAAAGTCCCTCATGTGGCGCTGCACGGGATAGGCTCCGTTCACGAGCACGGGATCGTAGCGCCAGGCGACGCGCTCCCTTCCGATAATCCGGGAAAGCTCCCGGAGCGTGGCCATGCTTTCCCTCACGTCCGGAACCCCGGGCTCCACATCCCTGCCGTAGGGCGTGATGGTGTAGTGGCAGTAGACGGGCCATTTCCCGGCGAGGCGCGCGAGATGCGGCAGAAGGGGGCGGTAGTCCTTGGAACAGAAGACAATGCCCTGCACGCTTTCCGGCGAGAGATCAAGTTCCATGGCGTGGTCCGGCACTTCCGGGTTGGGCACTATGGCCCGGCCTTCCCTGAGGCGCTCCAGGAACCAGGGCGTGTAATAGTGCACAATGTCCGTGCGCGAACTCACGTTGAGGATCATGCGTCTCTCCTTCCGGGAAGGGGCGCCCCTGTTCCCCAGGCGCGCCCGGAGTCTTTTTTTTGCCATGCCGGATCAATGGATCTACAATGGCTCTCTCTGGATAACGTACCAGAAAGAGGCTTTTTTTATAACCCTGAATGGAGGCAGTGCCCGGAACACGGCACTGAAAATTGCCCATGACACCGAAACAGCAGGCATACGAAGTAACAGCTTCCACCATCATCAAGAATCTCGCCAAACGCCGTATGGAAGGCTTTTACTGCCCTGACAGCAGAAGCGCCGTGGCGAAGGCCCTGGAACTC
This sequence comes from uncultured Desulfovibrio sp., assembly GCA_900319575.1. Classification (GTDB taxonomy): domain Bacteria; phylum Desulfobacterota; class Desulfovibrionia; order Desulfovibrionales; family Desulfovibrionaceae; genus Desulfovibrio. The sequence continues at coordinate 1,739 of ONPA01000050.1, read as the reverse complement.
ATGCCGAAGGGCTGCAGCATAGCCTGGGGCGGATCCGCGACCGTGCAGCAGACAGGCCTTATGGAGGCCATCCGCGGAGGCAGCTACCAGATTATCGACAGGGACGAGGCGAAGACGCCGGAAGAAAAGCGGGTCATGTTCAGCCGCATCGTCATGGCCGATTACTTTCTTATGAGCGCCAACGCCATAACCCTGGACGGCCAGCTCATGAACATCGACGGCAACGGCAACCGCGTGGGACCGCTGTGCTACGGTCCGGAGCATGTGCTCGTCGTGGCGGGCATGAACAAGGTTGTGACGGACATCCATGAGGGCGTAAAGCGCATCCGCGCCATGGCCTGCCCGGCCAACGCAATCCGTCTGGGCCGCAGGACTCCCTGCGCCGTGGCCGGTGTCTGCGGCGACTGCAAAGGGCCGGAGTCCATGTGCAGCCAGCTTGTCATCGTGCGCCGCTGCCAGTTTGAGGACCGCATCAAGGTGATTCTCGTGGGCGAGGAGCTCGGCTTCTAGTTTTTTGTCCAACGGAGGAGAGCCGCGAGCGTGGCCGGAAACGGCATTCTTTCCGGACGCGCCGCGGCTTTTTTCGTCTCAGCGGGAATTTTTTCCGTTCCTTCCGGCGGAAGCCGGTATCCCGGCCGCTGCGAAGGCGGCCTCCGCTTCCTTTTCCGTGAGGGGCGGCTCTGCCTGACTGTCTTCCGGCGCGGCTTTCCGCCAGATGGTGATGGCTTCGTAGAACGCGGGGCTTGGGCGCACCCGGATTCTCCCGAGGCGCAGAAGCGTGTCCCCGCCCGGCCCCGGGATGGAGGCGCAGACCGCGATGGGGCCGGGAAATTTTTCAAGAACTTCCCTGAAGCCGGCGAGACCTTCAGGCGTAACGAGACAGCGCGGGACGCGGATAACGGCCGGCCTCCTGCTTCTGGCGCAGGCCTCCCCAAAAGGCAGAACCTGTTCGGCCAGGACGGCGGAGCGCTTTTCTTCATCTTCCCCGTCCCCGGCATCCTCCTCTGTGCGTCCCTCTATAAAGAGAGGCAGGTCGCTGTCCGCAGCTTCCCGCAGGAGCTCCCGCACGGAGGGTGTGTAAGCCTGTGAAAAAATGTACGCGTGGGCATAACTCTCCTGATCTTCGAGCCTGGCCACGGCCATGCGCCGCTTCTGCCTGTCCCTGATTTCACGGAAGCCGGATATCATGACGCAGAGCCTGACCTTCGCGCCGGGCCGCAGGGAGGAAAGCGCGGAGAGAGGCAGGCAGCCGAGACGGGCGGCTTCCCCTTTCAGGCTGGTTAGGGGGTGTCCCGAGAGGTAGACGCCGAGAATATCCTTCTCGTCCCTGAGCCTGGCCGCGGGATCGGGGGCCGGACCGGACGTGTCTTCCCGGGCCCGTCCACCTTCCGGGATGTAGTCCGGGAGAAAACGCAGAAGGCCGGCCCCGCGGGCAGGGTGGAGGCGCGCCCTGCTGATGGCCGCGTCGAGGCGGGAGAGCATGGATTCCCGGCTTTCTCCTGTGTCATCGAGAGCGCCGCAGCGGATGAGGGAGGAGACAGCGCGCTTTGTAACGGCCCTGAGGCTGACACGGGAGAGGAAATCCCCGAGCGAGCGGAACGGGCCGTCCTTTCTGGCGCGCACTATTTCACCGGCAGCGGCGGAACCCACGCCGCGCACGGCGTCGAGGCCGAAGACGATGCGTCCCTTCTGGGCGCTGAAGAAGCCAAGGGAGGTATTAACTGAAGGGGGAAGCACTT
>ONPA01000089.1 GCA_900319575.1 uncultured Desulfovibrio sp. | reverse complement strand
CGGTGCATGGTATGACGCGGAGAAATCTTCCGGAATCTTGACAAAAAAATAGCCTCTGACTACAGAATATAATATCATTTTTATTTTCGTAACACGATTTAAATCAAATTTTGTTACTTTTTTTAAAAATGTCTGATTTTTATACTTTTATCAGGGGAAAAAGGAGGAAGAGATGGGAAGAGTCCACACCACGGCGGCTGTCATGGCCGCGTGCCTGCTGATCTGCGCCCCTCAGGCAGGAGCGGCGCAGGATGCTCAGGAAGGGAAGGGGGACGTTCCGGCCGTCACGCTGACTGAAGGCAGCCTCACGGCCCACACCCTGCCGCCTGTGACTGTCTACGGCGTCGCTGACAGGGTGCCTTCGACGCCGACGATCACGAAGTTCGGCACGCAGTACAACACGGTGACCGAGGATCAGATCAAGCTGCAGGGATCGCTTGATTTCTATGACGCGCTCCGCAATGTGCCGGGCGTCATGTTCAGGAAGAGCAACATCATCGGCGGCCAGACGAGCCACAGCGTCTATATCCGCGGCCGCGGCGCCAGCCATCCGAGCCCTGACCTGCCCATCCTCTTTGACGGCGTGCCCCGCAGCGGCGTGCTGTACGGACAGGCTCTCGCTGACGGCATTCCGGTCTACGCCCTGGGCGGCATGGAAATCTACAAGTCCCCCCAGCCCACGCGTTTCGGCAGCGGCTACGGCATGATCAACTTTATTCCGAAATATATGACCGAGGACGGCTTCGAGTTCCGCGTCGGTTTCCAGGGCGGCAGTTACGGCACCTTTGCCGAGAACGCCGGCATGGGCGCCAAATCAGGGCCTGTGGACGTTTACGCCGCGCAGAGCTGGATGAGCACCACGGGACACAAGGATCACACGGCAGCCTACCAGGCCAGCTATTACCTGAACACGGGCTACGCCCTTACCGATAACTGGAATGTCCGCCTGCTGGCTAACGAGGTGGGAGCCAAAACGCAGTCTCCTCTCAATCCGTATGACGAGAGCAAATACTCGGGCGCCGAGCGCTACGATACGGATACGGACTTTCTGACCCTGACGCTGAACAACGATTACGACGTGGCCAAGGGATACCTTAAAGGCTATTACAACTACACGACCTTCTACCTGAACGGAGAGTCGAACGACACGGCCACCTCCCGCCAGCGCAATATCCTGTACGGCGTCCGCGGACGTGAAACCCTTAATCTCTGGAAGGGCAGCGAAATCGTCGTGGGCTTTGATCTTGACGTGAGCGACCTGCAGAACAAGCAGGATAAATTCGCGCCGGGCGCCACGGATACGACCTGGGATTTTCCTTCGCACACCATGTTTTCCCCGTATCTCGGCATAAGCCAGACGTTCGGCAGGGATGACGGCTTCCACATTACGCCTTCCACCGGTCTGCGTCTTTACACGAGCAACCTCTGGCAGGATTACGTTTCCCCGCAGGCCGGACTCGTTCTGGGCTATGATCACACCAACCTCGCGTTTTCCTACGCCCGCGGCGTGAACTATCCGAGCCCCGTCATCCTGCAGAACTCACTCGGCAACAAAGATCTGCCCGGATGGCTCGATACCAAGGAAATCAAGCCCGAAGTCGTTGATCACTACGAGGTCAGCCTGACGCACGAACAGCCCGGACTCTTCAACGCCAGCGCCACGTATTTCCATGACAAGGGATGGGACAGGTTCAGGGCTTTCATGTACGGCCGCCTGGGTGCCGCCAACTACACTGACTTCTTCACGTCATCCGCCTCTGAATACCAGATCGACGGCCTCGAACTGGCCGGCAGCGTGACGCCCCTGGACGGTCTCGAGATTTACGGAGGCGCCACATGGCTGTGGGCCAGGGCCAAGGGCGATGATGGAAAAACGCAGCTCAAGATGCCCTACACTCCGTCCTTCGCCTTCCAGGGCGGATTCAAATACCGCTTCCTCAGGGATTTCCAGTTCAGCGGTGACTACCAGCATCTGGAGGGCGTGTATTCCGGCACGTCGATGCGTACAGCCAGCCCCGCCCAGCCCGCCAGCACGTTCAGCAGGCTTACGGATAATGACAGGCTGAACAATATTGACGTTGTCAACCTGCGTCTGGATTACTTCTTCAGCTATGACAAGCTGCATCTGGAAGAAGGCCGCGTTTTCGTAGGCGTGGACAACCTCTTTGACTGCAAGTACGGCTACACCATGGAAAAGCAGGGCAGCGATCACAAACTCTACTATATGCCCGGCACGACCTTCATGGCCGGTTTTGAACTCAAGTTCTAGGCGCCTTTCCCAAGGCGAGGGTGCCATGCGGCCGGTTCATCCGGCCGCGTGGCACGGAGGCGATAAAATGGAAATGACGGAAGCGGATCTGCTGCGCAGGAAATTTTTTGACGACCACGCGGAGGGCTGGGAGGATCATAATTATTCTCCGGAAGTGCTGGCCAGAACAGAAGCCATTATCGGCCGTGTTGATCTGAAGGAGGGCATGACCGTCCTGGACGTGGGATGCGGACTCGGTGTTCTCCAGCCCTTTCTGCGCCGGCGTGTCGGGAAGACGGGGCGGCTCGCCATGCTCGACTTTTCCCCGAAAATGATTGCCGGAGCAGCCCGGCGCCATCCTGACAGCTGGCCCCTGCTCGCGAGGGCTGAGGAAATCCCGCTTCCCGATGCCTTTGTGGATGTCGTTATCTGTTTTTCCGCCTTCCCGCATGTCAGCGACAAGCCGGCTGCCGCGCGCGAATTCCTCCGCGTTCTGCGGCCGGGCGGGGCGGCCTATGTTCTGCATGTGGACGGACGGGAGAAACTCAACGCCATGCACGGCCGCCACAGCGCCGTGAGCGGCGATCATTTTCTCAGCCCCGAAGAGATGACCGCTGTCTTCAGAGAGGCCGGATTCGGGCGGATCGAGACGGACGAGGGCGTGGATCATTTTTATTTCTGCGCCCGCAGGGAAGGCTGATTTATGCGCGCGCGTCATTTCCCGGTTTTCGTCCTGTTTTTCGTCCTGATTCTGTGCTCCTGCGGCCGGTCCGCCTTTGCCGGGCCGGTAAAGCTCATTGCCGGAACGTCACTCATCACTGACGTCCTGCAGGCTCTCTGCGGCGGGAACGCGGAAATTCTCACACTTGTTCAGGGTTCCAGCTGTCCCGGGCACGAGGATGTGAAAACCGGGGATTTTGTTTTCGCCTCCCATGCCGATCTCATCGTGCTCCATGCCTGGCAGGAACGGATGCCCCAGTTCACCACCATGCTGAAATCCATTGAGCGTCCGGATCTCAGAAAGGTTCTGCTCACGGAGACAGGCAGCTGGCTCGTTCCCGATAATCAGCGGGAAGCCTCCCGCCAGGCTGCAGCGGCGCTCGAAAAGGCTTTCCCTGAGAAAGCCGGCGACGTGCGGGCACGCCTCGCGAAGCGCCTTGCCCGTATCGATGCGGCGGAGGCGGAAGCCGGAAAGAAACTTGCTCCGGCAAAGGGCAGGGCAGTCATAGCCGCGCAGATGCAGGCGGAATTCGTACGCTGGGCCGGCTTCCGGGTGCTGGCCACGTTCGGGCGCGGCGAGGATATGAGCGCAAGAACCCTGGCGGATATTCTGCAGGTTGTGAAGGGACAGAAGGTGGACGGTGTTGTGGACAACCTGCAGAGCGGGGCGAAAAGCGGCCTTCCCCTGGCTCTGGAACTGGGCGTCCCCCATGTCGTCCTCTCGAATTTTCCTGATTCCAGCCCGGACGTCCCGGACTGGTTCAGCCTCTTCAGCGCTGGCGTTTCGGCTCTTGCGGGCATCTAGCGTGGCGGCCTCCGAAACTCCGGTGCTGGCGGAACTCAGCCATGTGCGCGTGCGTTTCGGGCGCCGCGAGATTCTGCACGATATCAGCCTGACTGTCCGCAGCGGGGAATTCTGGTCGCTCATCGGCCCCAACGGAGCTGGCAAGTCGACACTGCTCGGACTCTTCAACGGACTGACGCCGCATGACACGGGCCGGGTTTTCTGCGGCGGCCGTGAGCTGACGTCTGCCACCATGCGGCATGTCCGCCTGAAGACGGCCTACGTGTTTCAGGCTGCCGACATCGATCCCAAGATGCCCCTCACTGTCTTCGAATCCGTCCTCGGCGGTACGTATGGCAGGCTCGGACTCTTCCACAGACCCGGGCGCAGGGAAAAGGAACTGGCCATGCGCTCTCTTGAGGCAGTGGGGCTTTCCGGTATGGCAGCCCGTCCGCTCGGGCAGCTTTCCGGGGGACAGCGGCAGAGAGTCTCGCTTGCCCGCGCCATGGCGCAGGAGCCGGAGCTGCTCCTGCTCGACGAGCCCACCGCGGCTCTGGACTGGCAGGCGCAGAGGGACATCCTGGATACCATCGCCGCTCTGAAGCGGGACCGGAAAATGACGGTGATCATGGTGACGCACGATCTCAACGCGGTTTTCCATCTGGCGGAGAAGGTCGCCATGCTGCGCGGCGGGAGCCTGATCTGGCAGGGAAACGCAGAGGATGCCGTGCGCGCGGATCTGCTGGAGCGGCTCTATGGCGTGCCGATAGCCATCGCTGAGCATGAAGGCCGCAAAATCGCCCTGTTCTGAGCCCGCAGGGAGAGGTTCCCATATGGATTATTTCTGGAATTACGCGTTCCTGCAGCGGGGGCTGGCCATGGCGATTCTCGGGGGCGGCGTGTGCGGTGCCATGGGCGTTTTCGTCGTTCTGTGGCGCATGAGCCTCGTTGGCATGAGCATATCGCACGCGGCTTTCGCCGGCGCTCTCCTGTCCCTCATGCTGGGCTGTCCGCCCCTTGCCGGCGGCGTCACTGCGAGCCTGCTCGCGGCTGCCATTGTCGGCCCCCTGGCTGAGCGGCCGGGCTTCAGCCCTGATACCGCCATGGGCGTCATTTTTTCCGTTGTCATGGGCCTCGCCGTGATGATTCTCGGGCTTATGCCCGGAGCGCGCACGGAAGGACTTTCCCTTGTCTGGGGGAGCCTCCTTACCGTTGACAGCCTCGACCTCAGGCTCATGGCGTGTACGGCGGCAGGCCTCCTTCTTTTTGTTTTCTTATTTTTCAAGGAAATACAGGCCATCATCGGCCAGCGCCGTTCCGCTGAGGCGGCCGGTATCCCCGTCCGTCAGATTTATTACGCCTGCCTCATGCTCATGGGACTCACCGTCGCCTTCTCCCTCAAGGCCATTGGCGGCTTCCTGATTTTTTCCCTTATCGTCACGCCCGCGGCGACGGCCCTGCAGATAACCTACAGCCTGAAATCCATGTTCTTTCTTTCGGCTCTCTTCGGGGCGGCGGCGTCATCAGCCGGACTGTGGCTCTCCTATGAATTCGCCATTCCTCCTGGGGCGGCCATCGTCCTCGTGGCGACAACAGGCCTCATAGCGGCCATGGTGCTCTCGCCGAAGAAAAGGGAGCGCAGGGCATGACCCGGCCCGTTTCTTCAGAAAAAATGCCCGAAATACAGGTATCAACGGATGCTCCTGTCCGCAGGGTTCTTTCTGAAGCCGAAAAACTCCCCTGGCACGGGAAGAGCGCCGGAAAATCAGGATTCTCCTGCGGCGGCCTTGTGTCCGTGCTCCTGCACGCCTGCCTGTTCGCGGGCATTTTTCTCGTAAGCGGCTGGCCGGCAGTCAGGGAGGACGTCGTCCTGCCCATCGCCCTGGTGAGCGCGGGAATGGCGTCTTCCGGGTCCGGAACAGCCCCGGG
>ONPA01000112.1 GCA_900319575.1 uncultured Desulfovibrio sp. | reverse complement strand
TCTCCTTTCAGATGGGGGTATGATACCATTTTTTTCATTAAGCGCTGCCCCGTCTTTTGGTCTTAAATCGCTAGGCCATTATACTCTCTGCCGGATTCACGGGATTCAGGGTGATGTGGATCCAATAAGCGATCGTTCAGAGGGGGCAGCGGGAACCCGCCTGCCAGGGAACCACCGGGTGAAGGCCAAGCCTCTTATGAATCCACCGAGACATGGACAGACTTTCTGACGGGACTGAGCCAATGAAGACTGACAGAACCACAAATGGGTCCCTCTGACGCTCATGGAGGAGAGCCCTCCTAGCGACGCTTACATCATCGCTGCTGCGTCTGTGGCAGACAGCGGAGGCTGCAGGAAAAAGATTTTCGTTAGAGAGCTGCGAGCTCGTAGGCCGTGTTTCTTCCGTTCCCAGGTGTCTTCACAAGGATGCCCTTAAGAATGAGATCATTAATATCGCGGTTGGCCGTATCCTGAGAGCAATGGTTAATCTTGTACCATTTAGAAGAAGTGAGCTTGCCCTTAAACCCATCCAACAGCATATTGATGATCCTGCGCTGGCGGTCATTAAATGAGACCGCACTGTATCTTTCCCAAAACATCCGTTTGGCTTTGACATGTTCTGTCTTTTCGAGTGATACCAGCAGGGCATCTCTCAGCTGCCGCAGAAACCAGTCTATCCAAGCAGTGATGTCAAGAGCCCCTTTCTGAGCCTGCTCCAGTTGGCGGTAGTACTCCTTTCGGTTGCTGAGAAACACGGAGGAGAGACTATAATAACGCTGGCGCGTCTGATCAGCACGGGAAAGGAGCATTTCGGTGATGGTCCGGCACAGCCTGCCATTTCCATCATCGAAAGGATGGATAGTGACAAACCAGAGATGGGCTGCGGCAGCCTTCACCAGCGGATCCATGGAAATATCCGCAGCATTCACCCATCCGAGGAATTCGTTCATCATGGCAGGTACGTCTTTGTTGTCCGGGGCTTCATAGTGAACCTTCTCATGTCCTATGGCACCGGATACCACCTGCATGGACCCGCCTTCGCTTCTCCATGCTCCCACCGTAATCTTATACATGCCGCTGCGGCCCATAGGGAACAATGCCGCATGCCAGTTAAAGAGGCGTTCGGCGTCCAACGGCATGTCATAATGCTGGGTAGCATCGATCATCACCTGTACAATGCCCTCCGTATAGTGGTCCGGTACCGGTAGTCCATCGTATGCCAGCCCTAATTGCCGGGCAACGGAAGAGCGGACGCTGTCATGATCCAGTATCTGCCCCTCTATCTTTGCCGAGTGGACAATCTCCTGAGACATAGCGTCCAACATAGAATCGTCCTGCTCTTGGAAGCCAAACATAGAGATCACACCCATCAGCTTTCCACGCAGCATATTCACTTCTGCCAGCAAACTGCTGAAAGCCTTCCCGTCCCACGACATCCGTGGCCAGCCTTCGCACTGCCAAATATACTGTCCCATACGCAAACCTATTGTTCCAGCAAAAAGGGAACGCAATAATTTCCTTCTCCGCAATTATGCGGAGATAACGCCGATTAATCTCCGCATAATTGCGGAGATTAATCTGTTAGCATGATAGAGTCCATATATCGATGCACGTACTTCAGGGTGAGGAGGATCCAATAAATGATCGTTTAGTGGGTCCAGTGAACGATCGCCTGACAGCCGGCACTGGAGGGGAAAATCCCCCCTTCTCTGTTCTCTTCTCCCGGGCTTCAGACTCAGGTTAGTTTTGCGGTGAAAGCTTCCAGCCACAGTCGTTGTGATAGATCATAAGCTTGGTCATTCCCCCGTCGATACAGATGTTTTCTCCAGTGATGAAACCAGCCTTCTCAGAGCAGAGATAGAGCACCATACTGGCGATATCGAGAGGCGTCCCCCCCGGCCTGCGGGATGCTGCGCTGCGTCAGGGCCGCTATACACCCTGAAATCAGTGTCGGCCAGCCTGGCGAAATGGAATTGACACGCACCCTGCCGGCAAGGCTCACGGCAAGTGCGTGGATAAGCGCCGTGATGCCGCCCTTGGCGGCCGTGTAACTCTCGGTCTGGGGCTGACTCAGGCGGTCACGGGACGAAGAAATGTTCACGATGGCCGCACCGGGAGCGAAATACGGGAGAAAAAGCTTTGTGAGATAAAAAGGTGCCGTGACACCGACACGAAGAGCGTAGTTAAACTCGTCCCATGAGCAATCGTTTATGCCCTTCATAAGGGCATCGCGTTGTTCATGAGAAAATCCACGTGTCCATAGCCGCCGATCACCTTCTCCGAGAAGCGCTTCAGGGTGTCCTCACCGGCGATATCACCCGTGAAATACGGGTTGGAACGGATATCAATGACGCAGACATCCGCGCCGTTCCTCCGGAATTCCTCAGCCGTGACACGCCCTATGCCGTGCGCGCCGCCAGTGATAACCGCAGGCGTTTCCCCTGAACATACGCTGCGCCTTCTGAGGGGAAACGCTGTATCTTTTTATATTAAGATAAGCCATATAATACATTAAGATTAAGCACTGTTTTTCAGGTAAAATTCCCTAGACTGCCTTCATACCCCTGAGGGACACACCCTCAGTTTCTTTAAGTTTCAGACAATGCGGTCAGGTCCGCAGGGCATCATAAGGAGTTTTTTATGAACGACATCTTTTCCCGCAGGAATTTTCTGAAGAGCAGCGGCTTCGGCATCGGAGCCCTCGCGCTGGGTTCCCTCGCTCCGGAAGCCGTCTTCGCCGCCACAAAGGACAGCCTGAAAAACAACAGTGACTTTGACAGTTTCGCCAGAAGCTTCATGTACCACATCCCCACCCGCCTCTACTTCGGTTTCGGCGAGCTCGACAACCTCGGGAAGTACAGGCTCCCGGGAAAGAAGGCCTGCGTCGTCATCAGCGGTGGAGGGGCCATGCGCAGATACGGCTACCTTGCCCGCACCGAAAAGCAGCTCGATCAGGCTGGGGTGCAGCATGTCCTCTACGACAAAGTCTTCCCCAATCCGACGCTGAACCAGGTCATGGGCGGCATAGATTTCGCGAAGAAAAACGGCTGCGATTTCATTCTCGGCCTCGGCGGCGGCAGCACCATGGATTCGGCAAAGGCCATCGCCTTCGGCTGCACCAATCCGGGCAACCTCTGGGACTACAGCTCCAGCATGACCGGCGGCAACAAGGAACGCGTCGCCGATCCCCTGCCCATCGTCTGCATCACCACGACCGCCGGCACGGGAAGCGAAATCGATCCCTGGGGCGTCATTACGAAGGAACAGACCAATGAGAAGTCTGGCTTCTTCAGCGGCGAATCCATGTATCCCGTGCTCTCCATTGTTGACCCCGGGCTTACCTTCACCGTGCCGCAGGATTACACGGCCTACCAGGGCATGGACGCTTTCTTCCACGCTTCCGAGAGCGTCATCAACACAAAGAATTCCCAGATGGGCGAAATGTACGCCCTCCTGGCCATCACCCTTGTTGCGAAGTACCTGCCCCGTGCCGTGAAGAACGGAAAGGACAGGCAGGCCCGCTCCTTCGTCTCCCTCGCCAACACGCTGGCCGGCTACTACATGCGCTGCACCTCAGCTCACTCCCTTGAGCACGCCATAGGCGGCTTCCATCCGAAACTCCCTCACGGAGCCGGCCTCATCATGCTGGCGCACGCTTATTACGCCTTCTTCGCGGACCGCAAAGCCTGCGAAGGACAGATGGTCAAAATGGCGAAGGCCATGGGCATGCCGGACGCGCGCACGGGGCAGGACTTCATCAGGGCCCTCGACAGCCTTCTGGCGCAGTGCGGCGTCTCGCATCTCAGGATGTCCGACTACGGCATCACGAAGGATGAACTCAGCAGATATCCCGCCATCGCCCGCAAAATAGGCGGCGGCGATATCTCCGCTGATCCGCTTCAGCTTTCCGACGCTGACTTCCTCAGCATCTACCAGAAGTCCTTCCGTTAAGCCTGAAAGCGGCACCCGCACACAACCGCACCGGCTCTCCCCGAATCCCGCGTTCCCTGTTCCCCTTTTGCCGGAGGCTGTTCCGGCATGGGGACAGGGGACGCCGAAGATATAAAGGAATACCCATGAACGTTCTTCTCATCAATGGAAGCCCCCACGCGAAGGGATGCACCTACACGGCCCTGAGCGTTGTCGCCGGACAGCTTGAAAAACACGGCATTTCGACTCATATGATTCATGTAGGCCACAAGCCCATCCACGGCTGCATCGCCTGCGGCAAATGCGCTGAAACCCGCCGCTGCGTCTTCAATGACGATCCCGTCAACGAGACTATCGAGCTGCTCCTTAAGGCTGACGGCCTTGTCGTGGGCTCTCCGGTCTACTACGGCGGCCCCAACGGCATCCTCTGCTCCTTCCTGGACAGAATCTTCTTCACCCGCAACGAACTCTTCGCCTTTAAGCCGGCGGCCGCGGTCGTAAGCTGCCGCCGCGGCGGAGCCAGCGCCGCTTTCGACCGGCTCAACAAGTACTTCACGATTTCCCGTATGCCGGTCGTATCCTCCCAGTACTGGAATTCCGTGCACGGCTGGAAGCCGGAAGACGTCATGCAGGACAGGGAAGGACTCCAGACCATGCGCGCCCTCGGCGACAATATGGCCTGGATGCTGGAATGTTTCGCGGCCGGCCGTGCTGCCGGCATCGCCACTCCCGCCATAGAACCCTGGGAACCAACCGATTTCATCCGATAGGAGAAAAACGCCATGCTGAAACAGGCCCTGGCCATTGCCGTCCTGCTGTGCACCGCCGCCGGCGGCGTACAGGCGAAGGAAGTGAAGACCCGAAACATACCGGTGCCCCAGACCGTGAGTCCCGAGCTTCAGAAGCTCATCGGCGCAAAGGATCCCGGCTGGTGGAACACGCACCCGAAAACCACAAAGGAATGGAAGAAATGGGTAGCCGGGCTGGCAGCCCAGACCGCGGCCATCATTCCGCCTCTGCGCGAAAAGCTCGGCGTCACATCCGAGGAAGGCACCATGGCCGGCGTGAAGATTTACACGCTGACCCCGAAGACCATCGCGGATCAGAATAAGGATCGCATTCTCCTGAATCTCCACGGCGGCGGTTATGTCCTTAATCCCGGCGTGGCCGGGACGCTCGAGTCCGTTTACATGGCCGGCTTCGGCGGCATGAAGGTCGTCTGCGCCGACTACAGGATGCCTCCGGATTATCCCTACCCGGCCGCCATGGACGACGCCATGGCCGTCTACCGTGAGCTCCTGAAGACCTACCCGCCTGAGAAAATCGGCGTCTTCGGCACCTCCACAGGAGGCGGCATGACCCTGGCCCTGGTTCTGCGCTGCAAAAAGGAAGGACTGCCCCTCCCCGGGGCTATCGCTCCAGGCACGCCCTGGTCCGACCTCACGCGCACCGGCGACTCCTACTTCACCAACGACCACGTGGATAATATCCTCGTGAGCTACGACGGGTGGCTCAAATCCGCGGCGAAGGTGTACGCGAACGGCCATGACCTGAAAGATCCCATGCTCTCCCCAATTTACGGAGACATGTCCGGCTTCCCGCCGGCCCTGCTTACCTCCGGCACCCGCGACCTTTTCCTGAGCAACACGGTGCGCGCTCACCTGAAACTCCTTGAAGCCGGCTGCGACGCGAGCCTCATCGTTTTTGAAGGCATGTCTCACGCCGAGTACCACATGGTTCCGGATGCGCCGGAAACCGCTTTCCACTTCAGGCAGGTGGCAAAATTCTTCGAAAAGCATCTGAAGTAGAATAGGCAGAAATACCGCGGCGGCCGGTATACCGGAACCGCCCGGAAAGATCCGGGCCCGGGGCAGGACTACCTGCCCCGGGCCTTTTTCAGCGTTTTTTCCCAAAAGGGAACGGGCCCCCTGACAAAGGAAGCCCTCCTGGCATTCTGGGAATATATTGAAAACACAGCTTCCCTTATATTAAAATTCAGTATTTCCGCTTAGTTAAGAAAAAAAACGGAAGGGGGACGCATGCCGGATTCACAGGACAGACGGAACGAACTGAACGCCAGGCTGAAGGAGAAGCTTCTGCAGCACTGCAGGGGCACCTGCAATCTCCTGACTTCCATCGAAGGCTTCCACCTTGTGCGGCGCGATGTACAGAAAAAACCGGAAAACTGCTTCGAAAAGCCGCTTGCAGGGCTTGTCATTCAGGGCACCAAGCATTCCCTCATCGGCGGGAAAGATTACGTGTATACGGAAAACCAGAGCATTGTTGCCGGTGTGGACATGCCCATCGCTTCCTATATCACCGCTCCAACCCCCGAACATCCTTTTCTGTTCCTTTACCTTTATCTTAACAGGGAAACACTGACTGATCTGGTCGCGAAAATGGGAGAAATCTCAGGTGGGGAGGAAGAAGAGACGGACTCCGGCCTCACCATAGCCGATACCGATGAAGACATCATGGAAATGTTTCTCCGTCTCATGGAACTCCTCGGCAAGCCGGAGCAGATATCTGTCCGCGGCCCCATGATGCTGCGGGAACTCCATTATCTCCTGCTCCTGAGTCCGCACGGAAAAAATCTCAGGCATCTGAGCACACCGGGGACGCAGAGCAGCCAGATTGTTCAGGCCGTTGCCTGGATACGGGAAAAATTCAGGGAGCCAATGCGGGTGGAAACGCTGGCCCGTCAGGTCCATATGTCAACGGCGAACCTCTACCGCCGCTTTAAGCAGATGACGGGCCTGAGCCCACTCCAGTATCAGAAACAGATGCGCCTCTACGAAGCAAGGCGGCTTATGCTGCTGGAAAACGAGCGTGTTTCCAGCGCAGCCTTTGCCGTCGGTTATGAGAGCGTGGCCCAGTTCAACAGAGAATACAAACGCGCCTTCGGCGATTCTCCCCTCAGGGACATCAGCAACCGCAGGGCCATGGACGCCTGACACACGGAAATGCGGTTGGGCAGCCAGGGAAAAGAGACAGATGACTGACCGGCGGAAAATACCGTACAGCCAGGTTCCCGTTCCACACCAGATCGCCGGCCGTTCGGCCTGACGAAGGCCTGGCGCAGGCTGATACAGGCCCAAAAAATTCATGCACCCGGCAGGACCATTTCCTGACGCAGGCTCTCCAGAGGGCACGGCCGTGCCCTGCCCTCTGTCAGACTCTGTCCCGCAGCGTTCATCCGTTTTCGGACGGGCCCGTGCGGAGGGCATAAAAAAAGCGCCCGCGGGGGGCGCTTTTTTTGACCTTTCTACTTTATCAGGGACGTGATAGTGCCCTGTGCCAGGAACGAGATGAGACCATCAATGATTATGAAAATAACGAAGTATTTAAAGACGCTGCTCATAATGACGTTCGGCCTGATGGTAGAACGGAGCGCCAGTGCCGTTTTTTCTTCAACCTTGTTATTTTCAATATAGGCATTCAGCGCAGGCACGACGGCGCCAATGGCGATGGCGATGCTCTGGGGGGAGAACATTTTGCCAATACCCGCGGCGCCGGAGTTAATGCCGGCCAGCCACATCTGAAGTCCTGTATCGCCGGGAATCAGGGAATTCGCCGCAGCCACCTGCAGGGGGCCGAACAGAACGTTGGTATTCGTGCCGGATCCGGTAATGAAGGCACCCAGGGCGCCGACCAGCGGGGCAAACAGCGGGTACATGGAGCCGGTGGCACCGACCAGCGCTTCAGCGATGTTCCGGGTCATGCCGGAGTACGTCATGAGTTTCGCGGTCACGACAACCGCGATGATGGTAATATAGGTAAAGGCAAGCCCTCTTAAGGTCTTTCCAAGGACACCAAGCATCTCGCCAAAGCTGGCTTTCTGAATGGCGCCGCCCACGAAGGCTGCGAGGAAAATCATAATGCCGGGAGTGGCAATCCACACGAACGTGTGCTTCGCGCCGATCGCCTCATCGATGATGACGGTCGTTTTAATCGACGACAGGGGGCCGTAAATCGCGGGGGCCAGTTTGGAAGCCAGCAGCAGAAACACAAAGATTAAAATGAAAGGCATCGCCGCGATAACGCCTTCCCCGCCAGTTATTCCCCGTACTTCGGCCTTAATCTCATAATCAGGATCATTCGTGGGCATGAATTTGGCGCTCACGACAATGACAGCCATGATTATGATGGACGAAGCCAGAACGGAAAGTTCAGGACCAATGAATTTGTTGATAATCAGCTCAGGCACAGACAGCGCCAGGCCGGAAAGAATGGTTACCGTCAGCACGCCCTTCAGCGCTTTGACGCCTCCGCCGATGATGGCCACGATAAAGAGCGGCGTAATGGTATTCAGGATAAACAGCTGGGCGGAAATAAACGTACCCAGCTGAACAGGATCTATGCCGGTCAGAGAAGCCAGAGTGGTAGTCGGGATAGCGATGGATCCGAAAGTGGTAGGCACAGCGTTGGCGACCAGGCAGGCCACAATGGATTTCAGGGGATTGAAGCCGACGGCCACCATCATGGCGGCGGGGATGGCGACGGCAGTGCCGAAACCGGCCATGCCTTCCATGAAGTCGCCGAAGCCCCAGGCTAGAAGAAGCGCGAGCACGCGCATATCGGAAGTCACAGAGGAAAGCATGGTCTTGATGGTGTCCATGGCTTTCGTGTGCACGACCAGGTTATACGTGAAAATTGCCGCTGTGATGACCAGAAGAATCGGCCAGATGGCAAGAGCCGCACCTTCCACGGCGCCGGCGGCCATGTGCACAGGCTGCTGGCTGAACGGAGGTATTACGGCAAGAATGAAAGAGATGATCGCCGCGACGGAACAGGCTTTCCATGCTGCCATTTTTAATACGGCCAGTGCCACAATCAGCCACAGAATGGGCACTATAGATAGAGCTGTTACCATAAATTTATCCTCTTTTCATGAAATAGATAACACCTGCCTCACCAACCTTGCCGGTTGGAGGAACCATGAAACCGGGGGAGCGTCCTTATGCGGAGGACAGGCCCCTGAACAGAAACAAAAAGGAGGCAGCCGGGAAGGCCGAAAAGCCAGAACCGACTGCCCCCTCCAGTGAAGGCCGTGAAGCCCGGCCCTCAAGGAGGGCCGGACATGATTACAATGTGAACGAAACAGGGAGGCAGGAAGCCGGCTAATGCTTCATGTTCTCAGCCAGCAGTTCCGCGATGTGCTTGACCTTGATGCCAAGGTGTTCCTTTTCGACGCCGCCGCGGATCTGCATGACGCAGCCGGGGCAGTCCATGACCACGCAGCTGGCACCCGTGGCCTTGATGTTATCCAGTTTCTTGCGCAGAAGCTGGGCCGAGATTTCAGGGAACTTCGCGGAATAGGTGCCGCCGAAACCGCAGCAGACCTCTTCCTCATTGCAGGGAGTATAGTCGGCCGCATCCGCGATGAGTTCGCGGGGCGCCTTGTGCACTCCGAGGCCGCGGCAGAGGTGGCAGGCCGCGTGATACGTGGTCTTCTCACCGGAGTTATGGAAGTCTTCCGCAGTAAGGCCCAGCACGTCGTGCACGAAAGAGCTGAAGTCCGTCACCTTGTCAGCGAACGCTTTCGCGCCGGAGGCCAGGGGATCATTCTTCAGAATATCCGGATAGTTGTGCTTGAGGTGCGAGCCGCAGCTGGCGCAGAGGGTAATGACGGCGTCATAATTTCCGGCCATGAACGCGCTGACGTTCTGACGGGCGACTTCAATCGAGGCGGGGCGCTGTCCCATCATCTCAAGAGGCAGGCCGCAGCAGGACTGGGCCTCGGGATAGTCAACGGCCACGCCGTGGGCGGCCAGGAGCTTCACCGCGGCCTCAAGCTGCTCGGGATAGACGAAATCCTGAGCGCAGCCGCCGAAGAGAGCGACCCGGAACCTGGGATTGGTGATTTTCGGAGCAATGGAAGGCCAGCGGTCACGGAAAGACTTGTCCGCGATGGCGGGCAGAGCCTTGAAGCCGTGTTTGCCAAGCAGGATGGCAGGCAGATGACGCTGGAAAGGAGCGCCGCCGGTGAACGGTTTCTGGGCGTAGGAAGCGTACTTGAGCAGGCGGTGGAAGAGCCTGCGGTTCTTCATCACGCTGGAAAGCAGTTTCATGGGCGCGGGGTTGCCATACTCGGCATTGAGACGGCTGCGGATCTCGCGGATGAGTCCGGGCAGGTCAATGCCGCCGGCGCAGACATTCTTGCAGGCCTCGCATCCCACGCAGTTCTGGCAGAGAAGCCTCGCCTTGTCGTGTCCGTGGAAGAGGTAGGTCAGAACAAGACCGATGGCGCCGATATAGATGTAGCCCATCTTGTGGCCGCCCACCAGACGGAAGACCGGGCAGACGTTGGAGCACGCGCCGCAGCGCACGCAGCGGAAAACCTGCGAGAAAAGCGGATCCTTGGCAACGGCGCTGCGGCCGTTGTCCAGGAAGACGACATGCATAATCTTGCGGTTATCAGGATTGGCGCCGCACTCGCCCGCGCCATCCATGAAGGTGACGTACGAGGTGATGCGCTGGCCCGTGGCGTTACGGGGGAGAACCTGAAGCACGGTCATCACGGATTCGAGGTCGGGAACCAGCTTGTCGAGGCCGGCCAGAACCACGTGCACGCGGGGCAGCGTGGTAACCATGCGGGCGTTGCCTTCGTTGGTGACCGTAACCGCGGCGCCGTTTTCGGCGATGGCGAAGTTACAGCCGCTGATGCCCATATCACCGGCGATGAACTTGCGGCGCAGCTGAACACGGGCGACCTTAACCAGGCGCTGGATATCCTCGCCCTCCTGCTTCACACCGGTGGCCTTGGTGAATTCGTCAGCCACCTGGTAGCGTGAGAGGTGAATGGCCGGCATGACCATGTGTGAGGGCGGTTCCTTGCGCAGCTGGATAATCCATTCGCCAAGGTCCGTCTCGTCCACGATAAGCCCGTCTTTTTCCAGATAGGGGTTGAGCTCGATTTCCTCAGCCGTCATGGACTTGGACTTGATGACGCGTTTGACGCTGTTTTCCCTGGCAATGCGGGCGATGATGGCGTTGGCCTCTTCCGCCGTGGCCGCACGGTGGACGTGCACGCCGCGTTTCTCGGCCTGTGCCTTAAACTGGGCGTACAGTTCCTCCATGTGTTTGCAGGCGTCGTCCTTCATGTCGGCGATGGCATGAATCAGGGCATGCTCATCAACGTCCTTGAAGATACGCTCGCGGTTTTCACGGTAGGCGATGGCAAAGGAGTCAAGCGTCTTGCGGAGGAACTGATCCTGCAGGGAGCCCTCAATTTCCTTATGGTATTCGGCGTAATTTTTGGGAGCGTTATGCATATTAGGCCTCCAGCAGAACAATGTGCAGTTCCAGAGGACCGTGCACACCGATTGCGGAAACGCGCTCAATATCGGCAGTACGGCTCGGACCGGTGATAAAAGTGGTGTAGGTGGGAGTGCTGCCGGTGCCCATACGCTCGCGCATTTTGCCCGCTATGGCGGGCAGATGGGGGTAAATTTCCGATTTTTTGAGAGCGATGACGCTGACTTCGGAGATCATGCCGGCCAGGCGGCCTTCCTCGGAATCGGTGTTCACGACACAGGTGGCGCTGGCGGCAACGCCGAAGTCGGCCATGGAGAAGCCCACGTCAATGCCGGCCAGGCGGCTGCGCAGGCCATCCTTCAGGCAGAGGAAGCCCTTGGCCTCGCACGCGGCCGAAAGCCTGGCGAAATGTTCCTCGTCGAGGCACGGAGCCGCGACAATGCGCTGGACACGGGTGGGCACGCCGTTGGGGCCGTTGGGGCCACGCTGGGTCCCGGGCTCGTCGGCGAGCAGCTCACAGGGAGATTTCGCCGCACAGACATCAACGACATACTGGAGCGCAGCGTCAAGATCCGGAACCTCCTGAACGACCGCGTTGACGGTCCCAGCCTTGGCCCTGAACTCGTCTACAAGGGCTTGGTTGATACTGGACATATGAATACGGTTCCTCCTCCTGGGTGCTGACAGACCGACAGTCCTCCACGCGCAGGGAGAATCTGAGTTCTCCCTCCCAGGTTACGGGTTGATTGAATCTGTTCCAGAGACTCTGAGAATACTACAGACTGAGTTGCGGCCTTTTATTCAAAAAAAGCTTCCTTGTCAATTTGGGTCGTGAGTTTTCATTCCAAGTGCAAGGTTTGGGGGCAACGCACTGATACGGTTCAGCAATTTAAGGAACCAGGTCAGCGTAGTGTTCCCC
>ONPA01000017.1 GCA_900319575.1 uncultured Desulfovibrio sp. | reverse complement strand
GATGGTATCTTCCCCGGCCTCGGCCAGCACGTGGAACTCGTGGGAGAACTTGCCGCCGATGGAGCCGGAGTCAGCGTCCACTTCCCTGTAGCGCAGGCCCATGCGGGTGAAGATGCGGTTATAGGCGTCGCTGCTGTCCTGGAAGGCCCTGCTCGCGCCCTCGTCGTCGCAGTCGAAGGAATAACCGTCCTTCATGATGAATTCGCGGCCGCGCATGAGGCCGAAGCGGGGGCGGATTTCATCGCGGAATTTGGTCTGAATCTGGTACGGACGGGCGGGCAGCTGCTTGTAGGAGCGCACCTCGCCGCGGAGCAGATCCGTCATCACTTCCTCGTGCGTCGGGCCAAGGCAGTAATCCCTGTCGTTGCGGTCCTTGAAGCGCAGAAGCTCACGGCCGTAATGCTCCCAGCGGCCGGATTCCTTCCACAGATCGCCAGGCTGCACCATGGGCAGCAGGAGCTCGACAAAATCCACCCTGTCCATTTCCTCGCGGATGATCTTCTCAATCTTCCTGAGCGAGCGCAGGGCAAGGGGCATATACGTATAGACGCCGCTCGTCAGCTTGCGGATCATGCCCGCGCGGATGAGAAGCTTCTGGCTGATGACCTCGGCGTCGGCCGGGGTTTCCTTGAGAGTGGGAATGTAACAGGAACGGAAACGCATTAGTGCTGTCCTTTTTCGTCAAGCAGTTTTTGGAGTTCTTCCATAAAGGCGGCGAGCAGCTCGTCGTGCCCGTGGACGGAGCGCACGACGGTGCCGCCACGGAAAATAATGCCCTTGTCACGTCCGCCGGCCACACCGAGGTCGCATTCCCGGGCCTCACCCGGGCCATTGACCACGCAGCCCATGACGGCCACTCTGATGTTGGCCGTCACGTTTCTGAGACGCTCCTCGACGGCCTTCTCAAGGCCGATGAGGTCGATCTCGGTGCGCCCGCAGGTGGGGCAGGAAATAATTTCGGGTCCGCGCGTCCTGAGGCCGAGGGAGCGCAGGATCTCGTAGGCCACGCCGATCTCCTCGCAGGGATCGGCCGTGAGCGACACGCGGATGGTGTCGCCTATGCCCTCGTTCAGGAGAATGCCGAGGCCCACCGCGCTCTTTACCGTGCCGCGGATGAGGCTGCCCGCCTCGGTCACGCCGAGATGCAGGGGATAGTCCGCAGCCTTCGAGAGGCAGCGGTAGCAGGCGATGGTGTTGAGGACGGACGAGGACTTCACGGAAAGCACGATATTCCCGAAGCCCCTCTCCTCCACCATGCGCACGTGCTTCATGCAGCTTTCCACCATGGCTTCGGGCGTGGGGCCGCCGTATTTGTCCAGGAGATCCTTCTCCACGGAACCGGAGTTCACGCCGATGCGCATGCAGGCGCCGTTTGCCTTGGCGCAGTCCACAACCGCGTCCACGTGAGCGCGGGAACCGATATTGCCGGGATTGATGCGCAGCCCCTCGAAGCCCGCCTCGATGGCTTTAATGGCGAGCCGGTAATCGAAATGTATGTCCGCGATGAGCGGCACGGGGCTTTTGTCGTGCAGTTCCTTCAGGCAGGCCGCAGCCCTGTCGTCGAGCACGGCCACCCTGACGGCCTCGCAGCCCAGCGAGGCAAGCTTTTCAATCTGACCGAGCGTCGCCCCGATGTCGCGGGTGTCCGTGTTGGTCATGCTCTGCACCATGACCGGGCTGCCGCCTCCGATGCGGAGCGGGCCAAGCCTGGCTGTTTTTCTGGAACCACGCATAGGAATCCCCCTGTCGATGCGCCCCGCCGCGCCGGTAACGGAAATTTTTCAGACGGCGGTGCCGTTCAAGGGGAGGTATTTTACTGTACTTTCAGGCGGGGGACAAGACGCCGCCCGCCCCTATTCTTCATGGGAGTGCGGGCGGTCGCCCAGGGGATGGGCGTGCATGTGCGAGTGGGCGACAAGGGGCTCGCTCCAGGATACCGTTCCGTCCGCGATGGTGCAGAACTCGCTGGAAACGCGTTCCAGAAAATCCCAGTCGTGGGAAATGGTGATGCGGGGCGTCGGCAGATCGTGCAGAAGCTCAGTGAGACGGACCATGCTCCTCGCGTCGAGGCCTGCCGTGGGCTCGTCGAGAAGCAGGGCCTCCGGGTTCATGGCCAGCACGCCGGCGAGCGTCACCATCTTTTTCTCGCCTCCGGAGAGGCGGTGCGTGAGCCTGTCCTCAAAGCCGGACATGCCGAGGCTCTTCAGCGTTTCAATGGCACGTTCCCTGGCCGCGTCCGGGCTCATGCCAAGGTTCAGGGGACCGAAAGCCACGTCCTCGAGAACGGTCGGGAAAAAGAGCTGATCGTCGGCGTTCTGCAGCACGAAGCCCACGGCCACGCGCAGATCATGGAAGTCCCTTTCGCTCTTCATCTCGCGGCCGTGGAAGAGAACCCGCCCTTCGGACGGCCGGTTCAGTCCCGTAATGCAGCGCAGAAGCGTTGTCTTGCCGCTGCCGTTCGGGCCATAGAGGCCGATTCTGTGATGCGGCTTCAGACTCAGGTTCACGTCCCTGAGCACGCTGCGCGTCCCCCCGCTGTTCGTCCTGTAGCTGAAAAAAATATGTTCGAGCGTGACGATGTCCCCGCTCTGTGTCCGGCTTTCAGCGTTCATGAGTCCCTCCGCATACAGATTAGAGCCCCGGTCCCATCCGGAAGCCCGTGCAGGCGGAAAGCGTCCGTTCCGCGGCGTCCAGAAGCGCGCCGGCGGATCCGGCGGGATCGAATTCGAGGAAAAGCACGCCCGCTATCCCGAGGGCCACGCAGGCAGCCAGGACGGCATCGCGCGAACCGGTCCGGAATCTGGCAGCCGAGCGGAAATGACCGCTGAAACCGCGGAGCAGCATGGCCTCGTGCACGCGCGTGGCGCGCTCGTTCGCACGCACGAGAAGAATTCCCAGCAGACACGCCAGCGTGCTGTAGCCGCGGCGCGACGTACTCGGGCGGAAGCCCCGCAGCCTGGCGGCCTGGGTCAGCGTCGTCCATTCCTGCGCGATGACGTGAATGAAGCGCAGGGAAAAGATAAAGATGAAGACAAGCCTGGACGGAAAATGCAGGCTCTCCATGGCGTAGGCCGCCGTGGGCGGACTCATGCTGGCCATGAGGGCTATGAAGGACAGGGCGAAGGCATTGGCCTTGATGGCGACAAGAAGCGCCATGCTGACGCCCTGCCGGCTCACGGTCAGGCCGATGAAATGCCCTATGGCGTCGCCCGGCACGGAAAGAGGCAGGGCCACGGCCAGAAAGAGCACGAAGGTGTTGATGGCCCCGAGCCGTTTCCAGACCTCGCCCATGTACGGCCTCGCCAGGGCAAGAAGCAGCGCAGAGAGAAGAAGTCCCAGCGCGCTGGCGTACAGGCTGTGCAGGGGCGCGAGACACAGGGAAACCGCGATGGCGCACAGGACACGCACGCGGGGATCGGTGCGGGAAATAACGGATGGTCTGGTAACGGGATCGTCGAACATGGTGCCTTCCTGAAAAATCTTCCGGATTGGTAGCACGATTTTTTCGTAAATGCCACTTTTTATCTTTTGTACATCCGGAGGCGGCTGCAGGACTTCTGCGGTATCCCCGGCGCGGAAACGGATCAGGGGACGCGGGACAGGCCCGGCATCCGCGCCGGCCTTTCTCTTCCTGGTCTCATCCGGGCGTGAGGCCTTCCTTCTTCACCCGCCAGGGCACGCCTTCTTCTTGATCTGCCGGACCGGGAACGTATACTGAACCGGACTCTTTCCGCGCAGCCGGGGAACCGGGGGTTTCCCCCGCTTTCCCCAAAGGAGCAGTGCCATATGGATTTCCGCAAGCCGGCTTCCCGCATTCTCTTCATCGGCCACAGGGGCTTCCCGGCCCTGGCCCCCGAAAACACCCTGCCCTCCTTTGAACGCGCCCTTGACGCGGGCTGCGACGCCATCGAATGCGATGTCCGCATCACAAAGGACGGTCATTTCGTCGTCATGCACGACGAAACTCCGGCACGGACCACGGACGCGGCGGAACGCTTCCCGGGGAAAAACCCGCGCGTAAGCGATCTGACATTCTCCGAAATCCGCCAGCTCGACGCGGGCAGCTGGTTTGCCGGGCAGGATCCCTTCGGGAGCATCGCGTACTCCCGTCTTTCACGGAAGGAAGCCGAAGCGTACCGCGGAGCTGCCGTGCCAGAACTCAGCGAAGTTTTTGAGCTCGTCAGGAAACGGGGATGCTATCTCGTCCTGGAGCTGAAGGACCAGGCCGGACTCCCCTGGGACGGGAGCGCCGTCGAAGACTGCGTGGCACGCATCAGGGAAGCCGGTCTCACGGACCGCACGCTCTTTGCCTCCTTCTCGCGCGCGTACCTGAAAAGGGCCTGCGCCGCGTGCCCGGAGCTCGCTACGGGGCTCCTCGCCGGCGTACGCCCCAACAATCCCATCGACGACTGCCTCGGCTGCCACGCGGCCTGCTACATGCCGCGGCCTGAGGCCGTCATGGGCTGCGATCTGCACTGCATGCGCTTCGCGAAGATCCCGGTGAACATGTGGACCATCAACGATCCTGCCAAAGCCCTGCAGCAGTCCATTCTGGGCGTCAACGGCTTCTATACCGACGATCCCGAAAAACTCACGGCCCTCTTCCCCGACAGGCCTCCCCTCAGATGACAGAAAAACGGCGTCCGCTCCTTACGGATAAGGAGTGAACGCCGTCGTTCGTTTCTGTCCGGTATGCCTGACTAGCCGAGCACCTGGTGCCTGAGCCATTCCTTGACCGGCCCCTGCGGAGCGCTGATGCCCCTGAGCCCGCCGTTCTCCTTCTCAAAGTCAGCGCGCAGCTCTGCGGGCATGGCCATGGTGAAGAGATCCTCCACGTGCTCGGAATTGCGCTGCACAAGGCGGATCACAGGCTCCCTGCCCCACGTATCCACGACAAAATAGTTGGACATGTCGTCCTTGGAACGCACGGGCGGATATTCGGAATGCCAGTCGTTGTTGCCCCACTCGAGGTACATCGTCACAGCATGCTCCGGAGTGAGATCCCAGGAAATATCCAGAGTAGAAAAATCCTTGAGCGATGCCATAATTTATCTCCTTCAGACAAATTTCATATCCGGGGAAGTTTTCCTCCCCCTGTGACAACAGATTACGTTATTAATAATAATTGTCAATATTATTTTTGAACTTTCCACCGGATCTGCCGGCAGAGCCCCATAAACGCCGCGTACTCGCTGCGTCTGAGGCGGGCTCTCGCGAAAAAGCGGCGCCAGGGCATGAGAAAGTAGTCGGGGTTGTCGCCGTGGAGCACATCGAGGCGCAGAAGCGCATCCTTGAGGGCTTCCATGAGGCGTTCCTCATCCTCTCCCGTAATAACGGCGGGGCCGCCCTCTCCTTTTTCCTCTTCCCTTTCCGGGGAGGCGGGAGCGGACCGGGACACCGCGGCGGGTTCGGGACTTCCCGTGCGCTGCATGCGGCGCACGGCGCCGGCGCACTCATAAAGAAGGATTAGCACTGACTGGGCGAGGTTCAAGGAGGAAGCCTCGCCGGACGTGGGAATTGTCACAATACGCTGACAAAGTTCGATCTGGCTGTTCTCAAGGCCGCGGCTCTCATTGCCGAACACGATGGCCACGCGCTCGCCGCCGGAAAGGGAACGGGCCACGTCGCAGGCAGCCTCTCCGGGATTCTGCAGGGCCTTGCGCCAGCCGCCCGTTCTGGCTGTGGTGGCGAGGATAAGATGGCAGTCGCCTATGGCCTCCGCGAGGGAGGAAACCACCTTCACCCTGGACAGGAGGGGCGCGCCCTTGGCTGTGGCCAGAGGAGCGGCCTTTTCGGGAATCCACATTTCCGGCGTCACCAGGGTGAGCTCGGAACAGCCCATATTGGCACAGGCCCGCACGGCCATGCCCACATTTTCGGGAAAGCGCGTATTCACCAGGACAACGCGCACGCCATCGAGAAGCATATGTTACCTCCGCGCAGCCGGGGCACAGACAGCGCGGGTCCTGCCCGGCGGAAAATCAGGCAAAAAATGACATAAGAAAGAGCATAACCTGATGGCTGCTGTCCGGAGGCAGTTTCGGGGCCGGAGCCGGCAGCCAGGGGAACCGGTACGGCAGTTCCGCAGGGTCAGGCCAGATATACTGCGCCGTGACGGCGAGCATGACGCCGCCGCAGGCCAGCTTGCACACTGTGCCGAAGAAACGCCCGACCATGCAGCCAAGAGCCGCGTGGGCAGCATCCGCCGCGTTCCTGCCTTTTATGAGCTCAAAGAGGAAGCAGCCCGTCCACGCGCCGCCGAGGGCGCCAATGAAGGCGCCGAGGCCGAAAAAAAGCGGAGCCATAAGGATAGCGCCCGCGATGGCGCCGATCACGCCGCCTATGGTGCCCGTGTTGGTCGAACCGAATTTGCGGGCGTTCACGATCTGCAGGCCGAATTCACAGAGTTCGCCCAGGATGCCTATACCGATGACGATGGCCCAGTACCACAGTGTCAGGCCGCTCTCGCCAGGGGTCAGAAAATGATAGAGCGCGACCATGCCGAGCATGACCCAGTTGCCCGGCAGTCCGAAAACATTGAGCAGGAGGACGGCGCCCAGAAGAATAAGGAATCCGCCGATGAGCATCGGCCCGAACATGGCGAAAACGGTCATGCCGCCTCCCTCGCGGGGGCGCCGGGCGGAATGAGCCGCGCGGCGCCCTTCCCGGTATCGTTACTTCTTGTTCCTGAGATCCACGAAACGGACGGCCTTGCCGTCCTTCACGGGCAGGGAATTGCTCTGGCAGAGCTCGACCTTGGGGGTGACAAGAATCTCGTCCCTGAGGCGTCTCGCGATGCGCTGCTGCAGGCCCTGCAGGACGCGCATGTCGTCCACGAAGTATTCATCGCGGATTTCAACTTTCACGCGCAGGACGTCGCCGAGGCCGTCGCTGTCGAGCTGGATGACGTAGTTCTTGCCCACTTCCTTGAACTGCATGATGACCTGCTCAATCTGCTGGGGGTACATGTTGACGCCCTTGCAGATGAACATGTCGTCGCAGCGGCCCACGATGCGGTCCATGCGGCGGTGATGACGGCCGCAGGCGCACTCGCCGGGCAGAAATCTCGTGAGGTCGCGGGTGCGGTAGCGCAGGATGGGCATGCCCTCGCGCTTGAGCGTGGTCATGACGAGCTCGCCGATCTCGCCGGGTTTCACGTGCTTTCCTGTCTCGGGATCCACGATTTCCGCAAGGTAGGCGTCCTCCCAGATGTGCAGGCCGTTCTGCTCGAGGCACTCAAAGCCGACGCTGGGGCCGTTCATTTCGGAGAGGCCGTAGGAATTGTACACCTTGATATCGAAGAGTTCCTCGATGCGCCTGCGGAATCCCTCGGTGTAGGGCTCGGCGCCGACCACGGCGATGCGCAGGGGGAGCTTGCGGGGATCCTCGCCCATCTCACGCAGGCGTTCTCCCAGGATGAGCGCGTAGGAAGGCAGAATGTGGGCCACGGTGGTGTGGAAGTCCCTGACCAGCTTGATCTGGCGCAGGGTGTTGCCGGGGCCGGCGGGAATGGTCATGCAGCCGAGGCGCTCCGCGCCGGCATGGATGCCGAGTCCGCCGGTGAAGAGGCCGTAGCCGGACATATTCTGAAAGACATCATCCTTGCGCACGCCCACCATGTGCAGGCAGCGGGCCATGAGGTCGGCCCAGACATTCAGATCATTCTGGGTGTGGGCGATAGCCACGGGCGTGCCCGTGGTGCCGCTCGAGCAGTGCAGGCGCACCAGCTGGTTGCGGGGAACGATGACCAGTCCGAGAGGATACTGGGAGCGGAGATCGTCCTTCGAAGTCATGGGGATCTTCTCGATGTCATCGAGGGTTTTGATGCTGTCAGGAGTGACGCCGGCCTCGTCAAGGCGCTTTCTGTAGAACTCGCACCCTTTGTACACGCGGGCCACCACGTTCTTCAGGCGCGCGAGCTGCGTCGCCTCAATCTGATCCCTGCTCCAGAATTCTTCCTCATCGTACGCATCGTGTTGCATCAGTGTCCTCTCCTTGCCATATCCGCCGCGGCTCACGCCGGGGATTTAGGGGGCGATGAAGAACGCCCATCCCGCTATGGCAGGAACGTGTCTTCTCTCTCTCCCGGCGGGTGATGTCGCACCCGCGCTGTTCTGCTGAAAGCTCCATAAAACGCGGAGCCCCTCTTTCCTCTTCCTGACGGCGTGTCCGATCCCGGCGCGGCATGCCGCACCAGCGAAGCAGCCTTCACGAATTGTGACTCTTTTATCCCAGAACGCACTCAGCCGCAATAAAGGAGTCCGGGCACGGGAAAAGCCCCCGGACGGGTCTTCACGGGTCCGCGCAGACTCTCCGGCATACTTTCCGGAAAATGGCAGGAAACAGGATCCAGACGCCTACTTCGCCGGCGTCACCCGCCGGAGTGAAGAATGGCGTGTCCCCAGAGGAGCCCCATGGCTCCGGCCGTCATCATTTCGCCGTACGGGGCGATGAAGGTGCCGTATCCCGAAAGATTGTTGCGCTGCGGCCCGAGGATGAAGGTGGGCTCGTACGTCCCGCCCTCGCCCGTGACCGGTCCGTAAATCACGCCGCGCTCGCTCCTGGTGTGGAACCTGTCCGCCGGCGTGAAGCTCCTGAAGTCCCGCAGATCCTCCATGAGCTCGTCGCGGCCGATTTCCCTGGTATGGCATTCGTAGAGGCCGCGCACAGTTCCGCGGTACACCAGGGCCGCGAAAAGATGCTCATTCCCGATATTGATCACCGTGATGCCCTGACGGAAGCTCCGCTGCATGACTGTCCTCTCGGAGAGCGCTCCCAGGAGCGCGGCAGTCAGCGTGTCGGCCACTGGGCCGCCGGTCTCGCGGGCCAGCGTCACGAGGCGGGTCATCTCAGCCGGAGGCTGGCGCGTCATCCAGTTGATGGGCGATGGCGTCGTCTGCAGGAGTTTCGCGAAATACTCCCTGCGCGAAGCCCTGTTGCTGCCGCGGGAAGGAATACCGTGATCCTGAACGGCCGCGAGCACGAGATGCGGCTGGGGCATGCCGGCGGAACGCAGAAAGTTGTCCCAGAACTGTGGCGAATAGTCACGGAGATCCACGGGCACGCATCCATCCGGGCAGACTTCCGTAATGACCACGCCCATCTGCCGCACCATGGCAGGGTTCCGGTCAAGGGAATCAGCGGCCGCCCTGGTAGCGTAGATATTCCGTCCGGACTTCAGGCAGGATTCCACAGCCGGAGCGAAATTGCCGCCCATCTCGGCCCCGTACAGCCACACGTCCCTTCTCAGGAGTGTCAGCTCCCGGATACGCTGGGCGATGGTCTGGGACGGCGAGGGCAGAACAAAGCGGGGCCAGTTCTCGGTATCGACACCGCTTCGCGCCAGCACCACGGCCTGGGTCACGCTGCCGATATCCAGGCAGAGAACAGGACCGGACTGACGCAGGAAACGCTGAAAAACTTCGTCCATGGGAAGCCTCCTTGACGGCAGATTCGGGCGCAGCCTCCTCCGGCCCTTACGCTAATAAGGATGCGGGGCCTTCCCCGATCTCCCTTCGGTCCTCCGGAAGGCCCTCCTTCAGAATGTGCATCTGCCCACTGTGTTATACAGCCGGGGCATGGCCAGCGCAAGATAACGGCGGCCTTCCGCCGCCCGGATCCCGCCTGGAACAGAAACGTTCCGGAGCCGCTCTCCCCGAAGGCTCTTCTTTACCCAGCGCGCCGTAAAGCCTCGCCCTTCAGGGCGGGGATATAAGGCGCACCATAACTGGAATTTTTGCCTTTAATGGGCGTTCGTTGATCTTCGATATACTGCCGCAGAACAGAGATAGGCGCTCCTCCGCAGCTCCCGGCAAAATAGCCTGGCGGCCAGAGCGGGCCACCCCAGAGTTTTTTCTGAATCGGGGGATAGCCTTTCCTGCGAATCAGCCT
>ONPA01000079.1 GCA_900319575.1 uncultured Desulfovibrio sp. | reverse complement strand
CCCGCCGGAGCCGTCTTCCCTGACGGGACGGAAAAGGCTTCTGAAGACGCCGGAGAACCCGCTGAGTCAGCGCCCGGGGCAGTGGAAGAGGATATTCCCGCCGATGCCGTTATCCCTGACGGAACGGAAAAGGCTTCTGAAGACGCCGGAGAACCCGCTGAGTCAGCGCCCGGGGCAGTGGAAGAGGATATTCCCGCCGGCGCCATCATCCCAGGCGAAACGGAGAAGGTTTCTGAAGACGACCGTGAACCAGCAGCGGAACATCAGGAAGCGGGAACCGGCTTCTCCGGCGAAGAGACGAAGACCGAAACTACCGGAAAATAAGGACTGAATATATGAGCAAGCTTATTGGCGTAATCGGAGGCACAGGCCTAGACAACCCGGCCTTCTTTACGGCGGAGAAGGAACTTGCGCCGCGCACACCGTACGGCCGCCCGTCGAGCCCCCTGCGCGTTGGCCGTCTCAGGGGCAGTGACGCGCGTATTGTACTGCTCGCGAGGCACGGCCTTCAGCACACCATTCCGCCGCACAGGGTCAATTTCCGCGCCAATCTCTACGCGCTGAAGGAGGCGGGGTGCACCCATGTGGTGGCCTCGGCCTGCTGCGGTTCCCTGCAGGAAGAATACGGCCCAGGCGCTTTTGTGGTGCCGGATCAGTTTATCGACTTCACGCGCGGCCGCAAAAGCACCTATTTCGATCACTTCGCCCCGGGCGATGTCCGGCATCAGCCAATGGCCGATCCTTTCTCGCAGGAACTGCGCGAGGCCTTTCTGAAGGCCGCGGAGCACTGCGGCATCAAAGCCCACGACGGCGGCACCATCGTGACCATCGAGGGCCCGAGGTTCTCGACCAGGGCCGAGTCGCGCATGTTCCGCGTGCTGGGCGGAGACCTCATCAACATGACCATCGCCACGGAATGCATCCTGGCCAACGAGCTCGGGCTGCCGTACGCCGTTATGGCCATGGTCACGGACTATGACAGCTGGAGCGAGGTGCATCCTCCGCTCGATCTCGACGAACTCTGGCGCGTGCTCGGTGAGAACGTGGACAAGTTCACGGAAGTGCTCATTGACGCGCTGAAGACCTTCGCCTGATCTGCTGATCAGTTTTTAAGAGCAAGAATGGAGAGGCGGGAACCCGTGAGGATTTCCGCCTTTTGCCGTGTTAGAAGGCATGTGTGCTCGAGGCCGGCCATGCCAATGCCGGGAACGGCGATTTTGGGTTCCAGGGCGATGCTCATGCCTTCGGCGAGGGGGTTTGTGACTGTGCGGGCGATGGGTGGCCATTCATCGAGACAGAGGCCCGTTCCGTGTCCCAGACAGCGCAGCTGATCGCGTCCCATGCCCATGAATTCGCGGGCGTAGCCGAGGCTGGCGGCCTTCTCTTCGGCGCTCCGCCATATTTCGGCGGGCGTCACGCCGGGAACCAGTTTGTCGAGGGCGTGCATGAAGATGGTGATGCAGGCGTCCTGAGCTCTCCTGAGGACGTCCGGAATGTCTTTCTCCCTGCCTGGCCAGTAATTCTGGGTGCGGTCCGTGTGATACCCGTCGTAGGTGAAGCCCATGTCCATGGAGAGCAGCGTGTTTTCCTCCCAGACAACGTCAGGCGAGCCCAGGAAGGGCACGGCGCCGTCCTGGCCGCGGCAGCCGAGCGGCCCGTTGTAGCAGGTGGGGCAGAGGCCGTCGGAACCGGCAGAGGCGTAGCCGAAAAACATTTCTTCCCCGTGCCCGCGCAGGCGGGAGAGTCCGTCGCTTCCGAGGCGGAGCGCCTCGCAGGCAAAGGCCACGGCTGCCTCGCGTTCCGTCATGCCGGCGTGCAGGATGCCGGGGAGAATTGTGTCAAAGATCCTCGCGTGAAGCCGGCCGCAGATGTGCAGGCGGCAGATTTCAAACCCGGTCTTGATCGCCCGGCACTCGTAGATGGTGTCGTCGGCTGCGGTGAAAACGTGCCCGGGAAGGCGTTTGCCGAGCATTCCGGCCGTCGTCCAGCTGAAGGCGTCGGCGTCCACGGCGATGTTATGGGACAGGGGAGAGCCGGCGTCGGCCGTGAGACGGGGGATTTCGCGGAAGGACCGGAACGGAAGGATTGTGCACACAGGCGATTCCGCGGCGGCGCGCTCTGTTCCCTTGCGCAGCATAAGCACGGGATTTCCCTCGAGGGGGAGCCAGAAGAGGCCGGAGCCGAGGTGCCCGGTAAAGTAATAGATAGTGACTCTGCCTGAGCAGAGCAGTCCCCCTGCTTCGGGATGATCCCTGGCGAGCAGGGCGCGGAAACGGTTCTGGCGGCGGGATACCTCGGAGGAGGGCATGGTGCGGTTGAGGGGAAAAGGGCTGTCTGGTGACAAAGGAGGGACTCCTGTGAAGGGGGATAATGGCAAAAAAGGAGGCTCCCGAAGGGAGCCTCCTGATGGAAAAAAGCGGGGAGAGGGACTTACGGATGGTTCACGTAATGGTTCTGCAGGGCCTTGCCTCCATCGTGGCAGGGCTTGCAGTCCATATGGCCCTTGGCCCAGTCAGAGCCGGAGCCGGGCTTCTTGTGGCACTCGTCCGCGCACTTCTTGACGGATTCGGGGGCCACATAGGTGCCCTTCCAGTCCTTGCCCTTCTCAATCTTGGCGTTGAAAATTTCGCAGGCCCTGCCGGCCGTGTCGGCGGTCAGCCTTGCGCAGCGTTCGCTGCGTTCCTTGCTCTTTTCGCCGATGCCGTTGGCGGCGCACCAGCGGGAGACGGAAATGTGGCAGAGCTGGGATTCGGCGATGGTGGGCTTGGTCTTGTCGAGGCTGACCTTCGCGTCGGCGGGATTGTAGATCGGGAGGTTCGTGGTGGAGTACCAGTGGAAGAGTTCGTCCACCATGGCGTCACGCTCCTTGCGGCCCCAGAAGAGGGCGTAGGCGGAAGCCGCGCCGCCGAGGCAGCCGCAGATGGTGCCCCAGTCAGAAATGCCGCCTTTGAACACTTCCAGCATGGAGAAGGGAAACTGATTGTACGGAGCGCCGTACTGTTCGGCAAGAGAGCCGACAATGGAGTAGAACACGCCGTAGCCGCAGGCGTAGCCCTTGTTGTGGTAAGCCTCGTAGGCCACCTTCTGTACAGCCTCCACGTCAAGCTTGTGGGGCTTCCATCCGAAGTCCCCGCCTGCCTGCTGGAAGCGCTGCATTTTTTCAGAGGCAGCGTGGGCGTCTTCCTTCGGATTGATGAGGCCGGCGCAGGCCGCGCCGCAGGCGATGCCGCCAAGGCCGCAGAGAATCTGACGTCTGTTGAGGTCCATAAATCTTCCTCCTTGAATGCCGTTGAGCTTATGTCGGAACAGATCCTGTTTTCTGTTTGGCTTATTTCGGGAGGAAGGGCAAGTTTTCTTCAGGAATATTTGTGCATAAAAGGTATCTCCCTATGCACAACAGGCTGAAAAAGCTATGATGTTTTTGTGAAAAAACATGGAGAAAAAATATTACATAGTAAATTAATAAGAAAATATATATCTCTGTTGCGGACAAAAAAGCCCCGCCGGAATGTCGCGGCGGGGCTTATGCGTGCGGAATAAAAATATCAGGCATCTAAATCTGATCCTTCGGCGTCATCTTCTGGTCGCCGTCGGTGGTGTGCACGACAATCTCCTGGATCTGCGTATCCCTGGGCAGGAGGAACGGGATGACCTGTCCCTTTTCCATGGTGCGGGGCATGGCGGCTGCGATGGGCCTGCCGTTGATGTCGATGCCGGTCACAACAACGGGGCCGGGATTGGCTGAGGAGACAACGACTTCGAGGACATCCTGCGTGTCGCCGTTGAGAATGACGGGATGGCGGGTCCATGTGGCGCCGAAGGCGAGACTGGGGTTGTAGTGCGGCTTTTCCGGTTCGGGAGCCTTCTTGGACGAACAGGCTCCGGTGAAGGCCAGCAGGCAGGCCATTACGAGAAGAGACAGGATACGCTTCATGGTGATTCCTCGGTCAGTTGTGGCATCCCCGGGATCCTCGGGCAGGGCAGGGACGGGAATGGGCAAAAATAACCGCTCATCCACAGATACGCAAATGTTTTCATGTCAGTGTGACCGGAGGGATCCGGCAGAGACAAAAAACCCCGCTCCGGAAAACCGGGCGGGGAAATGCGCGGAAAAGCGTCCGGGGGCTAGCCCTTCATGCCGCCGTATTCGTACCCTGCGGCTTTGACCGCCGCTTTGAGGGCGTCTTCGGCAACTTCCCTGCTCAGCTCGACTTCGGCCGTGCAGGCGTTATGATCGCATTTGGCGGACACGACGCCGTCCACCTTTTCAAGGCTTTCCCTGCAGTGGGCTTCGCAGTGGGGGCACATCATTCCTTTCACGATAAGAGTCTTATGCATGACATTCTCCTTTAGATGTAATTTTTAAATATACATATATCCAGTCCGGCGGAGCGTAAAGTCCCGGGCCGGTCTTATTTTCTGAGGGCGCGCACGGCGTTGCCGGACACGATGAGGCTTGTGCCCACGTCGGCAAAGACGGCCATCCACATGGTAGCGTATCCGGTGAAGGCCAGGACGAAGAACACGGCCTTGACCGCCAGGGCGAAGGAGATGTTCTCGATCACGATGGTGATAGTAGAGCGGGAGAGCCGGATGAAGCTGGGCACCTTTCTGAGGTCATCGTCCATGAGGGCGACATCGGCTGTCTCGATGGCGGAGTCCGTTCCGCCCTTTGCCATGGCGAAGCCGATGTCGGCCTTGGCGAGCGCGGGAGAGTCGTTGATGCCATCGCCGACCATGCCTACAGTGAGCCCTTCTTCCCTGATATTCTCGATGCACTTCAGCTTGTCCTCGGGCAGGAGGTCGGCCTCGTAGGAATCGACGCCAGCCCGGGAGGCGAGAACAGCAGCAGTGTGTTTGTTGTCGCCGGTGAGCATGATGGTCCTGACGCCGAGCTTCTTCAGGCTGCTGATGGCCTCGGCGCTGGTGGCGCGGATGGTGTCGGCCACGGCGAAGAGGCCCGCGGGGCCGTCATCGCCAACCAGGACCACGACTGTTTTGCCGTCTTTCTCAAGGGCGAAGAGGATTTTCTCGAGTTCAGCGGAGCATCTGCCAAGGCTTTCCACGAGGGCGTGGTTGCCGAGATACCATTTTTCTCCCTCAATGACGCCGCTTGTGCCTCTGCCCGGCAGGGCCGTGAAGTCGTCCACGTGGCGGAGGGTCAGACCGTCCTTTTCGGCCGCGCGGCTGATGGCCCTGGAAACGGGGTGATCGGAGCGGCCGGCGAGGCTTGCCGCCAGCTCCCTGGCCTTCAGCGGATTCATGCTGCCGAAGGGAACAAAGTCGGTCTGCTCGGGGCGTCCGTTGGTAAGGGTTCCGGTCTTGTCGAAGGCGATCCAGTTCAGCTTGCGGCCGATTTCAAGGAACTTGCCGCCTTTGACGAGGATGCCGTGACGTGTGGCCGCCGCCATGCCGGAAACCAGGGTGAGGGGCGTGGAGATGACCAGGGCGCAGGGGCAGCCGATGACAAGCAGGATGAGGCCGGTATGGATGGAATCAAGCCAGGCCGTGCCGAGGACGAGGGGCGGGAGGACGGCCGTGACGAGCGCCAGCAGGAAGACGGCCGGCGTGTAGTATTTCGCGAAGACGTCCACGAAGCGTTCCACAGGGGCGCGGGACGACTGGGCTTCCTCCACGGCGCGGATGATGCGCGAGAGCGTGGTGTTGCCGGCTATGGCTGTGGTCGTGAACTCGAAGCTGCCCTGTTCGTTGAGGGTGCCGGCGAAGACCGTGTCACCAGCCTCCTTCTCGACAGGCATGCTCTCGCCCGTAATGGGGGCCTGGTTCACGGAAGAAGAGCCGTCTGTCACGGTGCCGTCCAGGGGCACCTTCTCACCGGGGCGCACCCGCACCGTGCTTCCCACAGGGACGTTATGGATGTCCACGGACTTCCATGAGCCGTCTTCCTGACGCACTGTGGCCATTTCGGGGGCAGTGGCGAGAAGTTTCTGGATGGCGTTCTTGGCGTGTTCCGTGGTTCGGGCCTCTATGGCCTCGGAAAGGGCGAAGAGCACCATGACCATGGCGGCCTCGGGGAAATCGCCGATGCAGATGGCGCCTGTCACGGCCACGGACATGAGAGCGTTCATGTTGAGGGTCAGGTTCCTTATGGCGATCCATCCGTTTTTGAATGTCTGCACGCCGGAGCAGAGCACTGCGGCCACGGAGAGGATAAAGGGCACCAGCTTTGCAATGGCAAAGCCGTTCACGGAAAAGGCCAGGGGATCAAAGCCGAAAGGCCTGACATGCCATTCCAGAATGAGCGAGGACGCCTCGGCGAGGGCCGCGAGAATGCCGCCGGTGATGAGCTGCTTCCAGGGGAAGCGGCTTTTTTGACTCCCCGGCGCCTTTTCCGGGGCAGCCTCTGTCCGGCTCACGAGGGTAGCGCCAAGGTTGAGGCTCTCCAGAGCCTTCGTGATGTCGCTGAGGGCGTCCGGGTCGTGCTTTACGGACACGGTGCGGTCTATGAGGTTGAAAGCGAGCCCGTGTACGGAAGACATTTTTCCGAGCCTGCCGCGCACGAGGTTTTCCTCAACCGGGCAGTCCATGTCCTCGAGATGGAAGAGGGAAGTCGAAAGGCCTGTTCCCCCGGACACGGGCTTCGCGCCAAGATTGAGGCTTTCCAGAGCCTTTGTGATGTCTCCGAGTGCGCCCGGGTCGTGCTTCACGGACACTGTGCGGTCTATGAGATTGAAGGAGAGCTCGTGCACGGAAGGCATTTTCCCGAGCCTGCCGCGCACGAGGTTTTCCTCAACCGGGCAGTCCATGTCTTCGAGGTGAAAGAGGGAAACCGTGAGATCAGACGCCTCAGGCATGACCTCGGCGCCGAGGTTGAGACTCTGAAGAGCCTTCGTGATGTCGGCGAGGGCAGAGGGAGCGTGACGTACGGAGACCGTGCGCTGAATGAGGTTGAAAGCGAGGCTGTGCACGGACGGCATCTTTCCAAGCTTGTTCCGGATGAGATCCTCTTCCACGGAGCAGTCCATTTCGGGAACGCGGAAGTTTGTCAGCGTTTCCCTGTCTTCGTGTTCCGTGATTTCCTGACAGCTGCCGCAGGCGTCGTCGAGGTGAAGCGCCTGCAGGGCTGAGCGGATT
>ONPA01000056.1 GCA_900319575.1 uncultured Desulfovibrio sp. | reverse complement strand
GCGGCATCAGCAAGAACCGGATGACGCAGGCGGGCCCTTCCCCTGAACACTCGCAGACAATATGCAGACATGGCTCCTCCCCGGCCGTACCGGCGGCAGACACTGCTGCGGGCGGCCACGAAAAAAAATAGTTTGAAGAAACGTTTTTTTGAATTTGAAACTCATTTTCTATTACTTGACATATTTCGGCAGACGTCGCAAGTTGACGGAGCACGGAATTTTTCCAAAGGCGTCAGGCCTTTGAAAGGAGAAGAACTATGAATAACGGACTTAAGTACGCCCTGATTTTCCTCGGCGGCGCCCTTTTCGGCGGTCTGGCCCAGGCTGCTCTCCGCCGCAGCAACATTAACCTCAAGCCCATGGCTGCTGACCTTCTGAGCCGCGGCATGGACGTCAAGGACGCTGTGAAGAGCAAGGTCGAGGCCGTCAAGGAAGACTTCGAAGATCTCGCTGCCGAAGCCCGCCAGGCTTCCGATCAGCGTAAGGAAGCCAAGAAGGCTCAGGCCTAATTTCCCTTTATCTTCCCCATCTTCCCGCGGGCGGCATCCCCGCCGTCCGCGGGATCATCATTCTCTCTCTTTTTCTCGGTCCGGAGCACCATGTCTTTTTACATTATCCACGAAATCAAGCGGCTTTCTGCCGTCGGTCTCGGCAGAATCCGCATCCGCGCTGATCGCCCACTCTCCCTGCAGACCGCTTCACAGCTTAACGCGAATCTCGCCAGCATCCCAAGCATCAGGGGCGTTCATGTCACGCCCTGTCTGGGCTCAGTTCTTTTCTTCTACGCTGATCAGGACAGCCGGGAGAGCGCTCTTCAGCTTCTGATAAGCGTGGACGAGGGCAGAAGCACCCAGGAAGACAGCAATCTGCCCGTGGAGGAACCGCCGGAAGACGGACTTATGCAGCTTGTCCGGTACTTCATCATCAGGCCTCTTCTGCCTCCCTTCTTCAGGATGATAAGCTGTGTGTGCTCCGCAATCCCTTTTCTGGTGAAAGGACTTACCGCCCTCCTGCACGGCAGGCTCAGCGTGGAAGTCCTCGACGCGTCGGCTATTCTGGCTTCCCTGTGTATGCGGGACTTCCGTACAGTCACGATGCTCACGCTCCTGCTTGGACTCGGCGATACGCTCGCGTACTGGACCAGGCGGCACTCCATGGAAAGCCTTACTGAGAGCCTTGCTCTCAATGTGGACAATGTCTGGAAGCTGCAGGACGACGGAACTGAAATCAGCGTGCCCCTCAGCCAGATTTCCGAAGGCGACCTCGTTGTCGTGCGCGACGGCGGCGCAATCCCCGTGGACGGCGTCGTGGAAGACGGCGTCGCCATGGTCAACCAGTCGTCCATGACCGGTGAACCGCTTGCCGTGCAGCGTTCGAAAGGGTCCTCCGTCTTCGCGAGCACCGTCGTAGAGGAAGGCAGGATTGTCATCCGCGTCAGCAGCGTGGGCGACAAGACGCGCATCCGGCAGGTTGTCAGCTTCATCGAGGAGTCCGAACAGCTCAAAGCCAGCATCCAGGGGAAAACAGAACGCCTTGCTGATATGGCCGTCCCCTTCACGTTCGCCCTCGCCGGCATTGTTTTCCTCATCACCCGCAACCTGCGCAGGGCAGCTTCCGTCCTGCTGGTTGACTACTCCTGCGCACTGAAGCTTGCCACACCGCTCGCCGTTCTGTCTTCCATGCGCGAGGGTGCGGCCCACGGCGTCGTCATCAAGGGCGGCAGATATCTGGAAGCCCTCAACGAGGCCGACACGCTTGTCTTCGACAAAACCGGCACGCTCACAAATGCCACTCCGCAGGTTGTTGATGTCATCGCCGCAGAGGGACGCGATCCCAGGGAGGTCCTCAAGGTCATGGCCTGCCTCGAGGAGCATTTTCCGCATCCCGTGGCCCGCTCTGTCGTGCGCAAGGCGCAGCAGGAAAACATCAGGCACGAAGAAGAACACGACGAGGTCGAGTACATCGTGGCCCACGGCGTGGCCTCCACGCTCCACGGGAAAAAGCTGCGCGTGGGCAGCCGCCACTACATTGAAAACGATGAAGGAATCGACGTCTCGCCTCTTGAAAAAGAAATCGTCAGACAGACCTCCCTCGGCCGTTCTCTCCTGTATCTCGCAGAAGACGGCAAAATCGCGGGCATGCTGGCCATTGAGGATCCCCTCCGCCCCGAAGCCGTGGAAGTCATTCAGGAACTCCGCGGCGAAGGTTTCAAGCGCATTCTTATGCTTACCGGCGATGACACGCGCACGGCAAAAGCCATTGCAAAGCGGGCCGGCATCACTGAATTCCGTGCTCAGATTCTGCCCGCAGACAAGGCGCAGATCGTCAAGGAACTCTCGGACAGCGGCTGCAGGGTGCTTATGGTGGGAGACGGCATCAACGACGCCCCGGCTCTCTCCGCCTCGCATGTGGGCGTGGCCATGGTGGACGGCACGGATCTCGCTCAGGAAGTCGCCAACGTCCTGCTGACGAGACCGGATCTTCACGGCATTGTCACAGCCCGCAGACTCTCCCGTGCCACCCTGAACCGCATTCACAGAAACTTCGCCATCACCCTTATCGCGAACAGCCTCTTCATTGCCGGCGGCCTGTTCATGATTCTGCAGCCCGGCCTTTCCGCGCTGCTGCACAACCTGACAACCCTCGGCGTGTCTCTCTACGCGATGCGGCCCTATCTTCCTGCGTCACAGAATGAAACGGCAGACACGGCCGCAGCAGAGGCGGAGGCGTAACCGTGAACAGTCTGCGTCTGCTCAGGTATGTCCGCAGCTTCCTGGACGGCAGGGTGCGCATACGCCATCCCGCACTGCAGGACAGGGAGGTCGTGGAAATTGTCCGAAAGCATCTCTCCGCTGTCAGAGGAGTCCGATCCCTGCAGTTCAACCCGGACAGCGGTTCCGTGCTGATTCTCTATGACAGCGCGGAGCTGCCCAGAGAGAGGCTCATTGCCGTGGGG
>ONPA01000016.1 GCA_900319575.1 uncultured Desulfovibrio sp. | reverse complement strand
CCGGCCGGCGCTCCCGCGGGAGGCCATGCCGCACTGGAAAAATCATTATATCCAGCTATATTGATATAAGTTCTCCGTCTGTATATCCCCGAACGCGCTCCTTGTAAAGAAATTCCGACGAACAGGCCGGCGCTTCGGGAAGATTTGACTTTCATCACATACGCTTTCCCTCCGCGGGCGGAATATGCGTCTGCCGGAAAGAAACCGGCTCACATCATTCTGGGAGAAGAAGAGTTATGCAAAGCAAACTGGCTGAGAGGCTGCACCTGCGCTACGAGCCCGCCGCCATCCTTTTCAGCGATGAGAAGCCCTCCGACGCGAGGACGTATCCCGATGGGCAGTGGGTCTGCGCCGCGGCCATGCTGAGCGCGGCCATGCGCGGCAGGACCTTTGCCGTCGGGCACAGTACGGGCGTCTGTCACGGCGGACGTCATGGGCTGTGCCTCAATGATAAGCGTACGGCGCGCGTTGACGGACATATGACCTGCGGTGTCCCCGGCGTGAAGGCCATGCCGGGCCGGGAGCCTCTCGGACTCAAAAAGACCGTGGAATTCGCCGCCGCGGACAGGGAAAATACGCCCTACAGAAATATCCCCGAGGAATACGTGATTTTCCGTCCTCTTTCCCTTGTGAAGGAAAACGAGACGCCGCGCATGGTCGTCATGTACGCGGACTGCGATCAGCTCTCCGCTCTGACGGCCATGGCCAACTTTGGCCGCGCGGGATTTGACAATGTCATTGTGCCAAGCGCTTCGGCCTGCGTGACCTTCTGCCTCCTGACCGAAGAGGAAAACAGAAGGGAATTTCCCAGAGCCATCATTTCCATGACCGATCTTTTCGCGAGGCGCTTCATCGATAATGATCTGCTCGCCTTCTCCATACCCTGGAAACTGTACCAGGAGATGGAAGAGAACGTACGCAGCATGTCCGGCAATTTCCTGGACCGGCCGGCCTGGAAACACCTCGAAGGCCGCAAATCGCGCTTTTTTCCGGCGAGGGAGAACCCCGCTCCTTCCAGGAATCTGCTGGCCGGGGCTGAGCAGTAACGTTTTCCTCCGGGGAAATCCGGGGATGATTTCCGTGACGCCCGGCAGCCAGAGCGCCGGCCCCCTGCCCCTTTACCGGGGATGAACGCACGGGGAGCGCGGAGTCATCCCCGGAATAAGCGCTGCCCCGGAAGGGAGCGTCACTCCCCTGGGCAGTTCCCCGCACGGTTTCATACTCAGGACGGACTGGGAACGGCCGGCCAGCTTCTTCTTTCACGCGGCAGCCCGTTTCTTCCGCCCGGGCGGGTATCGTTTTTCAGAGGCTTTTTTCCGGCGCCGGTTCCCGGCGCAGTATGGAAAGGGGCCTTTTTTTGCTCCCATACAAAAAAATCCCGGGGACAGGGTCCCCGGGAAATAGCCGAGACGCCCTTGCGGGCAGCCTGGCCGTGGGGCTCGTGTGCCACCGCACTGCGCACATACGGTGACACACACAGAGGGAGCCTCCACAAAATTGGAGACTAACCTTTTTGGAAAAATAGGCAATGCTTTTTTTGCGGATTGTTAATTTTTCCCAAAAAATTTTTTCTGTCCGTCCCCGGCTCTCCGGCAGCAACGTTCCTGAAAGTCCTTGCCAAGGCCTTTTCCCCTGACTATAGTTTTCCCCGTGTGGCATATCGGCTGCCCTGAAGAATACATGCGGCCGTTACCTCCGGGGAAATGTCTGACAGCGCGGCTTCACCCGCGGACGGCGTCCCGCGTCTGCTGCCGGCATTTTTATTTTTTTGTCAGCCCTCTCAAAACAACAGGGAGACACGATGGACGATCAGGAGATACAGGACGGCGCTCAGCCGTCTGTCTGTCTGGCGAAAGTCAGGCAGCGGCACGGCGCGGAAAGGCGCAAAAGCACGGCACCCGGCACTCTGGAAAAGATGAAGGAGCGCATTGAGGTCCGACGGGCCGCGGAAGAGAAAAAAAAGGAGAACCTTCTGCGCGATCAGGATGTATCCGTCTACCGCGTGAGAGTCTCCTCCTCTCTCTTCTGCTATGATTCCGGTATCCCTCTCAAGCCTGTGCCGGGAGCGGTGGAAAAAATCTGCGGCACACTCAACGGCATTGGCCGCCGCCTGCCTTCCATGGCCGGCAACGCGCGCTCCCAGAGCCTCTCAAATAACCGCTCCTACAGCACGGGGTTTGCCCGCCACGCGGCCCGCTTCATCATGGACAGCCGCTGCAACGCGTCTCTCCGCTGCCAGTAATCCCCTGCCCCCTCATTTTTCTCTGCCCGGTTCAGCCGGACCTTTCCGCCGTATCTCTGGCGGAAAGGATTCTGCGCGCCCGGGCTTTTTCTGTTTCCGGGAAATTTTTCCCTCCGGTGAAGTGCTTGACAGGGACTGGGGAAAACTATATTCGGTAATTCGCATATAGTGATTAATAACCAGGCGCGTTACAAGGCGCCGCATTTTTTCAATGGAGGACCCTGTACATGGTCAAGGAACTCGACCTTTCCCTGGATTACAAAGTAAAGGATCTGAATCTCGCAGACTTCGGACGCAAGGAAATGCAGCTTTCCGAGCGTGAAATGCCCGGCCTCATGGAATGCATCAGAAAGTACGGCCCGAGCAAGCCTCTTAAGGGACTGCGCATCACCGGTTCCCTGCATATGACCATCCAGACGGCCATGCTCATCAGGACGCTTTATGAGCTCGGTGCCGACATCCGCTGGGCTTCCTGCAACATCTTCTCCACCCAGGATCACGCCGCCGCGGCCATCGCCGCCGACGGGATGGCCAAAGTCTTCGCGTGGAAGGGTGAAAGCCTCGAGGACTACTGGTGGTGCACCGAAATGGCGCAGACCTGGCCGGATGGCAAAGGACCTGACCTCATCGTGGACGATGGCGGTGACGCCACCCTGCTCATTCACAAGGGCTGCGACTGCGAGGATGATCCCTCCCTGCTCGACAAGCCCGCTTCCTGCGAGGAAGAGGCCGTCATCCTGGCCCGCCTGAAGAACCGCTACGCAAAGGATCCCCACCACTGGCACAACGTAGCCGCCCATGTCCGCGGCGTTTCCGAGGAAACCACCACCGGCGTCCACAGGCTGTATCAGCTCGAAGCCGCCAAGAAACTGCTTTTCCCGGCCATCAACGTCAATGACTCCGTGACCAAGTCCAAGTTCGACAACCTTTACGGCTGCCGCGAGTCCCTGGCCGACGGCATCAAGCGTGCCACTGACATCATGATTGCCGGCAAGGTCGTCATGATCTGCGGTTACGGCGATGTGGGCAAGGGCTGCGCCCAGTCCATGCGCGGCTTCGGCGCCCGCGTGCTCGTCTCCGAGGTCGACCCCATCTGCGCCCTGCAGGCCGCCATGGAAGGCTATGAAGTCTGCACCGTGCAGGACGCCCTGCCCATCGCTGATATCTATGTCACCTGCACCGGCGACATCAACGTCATCACCGGCGATGACATGGAACATATGAAGGACGAGGCCATTGTCTGCAACATCGGCCACTTCGACAGCGAAATCGACATGCACTACCTCACTTCCACCCCGGGCTGCGTGAAGACCAACATCAAGCCCCAGGTGGACAAGTGGAAGCTCCTCTCCGGCCGTTCCATCATCGTGCTCGCTGAGGGCCGCCTCGTGAACCTCGGCTGCGCCACCGGCCACGCCAGCTTTGTCATGTCCAACAGCTTCACCAACCAGGTGCTCGCCCAGATCCGTCTCGCCAGCGACAACACTCTTGAGAAGAAGGTCTACACCCTTCCCAAGGATCTCGATGAGGAAGTTGCCCGCCTGCACCTCGGCCGCATCGGCGCGAAGCTGACAAAACTGACCAAGCAGCAGGCCGACTACCTCGGCATCAGCGTCGACGGCCCCTTCAAGCCCGATTACTACCGCTACTAAATAAAATTCAATTAATACAATAAGTTAAATATTAACCTGCACCACGGTGCACCAAGCATCAGGT
Source organism: uncultured Desulfovibrio sp. (assembly GCA_900319575.1). Classification (GTDB taxonomy): domain Bacteria; phylum Desulfobacterota; class Desulfovibrionia; order Desulfovibrionales; family Desulfovibrionaceae; genus Desulfovibrio. The sequence goes on along the minus strand of ONPA01000016.1, from coordinate 254 downwards.
GCAGAGGGTCCGCCGCACAGCCCCGGGGTTTCCCCGGGGCTTTTCTGTTTCTCCCGCTATACAGCGTGAAGCGTGTAATCAGCATTCTGAGCTTTAAACATGCCGTATATTATGGGGTTACCAGAACCAGAATAGAAGGTATTCATGGCAGAACCAGCCTTGACTATTAGCTCAGTAATTCCTTTAGTCACAATCATTAAGGTTTATGTACATATGAGCGAGGATCAAACCCCATTTTTAGCCGCTGGATAAGT
>ONPA01000041.1 GCA_900319575.1 uncultured Desulfovibrio sp. | reverse complement strand
GCGCCGAGGCTGGACGCGAGATCCAGATCCTGCTGTCTCGTCATGCCGCATATTTTGACGAACATGGCGGAACTCCTTACAGGGCAGCCCGGCTCTGGGTGAGCAGGCTGGCCAGAGCTTCTCCGGGGTGTCCGTCCTTCATGAGAGCCGTGCCTACGAGACAGGCCTGGTAGCCGGCGGCTTTGGCCTCATCGGCGTGGGAGCCCTGGAGAATACCGGAAGCGGCTATCCATGTTTCGCCCGGAAGGGGCGGGTTTTCCCGGATTATGCGGTTGCATCTCTCCCGATCCACCCTGAAAGTCTCGAGGTCACGGGCGTTGACCTGGATGATGCGGGCGCCGCTTTCGCGGGCTGTTTCCAGGTCGTGTTCGTCAAAGATTTCCACCACTGCGTCGAGTCCCTGTGATTCGGCCTGGAGGCGCAGTTCCCTGAGTCTTTCCGGCTCGGGCGTCATGCGTACGATGAGCAGGAGGGCCGACGCGGGCGTCGCGAACGTCATTTCCACCTGCAGGGGATCCATGATGAAGTCCTTGCGCAGGATGGGGGTTGCAAATCCGCAGGCATCGAGGCGCTCCCTTGCCCTGGCGAGAAATCCGAGTTCGCCTTTGAAATAGACTTCCTCAGTGAGGATGGACAGGGCTGAGGCTCCGTTTTCCGCGTAGGCTGAGACGGTGTCTTCCACGCTGATGGTGTCGCAGATGAGCCCCCGGGACGGGGAGGCGCGCTTGTACTCGGCGATGACGGCCGGGAGCCCGTCCCTGGGGACGAGAGCGTCCCTGAAGGACAGGCGTTTCATGGCCAGAGGCTTCGGGAAGGCCCCCCGGGCCTTGAGCGCCCGCAGGTTTTTTATTTCCTCTTTCTTGACGGTTTCGAAGCGGTTAAGCATTGACGAATTTCCTTCCGTTACCGGCCCTCACGGCAGCCATGCCTTCGGCAACGCAGTCATCAAGCGTGGCTTCGGACTTGACCAGGAAGATGGCGAGGCCGGCGTTTAGGCCTACCATGTCGAGCATGTGTTTGTTGCCCCGGCCCTGCAGAAGTTCCCTGCACACGGTTCCTGCTTCTTCCTTTGTATGCACGGCCAGATCCTCGACGCTGCAGGTTTCGACGCCGTACTTCGCGGGATCGAGTTCCATGCTGGTTTGGGTGCCGTGGTCGAGAAGAATGATTTTGCAGGGGCCCATGGGAGTCACTTCATCGTAGCCGCCGGCGCCGTGGAGAACGCAGGCGCGCGTGAAGTAGGGGGCCTTGATCAGGGTGTCGGCCACGAGGCTGAGCATTTCGGGACGGGCCACGCCCATCATGAGGTGGGGAGTCTTGGCGGGATTGATCATGGGGCCGAGGATATTGAAGAGGGTGCGGATGCCGAGTTCGCGGCGGACAGGCCCGATGTTTTTGAAGGCGGGATGGGCGTAAGGAGCGAAGAAGAAACCGAAATTGGTCTTGTGCATGTAGTCCATAACGTCCTTCGGATCCTTGTAGAGCGGGATGCCCAGGGATTCGAGGGCGTCGGCCGTGCCGCTTGTGGAAGAAACGGCCCTGTTGCCGTGCTTGACCACGTGGTAGCCGCTTCCTGCGAGAGTGAGCGCCGCGCACGTGGAGCAGTTGAAGGAGCTTCTGCCATCACCGCCTGTACCCACGATATCAATGGCGTCATCCGGCACGTCTTCGGCCTTCACTGCGCGGGCGAGAGCAGTCCTGACGGCGCAGGCGAGTTCGAGAGGGCTTTCTCCCTTGGCCCTGAGTCCCATGAGGAAGGCGCCGGCCTGGGCAGGGCTGAGCCTGCCGTCAAAGAGTTCCTCGAAAGCGGTTTTGGCCATGGGTTCGGTGAGGTCTTCTTTGTTTCCGAGACGATCCATGATATCTCTGAGTTCAATTTTTGTGTCCATTTTGTGCTCCTCCCTGACCGTGTTCGGAACGGCCCCAATCTTCGTGGATGGGGTCATGATTTTTGTGGGGAAATTCGCCAGAAGGCTCATGCCGTCAGGCGTCAGGACGGACTCCGGGTGGAACTGAACGCCGACCCAGGGTCTGTCGTTGTACTGAAGAGCCATGACCTCACCGAGGGGGGCGCGGGCGGTCACAGTGAAATTTGGATTGGGGTTGTCGTCATCGGAAACGACGACGAGGGAATGGTAACGGCCGACGCGGAGCGGATTGGGCAGCTCGTCGAAGAGTCCTCTGCCGTTGTGGGTAATGTCACTTGTCATGCCGTGCATGATGACGGGGCCAACCTTGACAGGGGCACCGGCGAAGAGCCCGAGGATTTCATGACCGAGGCATACGCCGAGAACGGGAACGGTCTTGGGAAGCAGTTTGAGAAAATCCAGGCAGAAGCCGGCTTTTCCGGGAACGCTGGGACCGGGGGACAGGACGACTTTGTCGAGAGTGCCGCTTTTCGCAAGGTCGAGAATCTTCGGATCGTCGTTTTTGAGAACCAGGGGATCCTCTCCGAGGCACTGAAAGTACTGAACGAGGTTGTAGGTAAAGGAATCGTAGTTATCGATTAAGAGAAACATAGTTGCCGTCCTCCGACTGCAGAGCGAGCTTCATGATTGCCGTCTTGTTGTTCACTTCCTTCCATTCGAGTTCGGGAACCGAATCATGGACGATTCCGGCTCCGGCCTGCCACGCGAGGCGGCCGCCGCGCATCCACATGCTGCGGATGGTGATGCCGAAGTCGAGGTTGACGGTGTCCTTGTCCAGACCGAGCCAGCCGATGCAGCCGGCGTAGGGACCGCGGGGTCCGCCTTCCATTTCGCGGATGATTTCCATGGCCCTGATTTTGGGGGCGCCGGATACCGTGCCCGCGGGGAAAGTGGCAGCGAGCACGTCGACGGGATCCATGCCTTTCTTCAGCACGGCGGAAACCTGGCTTGTCATATGCATAACGTGCGAGAAGCGTTCGATCTGCATGAGGCGCTCGACCCGCACCGTGCCCTTCTCGGCAATGCGGCCGAGATCATTGCGGCCGAGGTCCACGAGCATGACGTGCTCAGCTTTTTCCTTGGGATCGGAGAGCAGTTCCTTCTCGAACTTCATATCCTCTTCAGGCGTGTGCCCCCTGCGGCGCGTTCCGGCGATGGGGGAGAGCTGCAGGGAATCCTCCTGGCAGCGCACCATGACTTCGGGAGACGAGCCGAAGAGGGTGATGTCGGGGAAGTGCATGTAGAACATGTAGGGTGAAGCGTTGAAGCGGCGCAGCCTGCGATAGAGGGTGAAGGCGTCGCCGCGGTAGGGAACGGAGAACCGCACGGAGGGAACAACCTGAATGGCTTCGCCCTGGGTGAGCATGCGGCGGATGCGCTCGACATTGCTCTTGAAGCCTTCCTCGCAGGGCTCAGCCAGAATCTGCGCGTCGGAAGGGGCTGTTTCGGCGGCGTAGACGCTGGATTCATGGGCGCTGCGGACTTCTCTGAAGGGGCCGGCGCTCACCTGGACGAGGCGGTTGTAGAGATGGTCAAGCACGAGGACAGTGCCGGGGAGGACCAGCTGGCATTCGGCCTCGGAGGCGGGCATCACGGCAGCGAGCTTCTTATTGAAGAGACCGGCCATTTCGAAGCCGAAGTAGCCGTACAGGCCGCGCGTGATGGCGGGAAGATCAAAGCCTTCCGGAGCCTCGATGGTGATGCAGCGCATGAGAGCCTTGAGTCCGTCCGTGAAGGGCATTCCTTCAAGTTCCTTCAGGGACGAGAGTCTGTCATCATCGACACGGAGGCTGAGCTTCCCGTCCTGGCAGGAAATCTGAAGCAGCATGTCACAGGCCAGGATGCTGTAGCGGCCCCAGCGTCCGTCGACCGCCGCGCTTTCAAGAAGAATGCCGTCGCCCGCGCCGGCCATACCCATGAAAAGGCTGATGGGCGTATCCATGTCTGCTGGCAGTACACGCGCTTTCTGATGAAGCGTGATGCCTTTGTACGATTCTGTCATCGGACTCCCTCCTGGATCGTAAGCAAAAAAAAAGCCTCTCCGTTCTTTCGAAGGAGAGGCTTTTGATATGCGGATATATGCGTAAACCCGGGCTAAAGGACCCGGTCCTCTCCCTTTGTCACGCTAAACCACCACCAATAGCCGGCATAAATGCTGGCATCGGTAAAGAAGGTATGTGTGGAAAGGGAAAGCATCATGAAAATCCTTTGTGAAGAATCAGTTTTTCCTGACAGCCCCGAACTTATTTGCGGATGTGATTTTTGTCAAGAGAAAACCCAAGCTTTTCTGTAAGAAAGACCGGCTGCCGGAAGAAGCCCTTCCTGCGCCTCTTGACGGATTTACGGTTCTGTTTATATTGATTGTGTAATCAAACACGGGCAAAGCCCCTGAGGCAGCGCCCTGAGTTCAGGAGGTTACGAATATGCCTCGTTTCTTCAGTATTCTTCTTCTGGCTGGTGCCCTTTTCTGCAGTGTTGCTCAGTCCGTTTACAGTCTTGAGCGCATGGCGCAGCGCGATACCGTCGTTGAAGAGGCCCAGACTGGCCACGCCGCGCATTTTCTGCCGGCGGTTCTGTCTGGAAACCATGCCTGATTGCCGGGAGACGGGTTCCGGCACGCGGGTGTCCGGCCTGTTTCCTTTTCCTTCATTATGAAAGCAGGGGGCCCGGAAGGGCCCCTTTTTTGTTTGTGACAAAAGAGGTACGTATTAAAAATAATATTGATAACTTTTATTGACAAAAGATCCTGAATCATTATTTTGGCGGCACAGAGGGAGCCTCCCCGTCGCGAAATTCCTGTGACCATTTCCCCGTGGTTCCGGGCGGGGCTCCGGGGCCAGGACAGTAAATTAAAAATTTTTCCATGAAGACATGCAGCCGGTCGGCACCGTCTGACGTGCGCAGACGCGGACACGGGTGAGGGCATGGCTGAGGAGGAATATCCCATGCGCCGTATTTTCGGTCTTCTTTTCGTTCTCGCCGTTCTTTCCTGCGGTGTCGCCCAGTCCATGTACAGCGTGAGCCTCATGGCCCAGCGCGGAACGGCCGTGGAACAGCCTGTCAGGCCTCTCAGCAGCCTGGTATCCGGTATATTCTCTTCCCATAAGGGGTAACGCTGTTTTTCAGGGAGTGTTTTCTTCCCTGGCGGGTGTGAAAAAAGGGTCTCCTCACGGAGGCCCTTTTGTTATATAGGGAAGGAGAAAACCGCGGGCTGATGCCGGCGGTACATATGCGGCTTTTCCGGATGGAAAAGCCTGCGGAACCCTCTGCCAAAAGGAGCAGCATTATGGCCGAAACGCCGGAAAACGAATTTAATGCCTTTCTGGACAGCTGGAAAACCGATCCCTGCGATGCCAAAAAAGTGATCCTCGCCTACCGCGAACAGCTCGCCGCGACGAACGGCGTCGAACTCTCCTACAAGTGCCGTCCCGGCGTCAGTTATTCCCTGCGCGCCAGGAACAGAGCCCAGCAGCTGCGCGATTTCTACGTCATGATCGATGTGGTGGACGATGATCCCGAGAACAGGTGGCTTTCCGTGGTCTTTTACGCGGATCTGGTCACCGATCCCGATGAGAAGGGCGACATCGCCCCCGGCGGGCTCGATGGTGAAGACGCCTACTGCTTTAATTATGACGAGAAGGATCCCGAAATGGCCCGCTACATCGCTGACAGAATTGCTGAAGGCAGCGAAGCGGCGGCCCGTCCCGGTGCCAAGTAGATTCCAGGAGCATCATGCTTTCACCTGACGATTACGTCGCCATCGACTTTGAAACGAGCGGCCGCACAAACGATTCAGCCTGTGCTGTCGGTCTCGTGCGCATCAGCGGCGGGCAGATAAGGAATACGTACTACACGCTTATCCGCCCGCCTTCACCTGTGATTCTTTTTACCTGGGTACACGGGCTCACGTGGGAAGATCTCAGGAATGCCCCCACATTTCCCGAAGTCTGGCCCAAAATGGCCTCCTTCATGGATGGGGTCTCCGGTCTTGTCGCCCATAACGCCACCTTCGACAGGAGCGTCCTCTACGGCTGCTGCGAATCCTTTGGCTGCCCGTATCCCGGTCTTCCCTTTTACGATACCCTCAAGGGTGCCCGCCGCAGCCTTCCTCCAGGATCCAAATCCCTTGACCATGTCTGCAGCTACTTTCAGATAAAGCTGAACCATCATCAGGCCCTGAGCGACGCCGAGGCGTGCGCCCGTATTTTTGTGGAACTGCAGAAACGGGGACTTGACGCCGCCAGCATGCGCCTGAAATCCGCCGGACGTCCCCGGGCACGCCTGCCCCTTGGGCCGGATCATCCTTCCCCAGTCAGATAGCATCTCTCCGGCAGGGAGGCCCGGCAGTCTCCCTGCATCTTTTTCTCCGTCCGCCAGCGGAGAACCTGTATTCTGGCACGATTCCTGCTTGTTTTATAAAGGCCGGGGACTGGTTTCTCCCGGACCGGGTCAGGCAGGGAGAGGAATATGGGGTGGCTCAGAAAAGGCTTTTCGCCGGATAAAGGCGGCAGGGCTCCGCGCGGTGCCGTGGGATGCTCCGCCTGTCTTGTTCTGTGCTTTCTCGGCTTCCTCGGCCTCGGCATGGGGGCTGATTTTGGGCAGACAGCGTGGATCCGGCTTGTGTCAGGTTTCCCGCCGGCGGCAATGGCCGCGGAAAATCCCCTGGGCAGGGCGCAGGAGCGCACCTGCCGCGAGGTTGAGCAGCGCATTAAGACCCTTCTTTCCCCTGTGTACGGGGACGGGCATGTCGTGGTTATGGCCAGCACTGAAGACGCCGGGAAGGGCGGGCACATCAGGGCCGCCATTATTATTGACACGGCAGCCATGCAGGACGTGCATCTTTCCCCAGACGGGATCGTGGCTGAACAGAACCGCATAGTCCGCCTCGTTTCCCACGCGGCCGGCCTTGATACTGCGTCCGGCGATTCCGTGGCTGTCAGTTTTCTGTCGTTCAGCGCGAAGAAAAATGACACCTCTTCCATGTGGATACTCCTGGCTTCGGCAGGCCTTTTGTGTCTTTCAGCCGCGGGCTGGCTGTATCTGCGTGTGAAACGCTCCCAGCTCAGGAGCGGGGGGCCGGCGGAACGGAATGAGTGGCGGAAAAATGACAGCGGCGGTGAAAGTGACATTTCTCTGACGCAGCATGGCAGCCGATCGCGCGTGAACAGGGAGCTTTCTGTATTTGGCGTTCTGCTGGCCCGTGAAAATGCCCAGTCCCGCGCCGCTGCGCTCACCCTGTTTCCGCCTGAGCAGGCGGTACGCGTGCTTGGCTGCTGGCCTGAGGACGAGCAGGCGGATATTATTCTGCGCCTTGCCGGTACGGGGAGAATAAAGGACGGCGTTATTGCTCTCCTTGAAAAGCAGATCGAGCAGGAATTTCAGAATGTGAGCGGACTTTCCTTCGCCTTCGTGGGCACGGAAAAGGGTGTGGGCGGTCCATCAGCCGCAGCCAGAATCCTGCGCTGTCTCGATGCGGATACCAGGGAAAAGCTCTTTGAGAAAATAGAGGAGAGCGGTAGGGGGAAATCGCGGCTTCTGCGCCGGCTCTGCTCCTGACAGGATCTTTCCTGTACGGAAAGACTTTTGTGGAACAAAAAAATACCATGGGAACGGAGCTTTTCTCTCCCGGACTGTTTACGCCTGCGGGGCCTTCCTGTGATCGTCCTGCATCGTGGACTTCTTTTGTTTCACGGTTTTGCAAAAAAATTTGATGTATTTTTTGGGGAAAGGTTTGACAGGCGATGGTCTTTCGTATAGGTTCCGCTCTCGCCGCAAAAAACAATTCCATTTCATGAACTTCACAAAAAAGTTTTTGAAAGAAAACGGAATTAAATGTTGACATGAGGATGGCGAAAGCATAAAAGGTTTCACCGCCGCATCGGAAACGGACTTTTCAAAAGTGTTTCAAAAAAGTTTTTTTGAAGACCTGAAAAAAAGTTGTTGACAAAACGGTGACAAAAGAGCATCTTCAAATCAAGCCGCTTTGCGGCTTTGAGTGAAAAACTCTTTTTCTGGTTCATTGACAAGTGAAGAGCGAGTGGAAAAAGAACTTTGAGATTCTGATTTCTGCCAGGCAGAAATCTTTGTACAGATTTGAACTGGAGAGTTTGATTCTGGCTCAGATTGAACGCT
>ONPA01000018.1 GCA_900319575.1 uncultured Desulfovibrio sp. | reverse complement strand
CTTGAACTCACGGCCCCCTGGGCCACAACCAGGTGCTCTGCCAACTGAGCTAATTTCGCCATGCGAGAAGGGAACCTACACGATAGATGGATTCTTGGCAAGTCTTTTTTCAATAAGAACGGAATTTTCCCATTACACCATCCGAATCAGCTTCTGGATTTTTTCAGTCCGGGCAAGTATACCACTAAAAAACCACGCCCCGGCAAGCAGCGGACCTTTTGTCAGCCAGCCTGTGCCGGAAACACATCCAAGGATGTTTTTGTGAACAAACTGATTATTGAAGGCGGCACTCCTCTCAACGGGGAAATTGACGTCAACGGCTCCAAAAACGCGGCACTTCCCATTCTTCTTTCCTCTATTCTGCTGGAAGCTCCCCAGACATTCAAAAACGTCCCCGATCTGCGGGACATCCACACCACGCTCAAGCTTCTGGAAATTCTCGGCTGCCACTGTACCTACGCGGATCATACCGTGAATATGACCCCCAGCACGCTGGTCTACGAGGCCCCCTATGACCTCGTCCGCACCATGCGGGCCTCCGTGCTCTGCCTCGGCCCCCTCCTTGCCCGCCTCGGCCGGGCGAAGGTCGCCCTGCCCGGCGGCTGCGCTATTGGCGCGCGTCCCGTGGATCAGCACCTCAAAGGCTTTGAAAAGATGGGTGCGGTCTTCAAACTGGAAGAAGGCTACATCATCGGCGAGTGCAGCCATCTCAGGGGTGCCGAAATCACTCTCGACATGCCCACAGTGGGCGGCACTGAAAATATCATCATGGCTGCTTCTCTGGCCGATGGAGATACCATTCTCGAAAACGCCGCCCGCGAGCCCGAAATCGTGGATCTCGCCAATTTCCTGAATAGCTGCGGCGCTCAGATTTCCGGACAGGGAACGAGCTGCATCACTATTCACGGGGTGAGCTCCCTGAAGGGCTCAACTTACTCCGTCATGCCGGACCGCATCGAGGCAGGCACTTTCCTTGTCGCCGCCGGCATCACAGGAGGCTGTCTCACGCTCAGGAACTGCCCCTGCGTGGAACTCGAAGCGGTCATGCGCAAACTCCAGGCCATGGGCATGGAATTCAAGGAAACGCCGGCCGGGCTGCAGGCCTCTATCAATGGTCCCATACAGCCCTGCGACATCACCACGCAGCCCTACCCGGGCTTCCCCACGGACATGCAGGCCCAGATCATGGCCATGATGTGCCTCGCGAAGGGAACCAGCATGGTGGACGAGCGCATCTTTGAAAACCGCTTCATGCATGCCTCCGAGCTTATCCGCATGGGGGCCGACATTACCATCACAGGCCACACGGCCGTGGTGCGCGGCGTGGATCATCTGACCGGCGCGCCGGTCATGGCCTCCGATCTGCGCGCCTCCGCCTCTCTCGTCCTAGCCGGTCTCGCCGCCCAGGGAACCACGCAGGTACGCCGCATCTATCACCTGGACAGGGGCTATGAGCGCATTGAGGAAAAACTCAGCCGCGTGGGCGCCCACATCCGCAGGGAACACGAAATCGACTAAGCGGGTCCGGACATCGGATCCCAGAAAAACAGTGAAAAGGAGGAAGCCGGAGACAGCATCCGGGATGTCCGGAACCGGCGAAACAGTATGAAACGCTATCTTCAACCACTCCTCGTTCTGTGCCTCGCGTCCTTCATGCAGGGTTGCGCCATCTGGGGAGCCGTCGATGACGAACGGCTTACCGACACCATGGCCTCGGACAAAGCCGTCACGACCATCCTCAAAAAAAATCTTTATGGTGAGAGCATGAGCGTGGGCTGGAATCTGGATGTCTTCACGTACTACGGACACGTCTTCCTGGTTGGCGAATGCCCGAAGGAGCAGCGCGCAAAAGCCATTGCCCTGGCCAAGAAGGATAACCGGGTACGTTCCGTCTCAGCTCACTGGTTTTCTGAAAAGAAGAGCAACGACAGCGACTTCATGACCGCGACCCGCCTGCGCTCCAACCTCATAGGCACCAGGGGGCTGAGCTCGACGCGCGTGGACACAGTCGTCAACGCCGGACGCGTCGTTCTGCTCGGCGTCGTCTCCAACGAGAAGGAAAAGAAGCTGGCCATCCACACGGCTCAGACGACCACCAACGTCAAATCCGTTACCAGTTACCTGTTCTTCCCGCCGAAGGCCGGTGAACCTGAGCCTGACTACTCGGGCGAAGACTACCCCTCACTGGCAAAGCAGTCCTCTGACGACTCCGCCGCCAGCGGAAGCGGCAGTTCTGAATCCAAGCCCCAGAAGAGAAAGGAAGGAGCCATCTACTAGCCTTCAGACCTGAAGAAGATTCCGAGCCGGACGGCTGATGCCGCCCGGCTCTTTTTTGCCCTGAAAACTCATTTCCAGATGCCGGCAATAGACGCGCCGCACTTCGGGCACACGCCGTGATGGCTGGCGAGCACACTGTAACCGGAACGCTTCACCACAGGCGTTCCGCACACGGGACAGAACGTCTCCGCACCCTCATCGTCACGGACATTGCCCGAGTATACGTAGTGCAGGCCTTCGGCAAGGCCAATCTGCCTCGCGCGGAAAACCGTGGCGGCCGGCGTCGGCCCTCTGTCCTGCATACGGTAGCAGGGGAAAAATGCGGAAACGTGCCAGGGTGTATCCGCACCGAGGCTTTCCTTTATAAAGTGGGCGATGCCCCGGAGCTCCCCATCAGAATCGTTCATGCCGGGAACAACGAGGGTTGTCACCTCGACCCACCAGCCCTTCTCCTTCATGAGCACGAGATTGCGCTTCACAGCGGAGAGGCTTCCG
>ONPA01000121.1 GCA_900319575.1 uncultured Desulfovibrio sp. | reverse complement strand
GGAAGTTTTCAGCGGCAAGCGCTCCATTGATTTTGTCCGCTCTGCCTTCGGGGACGCGTTCGCGTCCTCGGGCATTGCGAACGGAGATGACACGGCCGCCATACCGGACGGCAGCGGGGGATATCTCCTGCTCGCCGCAGAAGGAATACTTCCCGGTCTGTGCGCTGAAAATCCCGAGCTGGCAGGACGAAGCGCTGTCCTCGCCAACGTGAACGATGTCTACGCCATGGGCGGCAGGCCGCTCGCTATGGTTGACGTCATTGGTGCCCCTCAGGACGACATCTTGAAAAGAATGTGCCAGGGCATGCGTGACAACGCGAAGCGCTTCAATATGCCTATTGTCGGCGGTCATGTGCAGGCGACTGCGGATGAGCCGTCCCTGGCCCTGGCCATCATGGGCCGCGCGAAGAAGCTCATCACAAGCTTTGACGCGAAGCCTGGCGATGCCCTGGTCCTCGTGACCAATATGGATGGCAGATGGCTTGAAAAATCCAATTACTGGAACTGCACGCTTCCCCGTCATGACGCGAATCTCGTCGGCAACCTGGAGCTTCTTCCTGAGGCTGCCGAGGCGGGGCTCACGTGCGCGGGCAAGGACGTGAGTATGGCCGGCATAGCCGGCACCCTCGTCATGCTTGCCGAGTGTTCCGGTGTGGGAGCCTACATTGACACCGACAGTGTTCCTGTTCCCGGAGGCTACGACCGCGAGGTGTGGCTGGAGCCCTTCCTCAGGGCATTCTTTTCCTACGGTTTCCTCCTCTCCGCAAGGGAGGAAAAACTGCCCGAGCTCGTCCGTCCCTTCCTTGCGCGTGGACTGTACGCTGCGCGTATTGGCGGATTCCGAGACGGCAGTCAGGTCATGCTGCAGCAGGGCGGGCGTTCCGCCCTGCTGCAAGACTGGGGGAAGCAGCCGTTTATCGGCTTTGGGGAGCGCCGCTCATGAACGGCGCTCCTGACTGGGAGGGGGAGACCCGCTTTTATCTCCCCAATGAGGACGCAGAGGTCGCGAGAGACGTACTCTCACTCCTTCCTGTTCCTCCGCACAGACCTCTTTTTGTCACGGGCTCGGGGATGCTCGCTCTCGATATGATCCCATCCCTTCCCTGGGACGCGCAGATTGAATGCGTTGATCTTTCGCCTTTTCAGAAGACCTACTTGGAAAAACTCTGTGAGACCGTGCGGGGCGCGAAGACGTCCCGGGAACTCCGGGAGTGGCTGAAGTCCGCCATTCTTCCCGAACTGAATGCCTTTTATGCGAGGCGCGGAAGCCATTACAGCTTTGAGAATGTCATCTCCGCGATGCGCAGTTTCTTCCGCGTCCGCTTCTTTTTTGACAATGAACACCTTGCCCGTGTGCGTGAGGGGCTCGACCGTGTCCACGGCGTGACCGGCGACATGGTAGCCCGCGTGGGGCAGGGCGGTTACGATTTTGTCCATCTGAGCAATATTGTTGATTACCTTACTCCCTTCAGCCTCGGAGAGCTTTTCTCCGGCGCTGCCCGGTACGGCGCCCCCCTCTTTTTCATCCAGACCACGGCCTGCCCTTCCGCTGACGCCCTGGAACATGCGTGGAAAAGCGCCGGTTATGAACCGTGCCCCGAAAACCGTGCCCTCTGCGAAAAAAATCTCGCTCTGGGGACATTACATTCGATGAAGCCCTGGATGCGCAGCGGCAGGGTCTGTCTGCTCTTTCCACGTGGCGTTCAGTCATAGGAGTATGTATGAAAAAATTTCTAGGTGTCGTTCTCTTCTTCTGCGCGGCATTCGCGCTGGCACAGTTCACGGCCGTGCCGGAAAGCCAGGCTGCCGTGCGCATGGCCTACCTTCAGAACGACCTGCACCATCTTCCTCTCTGGGTTGCCCTCGATAAAGGGCTCTTTGTGAAGGAAGGCGTGGATGTGAAGGTCGCCGGTGCTTTTCATGCTGGTCCCGAACTCATGACAGCCTTCAAGTCCGACTCCATTGATATGGGATATGTCGGTGAGGCTCCGTCCACCATCGCCTTTGCTCGGGGCATGAAAAACATCCATCTCGTGGCTCAGGTCAACACCGGCGGTTCTGCCGTGGTCGTGGCTCCCAATTCCCCGCTGAAGAGCCTTGCCGAAATGAAGGGCAAGCGCATCGCCGTTCCCGGTAACGGCACCGTGCAGGATTTCCTCGTGCGCCGCAGCTTCAGGAAAGCCGGCCTCGCCCCCACGGACGTCACCTTCATCACCATTTCTCCTTCCGAAATGGCCACTGCCCTGAGCCGCGGTCAGATTGACGCGTTCATCGCCTGGCAGCCTTTCCCGGCCAGAGCTGTTGTGAGCGGTCAGGGCCGTATTCTCGCTGATTCCTCCGATATGTGGCCCGGCCATCCCTGCTGCGGCCTGGTGGCTTCTGACAAAGCCATCGCGAGCGGCGAGGCAGCCAAGGTCGTGAAGGCCCATGAGGCTGCCATGAAGTTCATTTCCGAGCACCCTGACGAAGCCATTGCCATCGCCGTGAAGCATACCGGCATGGATGAGAAGACCGTGCGCGAAGCTTTTTCGCACGTGGCCTACACGGCTGTTCCGGCTGTTGAGCAGGAAAAGGAATACGTGAACTTCCTCAACGCTTTCAAGCTTATCAACGTTCCGGATGAAGCCGCCTTCACCGGGCAGTTCATCAAGTCTCTGGTAAAGTAATGGCAAAGAAGAAATCCGGTAAGCCTTTCCACTGGATATGCCCCGCCTGTCTGATTCTCCTCTGGCAGGCCTTCTGCTCCTGGGGGCTTATTCCTGCCGACAGGCTTGTGTCTCCGCTTGATGTTATCCGGGGCCTTTATGAGCTCGAGTCTGAAGGGCTTCCTCCGGGATATGTGTTGCATCTGCACGTTTTCTACAGCCTCAAGCTGGTGGCTGCCGGATTTCTTTCCGCCCTTGTGCTGGCGCTGCCGCTTGGCGTCCTCATTGGAGGAAGTCACGCGGCACGCGCCGTTCTCGGTCCTTTCTTTGAATTCCTGCGGCCGGTGCCGCCCCTCGCGTGGATACCTCTTTCCATGCTCTGGTTCGGCATTGGCTTTCCTTCCGCCTG
>ONPA01000019.1 GCA_900319575.1 uncultured Desulfovibrio sp. | reverse complement strand
CTCGGGAAGCTTCCTGCGATGCCTGAACAGCACGAAATGCACATAGGGAGCCGGTTCGAAATGCGGATCCGGCTGCATTTCCTCGTCCGGTACGGGGGAGACGGCATCATATCGGATATAGCCGACAAGAAAACCCGTGCGCCTGAGCTTTTCCATCTGCTCCAGGGCCTCGGGGATCTCTGCCTTCTTCAGGGCTTTGATCACAAAAATAGGAGTTTCATAAATATAATCGCCGAAAATGAAAGTCGTCATAACAGGGATCCCCTCTGTGCGCAGAAATAAGGCGGATCCCGCCGCCGGACGGCATCCGCGGCCCTTCAGTGTGCCGTTACTGAAAACTTATAAAATACTGTCACTCCATTCTGGAAAGTCAGCGTTTACGTTCCATTCTTCGTTCTTTCCCATTGAGGGACTTCCGCACCCGCTTTTACCGCCCCGCAGGACAGGCTACTCACGTTTGTCCCGGCTAACGAATCGGTACATATCTGCATTGACTTCGTCATGCCAGCCTTCAGATAATATCATTGTTAGCTGCGGGTGAAAAGAGCCAGGCCCGGACAGATAAAAACGGCCAATGGGAATCAACGGCTGCGGATGGCAGTCGCCGGATATCCAGCCAGGCGTGTCCACGGGGATGTTAAAGAAGCCCCCGGGCCAGGGCATCATCTCTCCCTGAAAAGACGTCTTCGGGCTGGATAAAAAAATAAAAAACGATAGAACAGACAATTCCCTGATATTTTTCCAGCCAGCACAGGCGGGAATCTTTTTGCATGAACGCCTCAGAAGGCCCTCGCGATGCAGGTAATTCCGCCAATGATAACAATCAGCACCACGAGCCGCTGCATGAGGTTTCTGCTTATGCGGTTTGCAACGGGATAGGCCAGAAGGAGTCCGGCGATGCAGGCGGGAAGGCCGATCAGGGAATAATGTATGACCTCCGGCGTGTACAGGCCGGCCCTATACTGCAGAATGCAGGTGAAGAATTCGCGGATGGAAAAGAAGACACTCAGGGTACCAAGCATCTGCCTGGGCTCCCAGTTTGCATACACGGCATAGATTCCGGCCGGCGGACCGTCCAGGGAGATGGATCCTCCGAACACGCCGGCGAAGAAGCCGGCTGCCGCTGCCATGCCGGTACTTTCCCGCCGGGCCCTGACGCGGCCAAAGGCCGTCCACAGGGAGAACAAGATAAGGAGGGTGCCGACCAGGATACGCAGCCAGAATTCCGGAAGCACCCTGAAGATGTAGATTCCCGCCACGGACCCCGGAAGCGCTGTCGCCAGCATGGGCAGAAGAGATTTCCAGAGGCAGGAGCGCAGATGCATCAGGGCCACGCCGGCATCGATAAAGAAGTTCAGGATGCAGCTGACCAGGATGACCTCGCGCAGGGGCAGGAAAAATGGTGCCGCCGAGACAGCGAAGATGGCCCCGCCAAGGCTACAGACTCCAGAGATGAGTCCGGAAATACACCAGATGACGAGCAGTGCCGCTTCCGCAATGCCCATGGAACCTCCTCCGGCCCCGGGGATCCGAAGGCCGCTTCCAAAACAAGCTAATTAATATATCTTATTCCACCAGATCCGTAAACACAGTAATAAAGTGACTTTTCACGCTTTTCCTGCTATTTTCCTTTAAACACAACATTGCCCGCTCCTTCTACCCTGAGCCGACCATGCCGAAATTTCAATTTTACGCACCACTTCTGTTTACCCTCTTCCTCATCCTGCCAGGCACTCCCCTGACAGGACACGCGCAGACAACGCTGCTCATTCCGAGCCAGACCAGCATAGAGGAGAAACAGGTTTCCGTCCCTGCAGCCGGCAGGAACGCAAAGGCGCAGACTGCGGAAAAGAAGGACAGCCAGTCCCAGCAGAAGAAAGCCCCTGAGGCAGCGCCCGCGGGGAACGGGAATCAGGCTGCAAAAGCCGGATCTGTCAGGGATGGAGCGCAGCAAAAGCCCTCAGAGGCCGGACAGGACGCAAAGGGGGAGACCGCCGAAAAGAAAGACGGTCAGCCCCAGCAGAAGACATCTTCTGAAAAAGCCGCTGCCGGAAACGGAACCAGACCGGCTCCTGAATCCGCGCCTGAACCGGCCGCGCCGGCTGCAGCTCAGGGGCAGACTCCCCCGCCGGCAGCCACCCTTCCCGAAAAAACCGATTCCACCATGTCCGACACCGTAGCTGCCGTCAATGCCAGCATACTGGCCTGTGCTTCCCCTGAAGTCATCAACCAGGAAGTGGACATGCTCATCGCGGGGATGGATCTTTTCAGACATGAGGGG
>ONPA01000091.1 GCA_900319575.1 uncultured Desulfovibrio sp. | reverse complement strand
GCTCCGCCCTCTGCCAGGTTGAAAAGCGTGGTGCGCATGTCCCTGATGCCGGGAAGAGGTCCCATGGAGACGCCGTGATCCATGGGGACGATAATGGTGCGGTGGTCGTTGCGGTCAAGGATGCGTTCAAGCCTGATGTGTTTTCCGAGATACATGGGCTTTCTCCTCTCCGCAGGCAGGCCGGCGTGCGCATGGCAAAAAAAAGACCGCCGGCTTTCGATGTATGCCCGCGGTCTTCTGTTTCTGCTTGGCTGAATGGGATTCAGCAGAACTTCTGGCCACAGGCTTTTCTAAAGTACGCAAAATAGAACCAGCTGGTAAAGCCGGCGTACTCGGAAAAGGAAACGGCGGAAGCGGAAAAGTTCATACTGAAAAACCCCTGAAAAATAACGAGCAAAAGCTAATCAAAAAACTGTTTTTTTGTCAACGAAACAGCCCGGATTTATTTTGCGGCAGAGGCCGTCCGGGATGCCACGGCGCTGCCTGCCGCGGCCTGCTCTATTTTTGAGCGGGGGCGCAGCTTGCGCGTCGTCAGCCTGTGGCGGATGAATTCCTGCACGCTTCTTTCCTTTGGGACGGCGCTGACCGGGAATTCTGCCCGGGCGAGGTTCCTGTGACCTCCGGCTGACCCCACGTCGTAAAAGCAGGCGTCAGCCAGACGTCCTATGTCCCGGGTGCCGTCACAGCGGAAGATCACGATAACGGTCTTCTGCACCACGCCGCTCACAGCGATCCAGTGCAGGCCGTGCACGTGAGTGAAAAAGTCGGCGATGGCCACGAGGAGGTCCGGACTTGAGACTTCTCCTATCCAGGCGTGGGCCCCGGTGCCCCGGCAGTCAGTGAGGTTGCGGAAGGCGCGGGCGAAAAGCGGAAGCCAGCTTCTGAGATATTCGCTGCGCACGATGCGGCGCAGGAGCATGGCATCGGCCCTGCGGGAGAGCCAGTGATAGGCTTCAAGGTCGAGTTCGCCGCCGCTGCGCTCGAAGGACGCCGTGTCCGTGCGTATGCCCAGAAGCAGCGCCGTGGCGAGACGGGCGCTCGGGCGTATGCGCATGAGGCGCAGGTAGGAAGTCATGATGGTGCAGGTCGCCCCCACGTCGGGCCTTACGTCGGAGAAGAGGGGGAGTTTTTCCGGCAGCTGATCCGGTCTCGGCAGGGGGTGGTGATCAACGACAATGGTGAAGTACAGGGATTTAAAGACGGGGTTATGGTGGGGCTGGCTGTCCACAAGGGCAAAGTGGGTGTACTGGGACTGTTTCGCCGTATCCCAGGGCTTTATATTCAGCCTGAGGTAGCGGATCATGGCGAGGTTATCGGGACGGGTCACTTTGTTGATGCTGCAGATATCGATATAGCGTGTGCGCCGTTCCATGATGCGCCTGAGTGCCTGTGCGGCCCCCATGGCGTCAGGGTCGGCGGAAATCAGGATGCACCAGTGCTGATCCCGGCTGATGGTCTCAAGCCAGCTCCTGATGCGCTCCCGTGACAGTTCTTTTTTGGTCTCCACCGTTATTTCCTCTTCTGCCCCGGGCTGATGAAAGCCCAGGGGGCGGCGAATCCGTCAGACCGCCGTTCCGTGAACGTCTTCCCAGAGCGCCCTGAGTACGGGGAGGGAGGCTTCGATGCCCTGCCAGCTGAAGACCTCGATAAGCTGTGTGCACTCTTCTGATGTGCGCCTGAGAATTTCCCGGGCTGTTTCCCGTTCTGTTTGGGTGAGCTCCGTAAGGGGGTGGTGCCGGTCTCCTCCGCAGGGCGCGCTCCAGTGAATGATGGAGGTACCCTGCAGGATCGGCAGATCCAGCAGTTTTTCCTGATGGTAGCCCATGAGATGTCCTGCGTCCAGACAGAGGCGGTATCCTCCGGGGCCGAAGAGCTTCTGGTCGAGATCCGTAAGAGGGCTTTCCGGCGTGTTCTCAAGACAGAGCGGCACGTCTGAAACGGATTGCCAGTTCTTCAGAAAAGCGGCGAGCAGACCCGAGGCCCGGACACCGTCAGCCGCGGGCGGATGAAGGATGGCCAGGCGGGGCTTCAGATACGCGGCCAGGGAAAAAACAGCGAAAGCGTTCCTGAAAGCGGCGGTAGCCGCCTGCCCGGGATCCTCCCCGCTTTCCCAGACGAGATCCGTGGGCAGATGGACGTGAAACCGGAGATCCGCTGTCTCCCCGATCGCCGGCAGATCCGCATCCGTGTAGGCGAGACATCCTCCGGTTTCGAAGAAACACAGTGCCACCTCGGGCACGCGGCCCCGCAGAAAGCGTACATTGCCGGCCACAGTGTCGGGGATGACAAAGGAGGGGACGGCCCAGCGCATCACAGGGAAAAGTGTTTTCCGGGGCACAGGAGTTCTCCTTGACTAAAAAGAAGGGCGCCCTTCCTGAGAAGGACGCCCCGTGAATTCTTAGAAGAGGTTCTCGCATTTCCAGCCGAGGCGGGTGCCCTCGTCAAGGGCCCGGCTTCCGCCAATGACGCTGACTGCG
>ONPA01000062.1 GCA_900319575.1 uncultured Desulfovibrio sp. | reverse complement strand
TCCTCGGGTGGAAAACGGCACAGGAATGCTTCGCTGAAGAACTCCGCAACTCCGCCTAGCATCTTGCACTTGGAATGAAAATTCACCCGTCTTCCCGTTAACACTGGGTTCCGTATATATAAGGAATGTAAAATCCGGATCAGTGTTCGTAATTCTCTCAATGATGGATTTAAAATACAGGATATCCGTCTTATAAAAATGTAAAATATACGTAACAAAAGCGTAATACACGCTGTATTTATCGTTACGGATCTGTTTTTATTTTTCATCAAACCGCAATTTTCTCACAATTGAAGAGACATAAAAGCGTCACGAAACCATAACATTTGCCGGTGAAGATGCACCCCGTAACTGAAAGGGCATGCGCAGCGCGCGGCCCAAGGAGTTGTATCAGGTGATTGAAATCGACCATATCAGCAAGACCTTTTCCGGCACCAAGGGACTCGACGACGTCAGCATACGCATAGAACCCGGTGAAATGGTGGCCCTCATCGGTTCTTCCGGTTCCGGAAAATCCACCCTCATCCGCCACATCTGCGGCCTGAGCGCCGCTGACAGAGACCGTGGCAGCATACGCGTCAACGGCCATATTGTGCAGGAAAAAGGCGTCATCAGCAGCCGTATCCGCAGCATCCGTTCGCAAATCGGCGTCATTTTCCAGCAGTTCAATCTCGTCGACAGAATGAGTGTTTTTGGCAACGTCTGCCTCGGCGCCCTGCACCGTACGCCTCTCTGGCGCTCGCTCATGGGACTGTACAGCCGCGAGGTGTGTGAGCTGGCGCAGAAATCCCTCGCCCGCGTGGGCATACTCGACAAGGCGGCCGAGCGCACCTCCAATCTTTCCGGCGGCCAGCAGCAGCGCGCGGCCATTGCCCGCGCCCTCGTGCAGAAGGCCAGTGTGCTCCTGGCTGACGAGCCCATTGCTTCCCTCGACCCCGCCACGTCCCAGACGGTCATGCAGATCCTGCGCGACCTCAACGAAAAAGACGGTCTTACCGTGCTCGTCTCCCTGCATCAGGTTGACTACGCCCTGAATTTCTGCAGGCGGACGATCGCTCTCCGGAGCGGGCGCGTGGTTTACGACGGACCGAGCGCCGCGCTCACCTCTGATTTCCTGAAGAAGCTGTACGGCGGCAGTGATCTCATCATGTCCGGCAGCGGCATGCCTGCTGATGACGATGACGCGCTCACTGGTGATCACTGCGCAGCCTGATAGTCACTTCCCCATTTATAACAAGGAGTTTTTCATGTCGCTCAAGCGTTTCGCCGCCGCTCTTCTGGCCGCGGCTGCCATCATCTGCGGTCAGGGCGCTGCCCAGGCCCAGCCGGTGTCCTTCGGCATCATTTCCACGGAATCCTCGGTCAACCTGAAGAAGGCCTGGGATCCCTTCATCAGCGCCATGAAGGAGAAGACCGGCCTTGACGTCAGGGCCTACTTCGCTTCCGACTACGCCGGCATCATCGAGGCCATGCGCTTCGGCAAGGTCGACTTCGCGTGGATCGGCAACAAGGGCGCCATCGAGATGGTTGACCGCTCCGGCGGCGAGGTCTTCGCCCAGGTTGTGGGCAAGGACGGAACCCACGGCTACTACTCCTACCTCATCGTCAACAAGAAGAGCAGATACCAGACCGTCGACGAAGTGCTGAAGGATGCGAAGAACCTCGTCTTCAGTAACGGCGACCCCAACTCCACTTCCGGCTACCTCGTGCCCGGCTACTACATTTTCGGCCAGAGAGGCCTCGACCCGAAGAAGATTTTCAAGCGCACGCTGAACGCCAGCCATGAGGCCAACGGCCTGGCTGTCGCCAACGGCAAGGCTGACGTGGCCACCTTCAACAGCGAGGCCATGGGCAGGCTTACCATCACCCAGCCTGCCAAGGCTCAGGAACTGCGCGTGGTCTGGAAGTCCCCGCTGATCCCGGGTGACCCGCTCGTGTGGCGCAAGAACCTCGATCAGACGACCAAGGACAAGATTAAGAGCTTTGTCCTCAGCTACGGCAAAGGCGCCAACGCCGAGGCCGAAATGAAGGTTCTGAACAGCCTGCAGTGGAGCGGCTTTATCCCCTCCAGCGACAGGCAGCTCGATTCCGTGCGCGTGCTCGAATACTTCCGCCAGAAGAGCAAGATTCAGGACTCCGATATGCCCGCGGATGAGAAGAAGGCCAAAATCGCCGAGATCGATGCGGCCATGAAAAAACTCAGCAAGTAGCGTCTCATGCGGTCCCCTTCCCCTGAGGGAAGGGGCCGCCTTTTTCACGGAGTTTTCACGCAATGGAAGAAGTACAGAATCCCGGAAGCATACTGAACCGCATCTCTCCCTCGGGCGTGGCCTGGGCAGTGGGGATCTTCGCCATTCTTGTCTGGGCCTGGCACGGGGCTGAAATCCACCCGCTGCAGCTTTTGCAGGACGGCGGCAACATTAAAACCATGGCAGCCGACTTCGTTCCCCCGGACTTTTCCGACTGGCGCGACTACGTCAGAGAGATGCTCGTCACCATCCAGGTGGCCGTGTGGGGAACCCTGCTCGCCATCATCTGCGCCGTTCCCCTGGGCATCCTCTCGGCTTCCAACATCGTGCCGGCCTGGATCTACCAGCCCACGCGCCGCCTTATGGACTGCTCCCGCGCCATCAACGAGATGATCTGGGCCATGCTTTTTGTCTGCGCCGTGGGCCTTGGTCCCTTTTCCGGCATGCTCGCCCTCTGGGCGCATTCCACCGGCGTTCTGGCCAAGCTTTTTTCCGAAGCCGTGGAATCCATCAAGAAACAGCCTGTTGAGGGCGTGCGCTCCACAGGCTGCTCCTTCATCGAGGAAGTCGTCTTCGGCGTCATTCCCCAGGTCTTCCCCCTCTGGATTTCCTATTCGCTCTACCGCTTTGAATCCAATGTCCGTTCAGCCACCGTCATCGGCATGGTCGGCGCCGGCGGCATCGGCCTCGTTCTCTGGGAGCTCATCCGCAGCTTTGACTTCCCGCGCACCTGCGCCGTGCTCATCTGCATCGTCGTGGTCGTGACCATCTTCGACATGCTTTCCCAGCGCCTGCGCAAAATGGTGGTGTAGGCATGTACGAACGCTTTACCCATCAGCGCTGCGCCTTCTACTGGGTTCCCGCTCCCGGCTCGGAAGAGCACAGGCTCCTTACGCCCCTTCTGGGGCGCGACATCCTGACAGGGGAGACGGTGCCGCAGATTGTGCCGGAAGGCCTTGATCCCGCCTCCTGGGCGGCCATGACAGAAACCGCAGCTCATTACGGGGTGCACGCTACGCTGAAGGCGCCCTTTGAGACAAAGCCCGGCGTCACGGATGACGATCTCAGGGATGCCGGCCGGCGCATAGCGGGGCGCTTCAGCCCCATCCGCACCACGCCTCTCGAACTCCGCTACATCCCGGCAGGCGGAGGCTTCCTGGCCCTTACTCCGGCGAAAACGGACGCTCCCCTTCAGGCCCTGGAGCGCGCCTGCGTGAGTGAGCCCGACAGCCTCAGGGCTCCCATCGGCGAGGCTGACATCGCCCGCCGCGGTCCCCTTCCGGAAGCACAGGCCCGGTATCTGCGCACCTGGGGCTACCACCTCGTCTTCGAATTTTTCCGTTTCCACATCACGCTCTCGGGATCCTTTGAGGATCCGGATCTGCTCGCCCGTGTCACGAAATGGCTCGCCGCGTATCTCGCCCCCCTCACGGGACGGCCCCTCGTTATCGACGCCGTGGCCCTCTGCCGCCAGCCGTCGAGGCGGGATCCCTTTGTGGTTGTGGAACGCTTTCCCTTTGGCAACGACTAAACAATCAGGACGACAATGACATCCCGCAAAACAGTCATGCGGCTTCTGGCCCTCGCGCCGGCGCCGCTTCTCGAGTCAGCCCTGCAGAAGGATCTTCCGGCCGTGAGGGCCAGGGGCTGCAAACTCATCAGAAAACCCGAAACGGGTCTCATCATGGCCCGCGGCCGTATCAGCGGCACGGGTTCGCCCTTTAACGTGGGCGAGGTTCTCGTCACCCGCTGCGCCGTTTCCCTCACGGGCGGGCAGACCGGTTACGCCTGGATACTCGGCGCGGATTCTGACCACGCCCGTGACGCCGCGCTTCTCGACGCTCTCTGGCAGGATCCCGAGTGCGGTCCCTTCCTCGAGAGGGAACTTCTGCCGGCCATGCAGAAGGCCGTGGAGGAAAAGCGCGCCGCCCGCGTGAAGCGTGCCGCCGGCACGCGTGTGAACTTCTTTACGATGGTGAGAGGTGAAGACTGATGCAGCCAGAATTTCAGGAACCCGTGCGCGACGCGCAGGCCGTGTTCCGCGCCATACTGCGTGCCTTCGCCTATCCGGCCGGCCCCGTCCCCTGTCCCGTGCTGCCCGCGTCCCCGCATGCCGCACTGAGCCCGGCCCTCGCCGCCGTGTGCATGACGCTCATGGATCAGGATACGCCGCTGTGGCTTTCCCCGTCCCTCAGACAGGACGATGTGGTGGCCTGGCTCAGGTTTCACCGCAGCGTGCGCGTCACGGACAGACCGGAGGAGGCCGTCTTCGCCCTGTCAGCTTCGCCTGACGGGCTTCCCTCCCTTGATTCCTTCTGCCAGGGCGATCCCCGTTACCCTGACCGCTCGGCCACCATCCTGCTCGGAGGCATGAACTTCGGTGAGGATGCCCGCAGGTTCACGGCGTCCGGTCCAGGCATCGGAGGATCCAAAACGTTCCGTTGCAGCCTTACGGACGGGCTGCTCGGGCAGATTGACGAAAACTGGCATGGCTTCCAGCTCGGTGTGGATCTTCTCCTGAGCGACGGAGAGCGTTTCGCCGGACTGCCGCGCACCACGCGCCTCGTGCCGGCCGGGGAGGATAACTGATGTACGTTGCTGTCAAAGGCGGAGAAAAGGCCATAGCCGAGGCTCACAGGCTGCTCGCCGAAGAGCGCCGCGGCGATGTCTCCGTACCCGAACTTTCTCTCAGCCAGATAAAGAATCAGATGCGTCTTGCCGTGGCCAGGGTCATGTCCGAGGGCTCCCTTTATTCCGAGGATCTGGCCGCCATCGCCATCAAGCAGGCCCAGGGTGACCTGCAGGAAGCCGTCTTTCTCCTGCGCGCCTACCGCACCACGCTTCCCCGCTTCGGCGTGAGCGATCCCATGGACACGTCTGAAATGATTCTCGACCGCCGCATTTCCGCCACCTGGAAAGATCTTCCCGGAGGACAGGTGCTCGGCGCCACCTACGACTACACGCACCGCCTCCTTGACCTCTCCCTGGCCGGGGAGGGTGGCGCGAAGGCTCAGGATGAGCTTCTCCCTGACGAAGCGGCGGAAAACACCCCCTTCAGCGGGGACGCTGAGCCCGACGGACGTGACGGCATGCTTGCCGGCCATATGCCGAGAGCCATGGCCGTGCTTGCCGGCGAGGGACTCCTCGAGCCCGTGGCGGATTCATGCACGGAGGACTCGGACATCACCCGTCATCCCCTTGAGCTTCCCTGCGACAGGCCGGAGGACAGATCCGTGCGCCTTCAGGTGCTTGCCCGCGCTGATGAGGGCTTCCTCCTGAGCATGGCTTATTCCGTGCAGCGCGGCGCCAACCATCCCTTTGTGGGCGAACTGAGGCGCGGCACGGCCGAGCTTTCCTTTACCCCTGAGGAACTCGGCTTCAGCGTGACCATAGGCGAAATCGAAATCACGGAGTGCGAGATCGTCGGTCAGTACGTGGGAACGGCCATGGAGCCGTGTTTCGCCCGCGGCTACGGCCTCGTGTTCGGCAACAACGAGCGCAAGGTTCTGTCCATGGCCATCGTGGACCGTGCGCTGCGCGCCAGGGAACTGGAAGAGCGCATCGTTGTCCCGTCCCAGATTCCGGAATTCGTGCTCCTGCATTCGGACAGTGTCGAGGCTTCCGGCTTCGTCCAGCACATCAAGCTCCCGCATTACGTCGATTTCCAGGCCCAGCTTTCCCTGATCCGCGGCCTGCGCGCAAAGTCCGGGAAGAAAGAGGAAAATCAGGAATGACAGATACTGAGAACAGCTCTCAGGCCGGTCAGCCGCTCGAGGGCTACAATTTCGCCTATCTCGACGAAGGCACGAAACGCATGATCCGCCGCGCCCTTCTGAAGGCCGTGGCCATACCCGGCTATCAGGTGCCCTTTGCCAGCCGCGAGATGCCCATGCCCTTTGGCTGGGGCACGGGCGGCATTCAGGTTACGGCCAGCATCATAGGCAGGGACGACGTGCTCAAGGTTATCGACCAGGGCGCTGACGATACCACGAACGCCGTCTCCATCAGAGGCTTCTTCCGCAGGACAACTGGCGTCAGAACCACCACCGAGACGGGCAGTGCCACCATTATCCAGACCCGCCACCGCATTCCGGAACTGCCTCTCACGGACAGGCAGATCATGGTCTATCAGGTGCCGCTTCCCGAACCCCTGCGCTGCCTTGAGCACAGCGAGGAGGAGACCCGTACGCTCCACGCCCTTGAGGAATACGGCATCGTCTACGTGAAGCTTTATGAGGACATAGCCCGCCATGGCACCATTGCTACGGGTTTTGATTACCCTGAGCGCATCAATGGCCGTTACATCATGAGCCCCTCGCCCATACCCAAGTTCGACAATCCCAAGATGAACCACTGTCCCGCGCTGCAGCTCTTCGGCGCCGGCCGCGAAAAGCGCATTTACGCCGTGCCGCCCTATACGGACGTGAAGAGTCTCGACTTCGAGGACTATCCCTTTGAAGTGCAGCACTGGGATCACCCCTGCGAACTCTGCGGGGCCACGGATACATATCTCGACGAAGTGATTCTCGACAACAGCGGAAGGCGCATGTTCGTCTGCTCCGACACGGACAGCTGCGCCAGACGCCGCAGGGAGAGGGAGGAGCGCAGTAATGGCTGACGCGTTTGAGCAGAGCCCGGTGCTCTGCGCCACGGATTTGACAAAGCTTTACGGCACCCATGTGGGATGCACGGGAGTCAGCCTGGAAATCTATCCGGGCGAGGTGCTCGGCATCGTCGGCGAGTCTGGCTCCGGCAAGAGCACGCTTCTGAACATGCTTTCCGGACGTCTCAGGCCCACGGCCGGATCGGTCCTCTACTGCGATGCCCACGGCATGAAGCGCAGCCTGCACGATTTGAGCGAAGGCTACCGCCGCCGTCTTCTGCGCACGGAGCTCGGCTTCGTCCATCAGCATCCGCGGGACGGCCTGCGCATGCAGGTGAGCGCCGGCGCCAATATCAGCGAGCGCCTCATGGCCGCTGGCGTGCGCCGCTACGCGGATCTCAGGCAGTCCGCCGTTACCTGGCTCAAACGCGTGGAAATTGACCCCTCGCGCGTGGACGACCGCCCCGAGCAGTATTCCGGCGGCATGCAGCAGCGCCTGCAGATCGCCCGCAACCTGGTGACCTCGCCGCGCCTCGTCTACATGGACGAGCCCACTGGCGGACTGGACGTCTCCGTGCAGGCCCGTCTGCTCGACCTGCTGCGCAGTCTCGTCAGAACCATGGGACTCGCCGTCATCCTGGTCACGCACGATCTCGCCGTGGCGCGCCTGCTCTCCCACAGGCTCATCGTCATGCATCAGGGTCACATGGTGGAAACCGGCCTCACTGACCAGGTTCTCGATGACCCGCAGCATCCGTACACACAGCTCCTCGTTTCCTCGATTCTGCAGGTATAGCCGTCATGAATACACCCGTTATTGAAGTCCGCAATTTCTGCAAGCGTTTCACGCTGCACCAGCAGGGCGGAGTTGTCATCAACGCTCTCGACAACGTGAGCTTCAGCGTGTCCGCGGGCGAGTGCCTGGCCCTCTCCGGCCCCTCTGGCGCGGGCAAGTCCACCATGCTCAAGGCCCTTTACGGCAACTACCTGCCGTCCAGCGGTGAGATCCTTGTGCGCACTGATGCCGGGACCATCGACATCGGAAAGGCGTCGCCGCGCACCGTCATGAAGCTCCGCCTCGGCGTTATCAGCTTCGTCACCCAGTTTCTGCGCGTCATTCCCCGCGTCACGGCGCTCAGCCTGGTGGCCGAGCCTCTGGCCGAGGCCGGCGTCGATCCTGAGGAGGCCCGCAGCCGGGCCCGCGACATGCTCTACAGGCTCAACCTTCCCGAGCGCCTCTGGAACCTCGCTCCAGCCACCTTCTCGGGCGGCGAGCAGCAGCGCGTCAATATCGCGAGAGGCATGATCCGGCCGACTCCCGTCCTTCTTCTCGATGAGCCCACGGCCTCGCTCGACGGCGAAAACCGCAGAGTCGTCATTGATCTCATCAGGGAAGCCAAGGCAGCGGGCACGGCCATCATCGGAATCTTTCACGATGACGCGGCGCGTGAAGCCGTAGCTACACGCTGTCTGAACATGGCCCGCGCCTAGAGGAATGGATTTAAGAGTTAATCATGAAGAAAACCGTTTTTAAAAACGCCTTGCTCGTGACACCGGAGAGCGTCACTGAGGGGGATCTCGCCTGCAGTGACGGCGTTATTACCGGCGTGGGCGGCTCCTGCGGCGCAGAAGGCGCGGACGTGGTTGACTGTGAGGGAGCGTGGCTCATTCCGGGTCTCGTGGAACTGCACACGGACAACCTCGAAAGGTACATGATCCCGCGCCCGAAGGTCGTCTGGCCGGAGGCGCTGCCCGCTTTCTTCGCCCATGACGCCCAGATAGCCGCGTCCGGCATCACCACGGTCTTCGACGCCATGGCCGTGGGCGAATACTTCAACAAGGGCCGCATCGCCATGCTCGCCCGATCCGTCGACGCCCTGGAGCGGGCCCGCCGAAGCGGGTACCTCAGGGCGGATCACTTCCTTCACCTGCGCTGCGAGCTGGCAGACCCGCGCCTCGCCTCTCTTTTCCCTGAAGTGAGCGGCTGCCCGGCCCTGCGCCTCCTCTCTCTCATGGACAATACGCCCGGGGACAGGCAGTGGCGGGACCTCGGGAGCTGGCGCACGCACTACAGCGACATAAAGAACTGGAAGGACGACGCCGGGTTCGCACAGGATATCAGAGCCCTGAAGGCCCAGCGCGACGCCTGCTTCGATGAAAACCTGGCCATGGTGCTGGGATTCGCGAAGAAGCACGGTATTCCGCTCGCGAGCCACGACGACACCACGGCTGAACAGGTGGACGCAGCTGTCCGCGACGGCGTGGTCATATGCGAGTTCCCGACCACCATGGAAGCGGCCAGACGTGCCGCGGAACGCGGTCTCATGGTCACCCTGGGCGCGCCCAATATCGTGCGCGGCCAGTCCTCCACGAAGAACGTCTCTGCCATGGACGTGGCTGAGGCAGGCTGCCTCAGCTGTCTCTCCTCCGATTACGTCCCCGCGAGCCTCCTCGAGGCCGTCTTCATCCTGAAGGACAGGGGCGTCATGAGCCTGCCTGAGGCCATGCGCCTCGTCACGCTGAACCCGGCGCGCACGGCGGGGCTCACGGACAGAGGCGCACTGAAGGAAGGCCTCAGGGCGGATCTCTGCCTCGTTACCCTCTGCGGAAACAGCCCCATCGT
Organism: uncultured Desulfovibrio sp.; assembly: GCA_900319575.1. Lineage (GTDB taxonomy): Bacteria > Desulfobacterota > Desulfovibrionia > Desulfovibrionales > Desulfovibrionaceae > Desulfovibrio. The sequence goes on along the minus strand of ONPA01000062.1, from coordinate 33,737 downwards.
CAGAGGCGTGTGGAAGGCCGGGACGCGTGTTTTTTAAGAGGACGGGCTTCTCATCGCCCGGAAGGAAATTTTCAGCATGGACAAAACGCTTTTTACCAACGCGCTCCTGGTCACGCCGGACGGCGTGAAGAAGGGAGAGCTCCTTACGGAGGACGGTATCATCCGGGATATCTCCGACGGGGGTGCCCAGGGAGCCTCAGGCGCCGAAGTCATCGATCTGAAGGGGGATTACCTCATTCCCGGCATCATCGAGCTTCATACTGACAATCTCGAAAAACACCTCATGCCCCGTCCGAAGATAGACTGGCCTGACGCGCGTTCGGCCGTCTTCGCCCACGACGCCCAGATCATCGCCGCGGGTATCACCACGGTCTGCGACGCCATGAGCGTGGGCGAGTATTACGACAAGGGCCGCGTGGCCATGATGGGCAGGGCCATTGCCGCTCTCTCCGAAGCCCGCGGCACGGGCATGCTGCGCTCGGATCACTACCTGCACCTGCGCTGCGAACTGCCTTACGATCGCATGAAGACTCTCTTCAGGGAGGTCTGCGACAGCCCTGTGCTCAGGCTGATATCCCTCATGGACCATACGCCGGGCCAGCGCCAGTGGCGCAACCTCGCGAGCTACCGTATCTATCACAGCGACTACAAGACCTGGACGGACGAGGAATTCCGGGAGGCCGTGAAGGAACTCCAGGAACAGCGCGACGGCTGCGCCGACGGCAACGCCGCTTTTGCCATTGGCTGGGCCAGGGAGCATCACATCCCCATGGCGAGCCACGATGACACCACGGCGGATCAGGTCAGGGAAGCCGTGCGCGACGGCATGTGCATCAGCGAGTTCCCCACTACTATGGAGGCGGCGGAGACGGCTTCGCAAAGCGGCCTTTGCGTCACTATGGGCGCGCCCAACATTGTGCGCGGCAAATCCTCTTCCGGCAACGTGAGCGCCATGGACGTGGCGAAAGCTGGCTGCCTCGGAAGCCTGTCCTCGGATTACGTTCCCGTGAGTCTCCTGGAAGCGGTCTTCATCCTGGCCGGGGAAGGTGTCATGCCCCTTCACAGGGCCATAGCCCTCGTGACTTCCACTCCTGCCTCCCTCATCGGGCTCACGGACAGGGGATCCCTGACAAAGGGCCTTTCCGCGGATATGGTGCATGTGCGCATGCGCGACGGCAGGCCCCTCGTGTGCAGCGTCTGGAGAAAGGGACAGCGCGTCTTTTAACGAACGTTTTTGGCCGGCCGCCCGCCGGGCGGCCGGTTTCCGGAGAAAAGCGTATGCGGGGAAGACTTATCTACGTCATGGGTCCGTCCGGAAGCGGGAAAGACTCCCTCATGTCCGGGCTTCTGGCCGCATATCCCGATGCCGGCCTTGTGGCCGCGCGCCGCTACATTACCCGTCCTGAATCCGCAGGCGGGGAAGCGCATGTTTCCGTTACGCCGGAGCGCTTCGCGGAACTCTCGGAAAACGGCGCCTTCTGCATGCAGTGGCAGAGCCACGGCCTGTTCTATGGCGTTCCCGCGGCCATCAGGGACGACCTCTCGGCCGGACGCATCGTGCTCGTCAACGGTTCCCGCGGCTACCTTCCCGAGGCGGAACAGACCTTCCCCTTCCTTGAGCCGCTCCTCGTGGACGTGCCGCAGTCCCTGCTCGAGGAACGCCTCATTTCCCGGGGACGGGAGAAGGGTCTCGACCTGAGCGAGCGTCTGCGCCGGGGACAGATGTTTCAGGAATTTCCCGAAGGCACCCTTCACGTGGACAATTCCGGCACCCTTGAGGCGGGCGTGCGGAACTTCGCGCTGGCGCTCGGCCTTCTGTAAGCGGATTCTGCCAGTCCCGGCTCCCGGACGTTTTTCTCTCCGGGAGATCGGGACATGTCCCTGAAGTGTCCTGCAGCTGTCCGAAGGCCAGCGGTTTTCTGCTTTCCCGGCAGCCCTTATTTTTTTATTGACATATTTCAAAAAGTGTTGAAATATTGAAATATGGAAAGCATGAAAGCCAGTCAGATTTTCGGAGCCATGTCCTCGCCCATCAGGCTCGACATCGTGCGGCTCCTTGTCAGGTACGCTCCAGACGGCCTTGTGGCTGGAGAGATAGCCCGCCTTCTGGATATTCCCGCCACCAATCTTTCCTTCCATTTGCGGGAGCTTACGGCCTGCGGCCTGGTGACCGTGGAGAGGGAAGGGCGCTATCAGCGCTACAGGGCGGATATCGCCCTCATCCGCGGCGTCATCGGCTACCTCACTGAGGAATGCTGCACGGGGCGGCAGGGCGGCTGTACCTGCGGGTTCTGATCCCGTTCAGAAAAGGCTCGGCAGGGTGCGTTATTTTTCGGCGTTTATATTTCAATAGTTTTACAAATATTAAAATAAAAGGAGAATGAACATGTCTGCAGCAAAAGATCCTGAAACCGTGAAGAAGAATGTGAGGGAAGGGTACGCCGCCATTGCCCAGGGGCACGGCTGCTGTTCCGGCGGATGCTGCTGTCAGAACACAGTGAGCGCCGACGCTCTCGCCCGCTCCGTGGGGTATGATGAGGAGAGCCTGAAGGATCTGCCGGAAGGCGCCAACATGGGACTTTCCTGCGGCAATCCCCTGACCATAGCTTCCCTGAAGGAAGGGCAGACCGTGGTGGATCTTGGCAGCGGCGGCGGTTTTGACGTGTTCCAGGCCGGCCGCAGGGTCGGGAAAAGCGGCCGGGCCATCGGAGTGGACATGACCTGGGAGATGCTGGAAAAGGCCCGGCACAACATCGCTGTCTACAGGGATACGACAGGTCTCGACAACGTGGAATTCCGGCTCGGCGAGATTGAGCATCTGCCCGTGGCCGACGCCAGCGTGGATGTTGTTATATCGAACTGCGTGATCAACCTTTCCCCTGACAAGCCGCAGGTCTGGCGCGAGGTGTACCGCGTGCTGAAGAAGGGCGGCCGCGCTGCCGTCTCGGATCTCCATCTCCTGAAGCCACTCCCCGAATCCATCGCCGGAAAGGTCGAAGCCTGGGTGGGGTGCGTGGCCGGCGCGGTTCTCGTGGATGATACGCGCTCTATGCTGAATGAGGCCGGTTTTTCGTCCGTGAAGCTCACGCCCAGGACCGAATACATCCGCAGCATGCAGTCCATGGAGGATCCCCTGTACCGTGAAATCGCGGAAGCCCTTCCCGCGGGATCTGATGTTTCCGACTATATCGTGAGTCTTGAGATTACAGCTGTGAAGTAGGCCGTTCCTTCGTCTGCGAAAAAGGCCCCGGCGGGATTCCCGCCGGGGCCTTTGCCATGGATAAAACTACCTTCCCAGGGCGTCTTCGAGCGCCTTCTTCGTGGCGCCGGAATAGCACATGAGCCTCACTTCCCGTATTTCATCATGATGAGCCAGAAAATCGCGGATGGTGTCCACGGCTACCCTGGCGGCCAGCTCCTTCGGGTATCCGTAGACGCCCGTGGAAATGGCCGGGAAGGCGACGGTCTTCGCGCCGACGCGCACAGCTTCCTCAAGGGAGCGGCGGTAGGCGGAGGCGAGAAGTTCCGGCTCGCCGTGCGTGCCTCCCTTCCACACCGGTCCAACGGTGTGAATGACAAATTTTGCGGGCAGGCGGAAGCCCGGCGTGGTTTTGGCGTCGCCTGTTGGGCAGCCGCCAAGAGGCCGGCACGCGGCGAGGAGTTCCGGCCCTGCGGCAGCGTGGATGGCGCCGTCCACGCCGCCTCCGCCGAGAAGCCCGTTGTTGGCCGCGTTGACGATGGCGTCTACGTGCTGTTCTGTGATGTCCCCTTCGACGAGACGCAGGCGATCTTCAGTTTTTTCCATGGTTTCCTCCGGGGAGGCCGTGTCCGGCCCCCCGCGTGTTTTTTCCTTTCTTATACCACGGATTCTATGGCTCCACGATATTGAAGGGGACGGATCCCCTGATGGGGAACTCCATCATGTTCTTCATAAGAAGGGTGAGGAGTTCGGCCTTTCCTTCCACCTTCACATTTTTCGCCACGGCATCCCTGTCATTGGAGAGGATCCCGAAGAGGGCGTTCTTCGGGCAGGTGATGGAGACGTCCGGGCTGTCGGAGAGCGTATCCCTGAAGACAAGCAGCACGCCGTTCTTCACGCGGAGCATGTGCTTTTCATTCACGTCGGGCAGCGTCACGTTCATGACGAAGTCAGCGTCCTGGAGCGCCTCCTTGTTCAGGACGATGGCCATGTAATCGAAGATCATGGGCGCGGTCTGTTCCATGAGCTGGTCATTGCCGCCTTTGGCCGGGGACGCGGGATGGGTGTTCCCGTTCCGCAGTTCGAGGGCCGCGGAAAGATATTCGTTGCGCCAGGGACCGGATTCGGACTGGTAGCCGAGCTGCTCCAGCGCGTCGGCGCACAGGAGGCGCGCCGCGGTATTTTTCGGGTCGGCGAAGACGAGGGTATTGGTGATTTCGGCCACCCAGCGGTACTCGCCATTTTCAAAGTCCTTTCTGGCCTTTGCGAGCACATTATCCGTGCTGCCGAGGTATTCCACCCACTTTTTGGCTCTGGCCGTGGGCATGAGGGGATTGAGATGCACGGGGTTGCCGTCGTACCAGCCCATGAATTTCTGATAAACGGCCCTGCTGTCGTGGGACACGGTGCCGTAGTAGGGGCGGGTGTACCAGTTTGCGGCAAGGGCTTTTGGCAGGGATATCATGTTGGCAATCTCGTCAGACGTGTACCCCTGGTTGATGTAGGTGAGCGTCTGATCGTTGATGAACTTGTACACGGCGGCTGTGTTCACCAGGTAGTCGTTCACCAGTTTATTGCCCCAGTGCGGCCAGTTGTGGGACTGGAAGGTGACCTCGGCCTCTCTGCCGTAGCGGGTGACGGCCTCAGTAATGTATCCGGCCCAGGCCGCGCCGTCGCGTACTTCGGCGCCGCGCAGCGTGTACAGGTTGTGGAGCGTTGCCGTGCAGTTTTCCGCCACCCACAGGGCCCTGTACTTCGGAATCCAGGTGTTCATTTCCGCCGGAGCTTCGGTGCCGGGCGTAAGCTGGAATTCCAGCTCCACGCCGTCGATGGTGATTTTCTCTCCGGTTTTTGTGATTTCGAAGGTGGGTGCCATGAAGGACACGGTTCCCGTGGACTGGCCCATGCCGATGCCCTGGGCGAGCCTGCCTTCCGGGCCGGGAGTCAGGAGAACGCCGTACTGGTAGTTGGCGCGGCGGCTCATGGCCTTGCCTGCGTAGACATTTTCCTTCACAGCGTGTTCGGTGAAGCCCTTCGGGACGATGATCGGTATCTTTCCGCCCGCGAGCTGCTGCTCGATGGGCTGGGAGGGGTCGGCTCTGTCCTCCTTGTCCATGACGCCGGCTATACCCCCGTAATGGTCAACGTGGGGATGGGAAATGATGACGGCCTTCACGGGGAATTTTCCAAGGTTCTTTTCAATGAGCTCCATGGCCGCCCTGCTGCACTCGACGCACATGGTCGTGTCGAAGACGATCCATCCCGTTCTGCCCCTGACCACGGTGAGGTTGGCCATGTCGTAGCCCCGCACCTGGTAGATGCCGTCCACGACCTTGAAGAGGCCGTAGGCGTGGTTGTTGACCGTGTTTCCCCAGAGGCTCGGGTTGGCGCTTTCGGGGGCTTTTTTGAATTTATCGAGGAAGGCGTAGGCGGCCTGACTCCAGATGATCCTGCCGTTTTCGTCCTTCAGTTCCAGCTTTTCGGGCGCGTCAATGAGGCCGCGCGTGGCAAACTCGTGCTCCTGTCTGTTGCCGAAGTCGAGCTCCCCGTACACACTGGCGTTGGCCTTCGCCGTGAAAGAGGTGGCGGGTTTGACGTCCGCGGTCATTCCGGGTGCCGTTTTTCCGGGAGTCTGATCGGCGCTGACGGATGGGGCCGGAACCAGTCCGGCAAAAAGAAGGGCTGCCGCCCCAAGGATGGAGGGAAGGTGTTTCATGGGGGGTCTTCTCCTTAATCGATTCCCCGGATAACAGGGGCTTTCCAGGTTTCAAGAGCCTTTGTGTCTGGCAGATAAATCCTCATGAAGAGGTGATAGGGACCATTCGCCGCGGGAAGCCAGTTCGTGGTGTCCGACGGAGCGTCCTTTGACAGCACGATGTCCACGGAACCGTCGTCATTCTTTCTGAGCTTTGTGCGGTCGTTGATACAGTAGCGGTTCAGGGGATTGTCGATGAGAAAATCGTCATTGCCGTAAGCGGTCACGGACCAGAATCCCTCTTTCAGCACGGGAGGAAAGGACGAAAAATGCAGGGTATATGTTTTTTCCCCTGTCAGCGGCGCTCCGTTCTCGTCCGTGTCGCGCTTCGGGTAGATGGCCACGTCCACGGTATTGGCGCCGAGCCCGGCCAGAGCGATGATGGCGCGGTAGGGATATTCCGTGCCGAAGTCGCCGATGGGCCTGCCGTAATAGACCCAGCCCCCGAGCCTGCGGCTGAAGCGGCCGCTCGCCTCCGTGAGCTGCGGCCTGAGCTCCTTCTGCATCGCTTTCCAGCGGGCTGAGGGGTTTTCCCCGAGCAGGGCGGCGCTGAACGTGAGGCCCGGCCCCACGCCGATGGCGGAAAGCTTCTTCATGAGCGGGGCGTCGGCCGCTGCGGGCGGATTGACCTTCATGAGGGCGTTGGCCGTACTGAAGAATTCCGCCGGGCTCATGGACAGCACCTTTTCCACGGGCACGAACTCATCCGCGGCTGAATACGAGCCACGGTGCGGGACAAAGCTTCCTCCCTTCACGAAGGCTGAAAGAGGCATGAGCTTCATTCCCTGCTGAATGGTTTTCACGTTTGGCAGATCGTCCTGTCCCGAGAGCACGATGCGGCCGAGGAGCCAGACCGTGGCAGTGGGCACATTCACGCGTGTCACGCCTTTGGGAAGCTTCCCTTTCCAGCCCGGAAGCGTGAAGGCGTAGACGCCTGCGCGGTCAAGGACGGCCGCCGTGTTGGTCCAGGCGTCCAGAACCTGCATGCGGAAGAAGCGGTCCGCCTTCGGCATGACATAGATGACGGGCTCCGGCAGGATATTGAGCCAGGCCTGGGAATAGACAGTGTCCACGTTGGGCGTCACCACGGTCCTGAAGGAGGCGTCAGCGAGTTTCGTGGCGTGATTGAACTGGTTGGCCGGCGCCCGTCCGGCCTTCGTGCCGTCCGTGTTGGTGGACACGCACCGTGTCGCGTCCGTAAGAACCAGCGGCAGGGCGTAGACGTACGCTTCAGCCGCGAGCTGCCAGGCGCTTTCCGGAGCTGGGCGTGATTTCGCGGTGGCAGAGAAGGCTGCCTGCGCGCAGAAGAGGGGCATCATGGACAGGAGGAGCAGCGCAAGAATTTTGTTCATCGGTTTTCTCCCTGCAGTTCATGTCCTTTCCCCTGCTCAGAAAACATGCCTGCCCCGCGGGAGCGGGACAGTGGTGGGCTGTCTCTTCTGCAGGAGAAGGTGGTGTCGGTCTGAGAATGTCTCCGCGGCGTGATTCCGCGCGGAATACAGAAATTCACCTTTTGAATAATAGCATAGCAATGAGGACGCAAGGGGATATCCCGGGGGCTTTCCCGCTATGATTCTTCTGTGATGATTGCTGCAATGGATGCCGTTTTTTCCCTGTCTGCCTTGACAGCGGGCTGGCGGAATGAAAAAGGACAGGACAGAAGCTTTCCGCTTTCAGGAGCATCATGACCTTATTCTGCGCAGGGCCCGCAGCCCGGATTTCCTGTTTTTCCCGCCCCACCTGACCATGTGTCCTGGTGGGGGAGGCTCCCCTGCGCTGTTCTGACCGGTCCGGCATGCGGGCGCAGTGCGCGTCCGCGCTGTCCGTTCCCGGTATCTGATATCTGAAGCGCTTCTCTCATCAGGACGGTATGTTCGCTGACAAACCCGGGAGACGGGGGCTCCGCCCCTCTCACGGGAATAAAACCCCTTAACCGTCTTGCTTCAAGGAGAAGCGTATGCGCAAGATTCTTCTTCTGGCCCTCGCCCTGGGCCTCACGCTTGGTACCACAGGCACCGCTCTGGCTGACGGGGCCAAAAAAGCCGGCACCGTCACCTACGACATCAACCTTAAGACCGCCGACGGCGCCAAAACGGCCAACGTGTACCTGCCGTATCCCATGTCCGATCAGAACCAGGACATCTCCAATGTCAGGGTTTCCGGCAACTATGACAATCAGGCCGTGTACCATGACCCCAAAACCGGCTCCAATTATCTCATGGCCACCTGGGGCAGTATCTCCGGAACGCCGAAGCTGACCTTCAGCTTCCATGTGGACTCTCACTATAAGAAGGGCGGCACGCTTAAGGACAGCGGCGCGAAGATGCCCGTTGACGTGCTCCCCTATCTCGCGGCCAATGATTACCTGCCGAGCGACAACCCGAAGGTGAAGGCCCTCGCCGAAAAGGCCGTGAAGGGAAAGAAGGGTACGCTCGCCAGAGCCCGCGCTGTCTATGACTGGACCATTGCCAACACCCACCGCGACAACAGCGTGAAGGGCTGCGGACTCGGCCAGGCCATCCGTACCCTGACGGAAGCCAACGGCGGCGGCAAGTGCGCTGACATCAGCTCCGTCTTTATCACCGTCGCCCGCGCCGCCGGCATCCCGGCCCGCGACGTCTTCGGTCTGCGCACCAAGGGCAAGGACGGCGCCATCACGGGTGATTTCCATTGCTGGGCCGAATTTTATCTGCCCGGCACCGGCTGGGTGCAGGTTGATCCGGCTGACGTGCGCAAGGCCATGCTCAACGAAAAGCTCGAACTCGGGGACCAGGCCACCAAAAAATACACCGAGTTTTTCTGGAACGGCGACGATCTTTTCCGCATCGCCCTCAACCGCGGCGAACACGGCGCCCTCTTCAACGGCATGAAAGCCGAGCCCGTGGGCTATTTCATGTACCCCTACGCCGAAGTCGACGGCAAAGCCCTCGACTATTTTGATCCCAAGAACTTCGAGTTCGCGGTCAGCTTCAGGGCTGATTAGATTTTCGCGCCTGCCCGCGTCTTTCTGGAATCAGGCGCGGGCAGGTTTCCCAGAGAGGGGAATGAAAAATGAGTGTAGAAAACAGCGTGACGCGCCGTGCCTTCCTGGGCGGCGCGCTCTGCGGCGCTGCCCTCCTTGCGGGAGGAGAAGCCCGCGCCGCCGGCTCCGCGCCCCGTCTGACCATGATCATTGATCTGAACCGCTGCACAGGCTGTCAGTCCTGCGTGCTCGCCTGCCGTGCTGCCCTGGATATCCCCGGGCATTTCCGTACCCGTGTGGATCACGGCGAGGACAGGGAAAAGGCGAGGGCCGTGTTCCGCCCGCGCCTGTGCAATCAGTGCCATCCCGCAGCGTGCATAAAGGCCTGTCCTTCAAAAGCCCTCGCGTACGGCGAGGACGGCGTGGTTCGCGTGAACGCGGCGAAATGCACGGGATGCCGTTCCTGTGAAAAGGCCTGCCCTTACGGCGCCATCTTCGTCGACAGGGCGTTCCGGAAGGCCTTCAAATGCGAATACTGTCAGGACGGGGTGCACAGCGTTCCCGCCTGCGTGGAAGCCTGCGCCTCCGGGGCGAGGCTTTTCGGCGACGCTGACAAACCCGAAGGCGCCTTCGCCCTCGCTCTGCAGAAGCCAGGGCTTACGAGCCCCGGCAAAGGGGAAAAGGGTGCGTTCAGAACGCTGTATGTGCCGCTTGACGGAGGAGAAAAGTTAGCATGAAAAAATCCGCTTTTACTCTGGACCGCCGTCATTTTCTCGGCGGCGCGGCCCTGACCTCTGTCTCGCTCCTCGCGGGCTCCGGAAAAGCCGCGGCCGCTCCCGCTGAGGCGGAAAAGGCTCCGGAAAAGCCCGCCGGATGCGTCGCCAGCACCTGCCTCGGCTGCAACGCGCGCTGCGGCGTGCGCTGTTTTGTGAAGGACGGCAGGCTCGACCACGTGACCGGCAATCCCTACAATCCCTACAACATGGCGGGCCGGCCCCTCGCCTATGACACTCCGGCAGAAGAATCCCTTTCCGTGCCCTCGCCGGCCTGCGGCAAGGCACAGGAAGCCATGCATGACTGTTACAACCCCATCCGCATCCTGCAGCCTCTTAAGAGGACTGGGCCCCGCGGTTCGGGCAGATTCGGGCCCATACCGTGGGAACAGCTCATCCGCGAAGTGGCTGACGGCGGAAAACTCTTCGCCGGCATCGGCGACACAACCGTATATCCAGGCCTCAGGAGCGTGCTTTCCGACGATCCCATTGATCCCGCCGATCCCTCGCTCGGGTCCAGGCGCAATGGCTTCATCTTCATCGGCGGCCGCGATCAGGCCGGCTACCAGGATTTTTCCAACCGCTTCGTGAAGGACGCCGTGGGCTCTGTCAACCGCATCAGCCACACGGATATCTGCGGCCTCGGCTTCCGCATGGGGAACTTTGTGCTCACTGACGGCCAGGATGTTGAGCTCAAGGCCGACGTCATGTCCTGCGAGTACATGCTCGTCTTCGGGGCCAATGTGTACGAGGCCCTGCAGCCCGGCATCAACTTCTACGGCGCGCTCATGGCTGAACGTCACGCGGCCGGCAAACTGAAGTTCGTGGTCGTTGACCCCAGGGCCACGAACGCCTCCTGCCACGCGGATCAGTGGCTGCCCGTCATCCCCGGTCAGGACGGCGCCCTGGCCATGGGCATGCTCCGCGTCATGCTTGAGGAGAACCTCTTCGATAAAGACTTTCTCTCCTGCTTTAATGACGCCGGGGCGAAGGCCATGGGCCTCTGCGGCATTACCGATTCCTGCCATCTCGTGGTGACGGACGGGAAGAGCGGGAAGGACGGAAAGAAGCTCACCGCCTCGGATCTGCAGGCAGGACTCGATGAAAAGAAGGAAGGGGCCGGGCCCTGCGTTATGACTGCCCCGGGCTCCGCGGTCATAGCGGCCGGCGCAGACAGCGCGCTTCTTGAGGCAGAGGGCGAGGTGAAGCTCGCTGACGGAACCACGGTGCACTGCGCCACGGCCTTCACCCTCATGAAGAAGGCTGTCATGGAAACGTCTCTTGAAGACTACGCGGAACGCTGCGGCATCGGCGCCGGCGTGATCCGCGGAGTCGCCCGGGAATTCGCCTCGCACGGCCACAAAGCCGCCGTGTGCCAGTACCATGGCGCGGGCAATTACGTGGGCGGCACCTACGCCTCCTGGGCCGTTGCCATGCTCAACGTGCTCACGGGCAGCATTAACCGGAAGGGCGGCTACCTCAGAGGCAGCGGTTCCGCCGGCGACTGGAAGAAAGGCGTGTTCAGCCTCACCGACTTTGAAGGGAAAAGAAAGACGGGCGGCGTACGCATTTCCAGGGAAAAGAATGTCTACGAAAAGAGCGCGGAATATAAAGAGAAGAAGGCAAAGGGCGGCACGGGCTATCCGGCCAGGCGTCCGTGGTTCCCTGTGACCCGCGGCGGCCTGTGCGTGGAAGCCATGAACGGTATTGCCCAGGGCTATCCATACGCCTGCCAGGTTCTCTTCACCTTCTTTTTCAACCCTGTGTACTCCATCCCCGGCGGCACGAGCTACGTCACGGCCCTGAAAGACACGGAGAAAGTGCCCCTGCACGTCTCCATTGATGTGTGCGTCAATGAGTCCAATATCTACGCTGACTACATCGTGCCGAGCCTCTCCTGGCTGGAGGGCATGTATTCCTTCATGTCCTCGCACGCGCCTGCCCTGAAATTCACCACGGTGCGCGTCCCGGCCATCGTGCCGCTCACGGGGAAGACGGCGGACGGCAGGCCTTTCTCCATGGAGACCTTCCTCATCGACCTTGCCGAGTATCTGAAACTCCCGGGATTCGGAAAGGACGCCATTCCGGGAAGCGACGGAAAGATGTATCCCCTGCACTGTGCCGAAGACTTCTATGTGCGCGCTCTCGGGAACCTCGCCGCCAACTGTAAGCTGAAGGAAGCGCCGGCCTCTGAGACGGATCTCGTCCGGGCGAATTATCCCGTTTTCGCCTACAACTGGATGCTGCCTCCGGCCCTCTGGCGCCAGGTCTGCACCCTGCTTACGCGCGGAGGCGTGTTCAGGGACAGCTACGACAGCGTCTTTTCAGGGGACGAGCAGAAGAAGGGCATCAAAAAAATCCTGCTCTGGAGCGAGAAGCTCGCCTGCTCGCGCAACTCCATAACAGGGAAACGCAACAGCGGTACCCTGACGCTCGCCCCGGCCTGTGAGGCCTCGGGCAGGGATGTCACCGATGAGGACAGGGAATGGCCTTTCACGGCCGTGACCTACAAGATGAACGTGCACTGCCAGTCGCGTACTTCCTGCCATACCTGGGCTCTCGAGATCTTCCCCGAGAACAGGGCCGTCATCAACGCGCTGGACGCCAGAAAACTGGGTATCAGGGCGGGCGACAAAGTCCGCATCACTTCGCGCAGCTGCGCCCTGGGCATTGTGGCTGCGGCAGAACCGTCCACACTTGTGCGCCCGGGGTGTGTGGCCATCTCCTTCCACTACGGCCACTGGCAGATGGGCGCTTCCTCCCTGTCTATCAGGGACGCCGGACACGCCGTCATGGGCGGACCCGTGCGCGCCGACAGGAAAATGGGCACCGGCGTCAGCTTCAACAGACTGGGCCGCCTCGACGTTTCGATGGGGGGAACCCCGCTTGTGGACTGTGTGGGCGGAATCCCCGACTTCAGCAGCACGCGCGTGAAAATAACGAAGGCATAAGCTTATGAAAAAATATCTGACCTTCCTCATCCCGGCCGTTCTGGCCCTTCTTCTTTGCCTGCCCGCGCAGGGACTGGCGGAGGAAATCCCGGCCAGGGGGAAGGTGACACTCCTGAATCTCAAGTCCGACTGTATTCCCTGCGATCTGCAGGACCGCATCGTGAACCGCGTGAAGAAAACGTACGCGGACAGGGTGGCCTTCATTTTCCTCGACGTGGAAAAGCATCCCGCAGAAAAGGAAAAGTACGGCGTGAAGATTCTCCCCACGCTCGTTTTCTATGACGCCTCCGGAAAGGAACGGGACCGTCGTACCGGCTACCTGAAGGAAGGCGAGATGAAACGCATCCTGGACGGCCTGCTGGCGGAATAGCCATGCTCGAAAACCTGCTCATCACTATCAACGACTTCATCCAGGACGAGTTCTGGCTGTCCATGCTGGGGTGCTTCGCCTGGGGCATTGTGAGCACGCTCCTGAGCCCCTGTCATCTGGCTTCCATCCCGCTTCTCGTCTGCTACGTGGCGGGCCAGCCCGTGTCCACGAAGCCGCGCAGGGCGGCTGGCTACGCCGTCTGCTTCAGCGGAGGGCTCTTCGCGGCGGTGTTCTGCGTGGGCGGCGTGTGCGCGGCGGCCGGGCGTATGCTCGGCGACGTGCCGGGCTTTGTTTACGCGCTCACGGGCCTCGTGCTTCTCGCGGCGGGCCTGCGTACCATGCTTGTCATGAGAAGCTGCAACATGGACTACAGCAGACTCTTCCGCTGGAACTTTACGGGTTTCGGAGGAGCCTTCCTCATGGGGCTCCTTTACGGCCTGCTGGCCGGAGCCTGTACCTTCGGGTTTCTGGCGCCCATGCTGGGCGTCATCTTTCTTGAGGGGAAGATGGCGCTCGGGGTCGTGATGATCGTGGTCTTCGGCCTTGGTCACTGTCTGCCCATCGTCCTCGCGGGGTGCGGCATCGGCGCCATGGAGACAAAGAACTACGCCAGGTTCGGGCCTCCGGCGAGACGTATCGCCGGAGCTCTCGTGGCCATCTTCGGCGCCTGCTTCATCGCGCAGGGCTTCTTCAGGCCTGAATTCTGGTAGTGTCCGTAATGCGGCAAGCCTGAAACAGGTAAAAGGGCGGGGATTTTTCCCCGCCCTTCGTGTTCCCGGTGACGTCTTCCTGCATGTCCGGATGCACGGGAATGAAAAAAAAACGGTTCACGGGGTTGCGTTCACGGCGCAACCCGATCAGACTAGAGGGCGTTCCGGCGCCTGCGGCAGGCGGGGCCGGGCGGTTTTACAGCACGCGGCCGGGCAGGAAGAGTACCGGCAAGGGAGGAGGTTTTCATGTATCGTTTTGTTCCGGTTCTGCTCATCCTGGCTCTGGCGCTGGGCGCCTGCGGTCACAAGAAAACGCCCGCGCCGGCGGCTTCTTCTTCCTCTGTGACGGCTGATGCGCTTATTTACAACAGCGCTCACTCGGATATTGCCATGGACAAGTGGCTGGCCTGCGCCCGTTTTGTCCAGGGCACGGAAATGAGCGGCGGTATGGGCGCGCTCAAGTCGGCCGCGGATCAGATCGGCTGGTCCCTCAGAAATGCGGACATCGTGCTGAGTCCGGCCGCGGCTTCCATCTGCCGCACAAGCGCCGACAAATACCGTCTCCTCTGGGTGATCCAGCAGCGCATCCGTGACAAGGCCCAGTACATGGGCTCGAAGACGGGACGCCGGTTCCTCCAGTACGCCGATATTTACATGAACCAGGTCATGAGCGGCGTGAGCGGCGCCGCGGTTCAGTCCCGGGAACTCACCAGGAACGCCCGCGTGGCCATGGAAGTGGTGCGCGAGCAGTCTGCCGGTTACATGTAGGTAGGAGAAACAGGCTCTCTGGAGGGAAGCGCTGCGCAAGGGCGGCGCTTCCGGTCCTCTTCCGGCAAAAAAGAAAGGCCCCCGCGTTTTTCAACGAGGAGGCCTGATTTTTTGCTCTGGAGCCTTTGTCCAGGATTGAACTGGAGACCTCGTCCTTACCAAGGACGCGCTCTACCGACTGAGCTACAAAGGCATTTTGTGCAACGTGGAAGGCACCATACGCCGGTGGGGCCATTCCGTCAAGGGAATGAAGTGCATTTTCCGGTCTCCGGGGCAAAATGGGCTCCGTCCGGCTCCATGAAATACGTATAAGACGCCGGGAAAGGACCCGGATTCGCGGATGACGCGATGAGGATGCCGGGCAGGGCGTCCATGAGCTCAGGCGCCTTTCTCTGTCCGGGGGAACCCGGCAGAGCCGGATGCGCTGTCCCCGGCGTTTTTTTCTCTGCGGGGGAACGTTATCCCATGAGATCAGAAAAGCCTCCGCAGATTTCTCTGCGGAGGCCTGATTCTCACTGGAGCCTTTGTCCAGGATTGAACTGGAGACCTCGTCCTTACCAAGGACGCGCTCTACCGACTGAGCTACAAAGGCATCTTCATGGTGCGGGACGGAACCTACGCCAGAGAGGGGATTCCGTCAAGCGAAAAGAGAAAAAATGACAAAAATTTTTTGCCCTGTCTCCAAAACAGTGCCTGTGCTGCTGTCTGGACAGCGCCCTCCGGCATGGAGAGATTCTGGAAGGCCCTGTTTTTTTGGGGGCCGGAACGTTCCTATGCGGGGAGCACGAGTGCCCTGAGGCCGTCCTGCAGGCTCTTTTCGTCGAGCTTCCTGCCGATGAAGACGAGGCAGGTGCCGATGAGGCCTTCCGGAGGCCTGCGCCAGCTGATTTCGTCACCCACCACGTCAAGATAGAGCGTTTCGCTGGGGAAGACGACCTGCCCCTTGGCGCGGTCCACGTTTTCGGGCAGTCTGGAGAGGAAGGCGTCGAGGCCTTTCCTGTCCATGACCCCGTCAGTGCGGAACACCACCTCGGAAAACTCGTGGTCGTGATGGTGGTGTTCGTGGTCATGCCCGTGTTCATGATCGTGCTCATGCTCTTCTTCCTGTCCGGCGTTTTCCACGGCCGCCCTGCCGGGTTCGGGCACGCCCCAGAACACGGCAGGGTCGATGACGCCGCGCACGGCGGGAACCACGCGGGTATCCGGATACTTTTCCTGAAGCGAGGCGATGAGTCCTTCCAGTTTGCGGGCGGGAACGAGGTCGGTCTTGTTGAAGATGATGAGGTCGGCCTGCTCGAGCTGGGAGAGGTAGAGCTTGCCGATGGAGCGCTGATGCATCCAGGCGCGGCCGTCCACCACGGTGATGGTGCGCGTGGGAGCGAGCTGCACTTTCGGCAGGCTGGCGATGAGGCGCACGATGCTTCCGGGGTCGGCGACGCCGGAAGCCTCGATGAGGATTTTGCGGGGCCTGCGTTCGCGGATGGCCCTTTCGAGGGTGAGCTCCAGCTCGTCCTTCAGCGAGCAGCAGATACAGCCGTTATTGAGCTCATACATGGAGAGCCCCTCGCGCTGGATGAGTTTCCCGTCGAGGCCGAGGCGCCCGAACTCGTTGACGAAGACCACGGTATCCGGTCCGACGCCGGTGGAAAGGATATGCTGCATGAGGCTGGTCTTGCCGGCCCCCAGAAAACCGCTGAGAAGATAAACTGAAGTCATGGTGACGCGCTCCTGCCCTTCCCGCCGGGGAGAGGACAATGAAAAAGTCCCGGACCTCGCGGGGCCGGGACTCGTTGGTATCAGGTGAAGCGGCAGATGAAGCCGCGGCCGGAAAACAGGATTTTCCGATCCTTCTGAGAAATAAGTTCTCTTTCTATTCTGGCAAGGGGGCAGACTCCTTTTTTTCCGCCCCGGATCCGCTTTCCCGGACGGGGACGCAGGGTTCGGCTTCCACGGCTTTCTTCTTCGCCTGCAGGATGATCTCGGGCCTGTACTCGAAGTGCATGATGTCAAAGCGGTGCCACTTGCCGCCCCAGATGAAGCCATTGTCTTCGAATGCATTCACGATGACGGACGGGTAGGACGTCTGCTGGGGATGCGGGGCGTCGGGATTCTTCTGCCATTTCCAGTAGGTGGCGTACTTCGTGTTGAGGTCGATGGCGATGCCGAAACTGTGGGGGGAGAGGCAGGTCTCGCCCGCGATTCTGCGCCAGTAGAAGCCGCCGTCGGGGATGAGCAGGGGCTTCAGTCCGGGGTCCTTTGCTGCGGCGGCTTCGAGTTCCGCGGCCACGCGGCGGAGAGCCGCCGCTGCGCCGCCATTCTTCGAAAAAGGCACGTTCCGGCCGAGGAATTTCACGTTCACGATCTGGGAGAGCACTTCCTTCTTGTCGGCTCCGTACATGGCCGTGAAGAAGTCGTAGCAGCGGTTGCGGCCGGGATTCACGCCCGCGGCCGGGATGGTGCGGTCAGGTTCCAGATTGTAGGGCTGCGTGAGCGTCAGCGCCATGTCCGAGGAGACGATGTTTTCCGTGACCGTGCCGCCGTTCATGGCGATTTTCTTTCCCCTGGCCGTAAAGACCCAGTGTCCCGGAGTCTCTTCCGTGAGCGGCCCGATATCCCCGCCGTAGGCTTCCTTTATGAGATCATAGTCCGCCCGGACGGGGTCCGCGTTTTCGGGTGCGGCCTGCCCGGCCGTATCCTGGGTCTGGGGTTCTGAGGTGGGTGTCT
Organism: uncultured Desulfovibrio sp.; assembly: GCA_900319575.1. Lineage (GTDB taxonomy): Bacteria > Desulfobacterota > Desulfovibrionia > Desulfovibrionales > Desulfovibrionaceae > Desulfovibrio. Next base: position 16,525 of record ONPA01000062.1, on the reverse strand, counting down.
CAGCACAGACTGTGAAGGGAGAAAGGGTCAGCAGGGCCAGGGTAAGGAGAAGGATGGTGCGCATGATGGATGAGGGGGCTTTGTTGGGAGGATGGGAGGGCCGCGGTCCGTGCCCTGTTGCGTCCGCGGCGTGGCGTGATTACCTTATCGGAAGAATGTGTACAGCAATCGGGAGCGCAGAGGAAGAAGGCAGGGGCCTTCCTCCTTCTTTCCTGCGGCCCGTGGAGGACAGTGATGAAATTTCTGGCTTTCAACGTGCGTCCGGATGAGAGGGAGCATTTTGAGGAGACGGCTGCCAGGCTTGGCGCGGACATTGTCCTGCGCGATGACACGCCTTCTCCCGGGAACGCCGACGCCGTGAAGGGGATGGACGGGCTCAGCATTATCACCCAGCCCGTCAGCGCGGCGCTGCTTGAGGCCTGGGCCGCGCGGGGTATCAGGGCTGTGTCCACGCGCACCGTGGGTTTTGACCACATCGACCTCGCTGCCGCCACACGGCTCGGCATCGCCGTTTCCAACGTGAGCTACACGCCGCACACCGTGGCGGAGTACACGGTCATGGCCATGCTCATGTGCCTGAGAAACATGAAGCTCATCATGCGCCGCTTTGACGCCGGGGATTTCGGTCTCAGGGGCGTGCGCGGGCGCGAGCTCGGCCGCTGCACCGTGGGCGTTGTGGGAACGGGCCGCATCGGCGCCTGGGTGGTGCATCTCCTGAAGCCCTTCGGCTGCCGCGTGCTCGCGAACGACGTGAGGGAGAATCCCGAAGTACAGGGACTGGCGGAATACGTGTCCCGTGAGGAGCTTTTCCGGCAGAGTGACATCATCACCTTCCACACGCCGGCGGTTCCGGACACGTTCCATCTGGTGAACAGGGATACCCTGGCTTCCATGAAGCCGGGCGTGATTCTCATCAATATGTCCCGTGGCACTGTGGTGGATACGGAAGCTCTCATTGAAGCCCTCGAAAGCGGACGGGTGGGGTCCGCGGCCCTCGATGTGCTGGAAAACGAGACGGCCATCTACTACCGCGATTTCAAGGGCAGGCCCGTGCCGCACAGGGAGATGAACACCTTGGCCTCCATGCCTAATGTCCTGCTCACCCCGCACACGGCCTTCTTTACCCGCGAGGCCGTGGCCGACATGGTGGAATATTCCCTGCAGAGCCTCGCCCTCGCGGCGCAGGGAAAGGAAGATCCGAGGTGCGTCAATTAAGTGAAGCGCGGGTGCTTTTTTCTCCGTCCCGGCGTCCCCTCCGGGGGATTTCTGGGACGGGTACGGGACGGCGCCTAGGCGCCGTCCGGAGGAATATATGAGTAACGGAACCGATCGCAGCGGCATGCTGCGCATTGATATGAGCAAACCCCAGCAGATTTCCGCTGGCGCCGCGTCTTACGTGGAGCGCAGCGAGGAAGAACTGGAGCTTATGGCGAAGAAGGCAGAGAAATGCCTTCGCGATCTCGAGGAACTCGCGAAAGAAGATGAGTCCCTGAAGCAGGAAGGCGGCACGCTGCCGGATCTCGGTCCTCTCGCTGAGGAAACCGCGTCCCTGCTCGGCCTGACGCCCGCGGGGCTTTCCGAGCTTTCCTTTCAGGATGTGTGCGCCCGCGTGCGCCACGTGCTGCGCATGAGCCGCAAGGCGAAGGAAATCGTGAAAATCCGCAGGGAAAAACTTTACACCCAGACCCTCACCCGTGTCGTCTGGCCCGTGAACCGTGGTCCGCGCACCCAGCTCGAAGGCCTTTTCGGCGGGAAGAAGTAAGTCCGGCCGCAGCCTATCGGAGTCATCATGGACCAGAAAAAAGAAAACGCCTCCTGCCTCGTCGTGCTCTCGGGCGGCCAGGATTCGACCACCTGCCTCTACTGGGCGAAGGAGCACTTCACCAGGGTCTGCGCCGTTACCTTCGATTACGGGCAGACGCACAGCATCGAGCTTGAGAGCGCGAAGAAAGTCGCGGCCATGGCCGGTATCACGGAACACGAGATCGTGAAGGTGGGGCCTGTGCTCAGAAGCACGTCCCCGCTTGTGGACAGAAGCCAGAAGCTCGAGGAATACCCTGACTACGAGACCATGGACCGGATCATCGGCAAACGCGTGGAGACCACCTTCGTGCCCATGCGCAACGCCTTCTTTCTGACGCTCGCGGCCAATATCGCCTATTCCTTTGGCTGCACGCGTCTTGTGACGGGCGTGGACGAGGAGGACGACGCCAACTATCCCGACTGCCGTGAGTCCTTTATCCGCTCCCAGGAGCGAACCATCAACGAGGCCCTCGGGACGGATAATTTCCGGATCCTGACCCCGCTGATTCATTTTTCCAAAGCTGACACCGTGCGCCTCGCGCAGTCCCTGCCGGGCTGCATGGAGGCCATGGCCTGGACGCATACCTGCTACGCGGGCACGTTCCCGCCCTGCGGCAAATGTCATTCCTGCGTCCTGCGCCAGCACGGCTTTGACGAGGCCGGCGTTCCGGATCCGCTTCTGGTCCGCGCCGCCGGCATGAATAAATGAGATACGTATTTTCAGGAGGCTTTTATGAGCAAGATTCTTGTCGCCTGTTTTTCCGCTACCGGTACTACCATGGCCGTGGCGAAAAGGATCGCCGCGGCCTGTGGCGCTGATCTCAGGGAAATCAGGCCCACCGTGCCCTACAGCGCGGCCGATCTCGACTGGACCGATAAGGGCAGCCGCTCCTGCCGCGAGAACGCTGACGATGCCTGCCGTCCTCCCATGGCTGAAAAAATCGACGTGACCCCCTATGACACCGTGATCATCGGCTTCCCGCTCTGGTGGTACAAGGCGCCGCACATCATCGAGACCTTCCTGGAAAGCGGCGATTTCGCCGGCAGGAAGGTGGCCGTGTTCTGCACGTCCGGAAGCAGCCCGCTCGGGCGCACTGTCGATATCCTGAAGCCGCTCGCCCCGAAGGCGGAGTGGAAGGGCGGCATCCGCTTCGCCGCCCATGCCGCAGAGCCTGAAATCGAGGCGTGGGTCAGGACACTCGCGTAGAAGCCTGATCATCCCGCGTAAAAGAAAAAGGCCGGAAACGGACATTCCGTTTCCGGCCTTTTCTGATCCTGGGGTCAGGCAGCTGTTACTGCTTCGTCTGGGCAGTGTTTCTTCCGATCTGGCCCGAAGCGGGCGCTGTCTTCTGCTTCTGCGCTGCGGGTTTCTTCTGGGCCGGCTTCGCCGGAGCCTTCACCGCTGTCCCTGTCTTCTGGGCCGAGGCTTTCGGTGCCGCGGCTTTGGGCTGGGCCGGCTTCTGCGCGGGTTTCGCGGCCTGAGCTGCGGGCTTCTTCTGCGCGGGCTTCGCCGCCGCGGGAGCAGCCGGCTTCTGCTGGGCAGGTTTCGCTGCCTGCTGGACTGCGGGAGCCTTCTGTTTCGGAGCCGCCGCGGCCGGCTTCTGGGCCGGTTTCGCGGGAGCCTTCACGGCGGGATTCTGCGCCGCGGGTTTCGCGGCGTGCTGAACGCCCGTGGCTGCGGGCTTCGGCGTGGCGGTGAGAGGCGGCTGTTTGACGGGCGTCAGCGTGGCGGGCTTCGTCGTAACGAGCGGGGCCGGACGCGGAGCCTGCGCCGCCGGTGCGGTCTGCAGGGGCGCGGGAGCCGGATTCTGGGGCGCGGCCGCCGTGACGGGCGCGGCGGCAGGATGAGCGGCGCCGGCTGCGGCCCTGCGCTGCATGTACGGTGTCGTCTGGGCCGGAGCGGCGGCTCCGGCCGAGGGCGGAAGATCCCGCTCCTCAACCTTGTTTTCCGGCTGAAGTTTTACCGCGCTCGGGGAATTCTCGTAAACGGGCACATCGTAATTGGGGTTATTGGCGAGAGCCGGATCGTCAGCCGTACTGCTGGAATTGCCCATACCGCAGCCTGAGAGAAGGAGGGCCGCGGCGCAGCAGCAGGCCGGAAGAAGAGAGTTTTTCAGTTTCATGGGTGTTTACAGCGGGGAAACCCCGCTGCCTCCGTTATTTTTTTGTTCCATGGCCGGTATCGACAGTGGCGATGAGATCCCTGCCGTCCCTGGACAGGGAGTAGAGCAGGGTGACGCTGGAGGCGCCGTGCCTGACGCCCGGCTGTTTTTTCGTGAAGGAGCCCCCGCCGAGGTCGATGCCGTCCTCTGCGTGGATGAGCACGAAACTTTCGGGCAGTTTCGCGCCCGAGGCGAGCTGTGACACAACGATTTTTGCCGTCTGTCCTTTCGCGGAGAGGACAGCCTTTCCGGAAAGAATGAGGCAGCCGCCTTCCATGGCGGGAGAGGCGAAGCGGATGGTTTCGAAGTTGCGGATGCTGTTGGCCATGATGGCTCCGGAAACCTCGAGGACATTGCCGGAGAATGTCGTGGGAGCGTCGCCGCCGGAAAGGACCGTGCTGTCGGACAGTGTGGCGTTTTCACTGATGACCACGGTGTTGTCCGTGGCGCTTCCGCTTTCGCTGATGCCGCCGGTCACAGACCCGAAGACGCTGCCCCCGGATATAATCACCTGATTGCGGGAGGCAAGCTTCTGGGTTCCGGAGCTGTCCTGCGGCTCTTCGTTTTCTTCCGGATCCTGGCCGAAAATCTGATTCACATGGCCGAGCACGTGCTCGCGGTCAGTGACCCTGCCGCCCGTGACGTCCTGAACGCTGCCGCCGGAGAGACGGACCGTGTTGTCCACGGCCTGACTCGTGCCCTCACCGCCGGTGACCTCGCCCTGAACCGTGCCGGACTCCACGTCCACGTGGTTGGAGGAGGCCCTGTCGCTGCCGCGGGCGCCGAAGATGCTGCCGTAGACCATGCCGGAGCCCATGCGTACCCCGTTGTGTTCGGCTGTGCCTTTGTCGCTCTGGCCGCCGCTGATGTCGCCCTGGCAGACAATGGGCGTGCCGCCGGGAGCGGGGACGAGAAAGACGTTGTTGTGCATGGCCGCGCGGTCCGCGGAATGGCCGCCCAGGATGCTGCCGCCGATCTGACCGCCGTGGAGGATGATCTGGTTTCCTCCGGCCGTGCCCTGCCGGCTCGCGCCGCCCGTGGCGTCGCCCTTCAGCGTGCCCCCGATGACAAGAACGGAGTTGCCCATGGCGCCGCTCTCGCCGATACCGCCGGTGACGGCCAACGCGTCAGCGCCTTCGGAAATGGTGACGTGGTTGCCGTCCGCCAGGCCTTTGCGGGCTATGGCACCCACCGCGTTGGTTTTGATTTGGCCGCCGCTCAGAATGACCTGGTTGCCCGAGGCCTGGGCGTACGCGAGGCCGCCGGTCAGGGTTCCGGTGATGCTGCCGCCTGCCACGGTGACCGTGTTGCCAAGAGCCGGACCGTTGGACCAGCCTGCCACGGCTCCGGAGACGGTGCCGCCGAGAACAAGGACCGTGTTGGAAATGGCGCGGCCTGTCTGCTGGCCATCTTTGCAGTCCGTGGGATTTTCGGAGGGCGTGTTGAAGCCTGCAGCGACGCCGCGGGCGATGGAGCCGCCGAGCACGACGACGCTGTTCCCTGAAACCGTGCCCTCGCCTTTGGCGCTGCAGCCGTAGACACGGCCGGGGATGCTGCCGTTCCTGACGATGACCTGGTTCGGGGCGGGCGTGTCAGGGATAAGCGAGGAAAAAATGCCGTCAAAGGAGCGCCTGAGCTGCGCGGGCGGGTATTCAATCTGATCAGCCGGAGCGGGGGACGGCACAGAGAGGGCGCAGAGGGCGGCCAGAGCCGCCAGCGCCAGGGAATGGACTTTCGTCTTCCTGTGGGAGCGGGGCATACGTTCTCCGAAAAAGCGGCGTATTTTGGCGGGTCTTCCGCCGGCCGCGTCCGGGAAGAATAACGCGCGCGGGGACGGCTTGCAATGAGAGGAAAATCAGTTTTCCGCCTGGCCGGGATCCGCCGGCGCTGAAGACGGGGCCGGCGCGGGTCCGTTCTCTGCGGGCGGCGGCGTTTTATCCGGGGCGCCGTCAGGGGAATCGGTAAGGTAAATGTAGTAGACGGGTTTCGGGAGGGAGGCGATGTCCCTGTCCACGAGGAAGGCGAAACCGAAGAGGAGGAGCAGGTTGAGGGCGCAGGCGATGAGAAGGACGGGAAGGGAAACGGAAGGGAAGCGGAATCTCCCGCGGGTCCGGCCTTCCTCCCCGTGAAATTCGCGCTCCGGGAGCGAGGGAGTGAAGCCGCCGGTCTTTTTCCCGGCAGGGCTGGTCCGGCCCGGGCGGTTGTATTCGGGGCTTTCCGGGTCGTCAGCCAGAATGCCGAGGGACGAGCGGGATGTGTAGCCCGTGAACGTACGCATGCTTTTCCTCCGTCAGAAGACGAGGACCTGCCGGGCGGGGCCGCAGCCCGATACCCGGCAGGCCGCCGGAAACCTACCGGCCTGATGGCGTCACGGACGGATTACCTTGCCCGCGAGGTCGAGGCTGGTCACGATATCCAGCATGTTGGAGGTTTCGCCGACCTGTTTCTTCTCAAGCAGGCCGTAGTGATTGAGGCAGGTGCCGCAGACGAGGATGGAGACGCCGGATTCGGCGAGTTTCTTCAGGGCGTCGAGGCAGGGGCCGGGAGTGGCGGCGAGTTTTACGCCGCCGTTCAGAAGCACGATGCGCCACAGATCCTGCATTTCGGTCAGGGTGGACAGGAAGTTTTTCATGAGGGCGGCGCCGAGTTCGTCATCGCCGCGGCCGAGGGTCTCGGTTGTGATGAAGACAAGGGTCTGGGAGACGCCGCCGGGGAGGGTGCACTGGGTCGTCTCGTCGACGGGCACATCCTTCACGCGTCTGGCCTCAAGGTGGATGAGGCCGTCAGCGTCCTTCGTGTCCTTGACGCTGAATCCGCTTTTAATGAGGAAGCGGGTGCAGTTTTCCTGGGACATGGGATTGTCCACAATGACTTCGAGTTCGTCCGCGCCGTTTCTCACGGCGTTGCGGGTGTTGATAAGAGGCTGGGGACAGGTCATGCCCCTGCAGTCAACGGTAACCATGGAAAAAACTCCTGGTTGAAGTCCGGTCCGGAGGTCATTCGCCGGACCGCGGCCATTGTGCCTTGGAAAGGGAGAGTGCGCAAGGAACGGGCCTCTTTTCCTGAGCCGCCCGACGGGATAGGATGACGCACCGCGGGCTTTTGTCCGGCGGGGAGGATATTCTGATGGAAGAACACGGCACGGACGGGAAGAAGAGCGGGGGCCTGACTGTGAGCGGAGAAGAGGCCGGGCTCAAGGTCATCGGCCTTCTGGAGCGCCATTTCGGGCTGCCAAAGAGCCTCCTGCACCGCTGGATACGCACGGGTCAGGTGCGCGTGAACGGAGGGCGGGTGCAGCCCTTCGCCAGGGTGGAGGAAGGCGATACGGTGCGGGTTCCTCCCTTCGCGGAGGCCATGGCCGGGGAAGCCGGAGAGACGAAGGCTGCGGTTCAGGATCTGCCGGAACTCCCCATCATCGAAGAGAAGGACGGCCTTGTGGCCGTCTTCAAGCCGGCCGGACTGCCCACGCAACCCGGAACGGGACATGAGGATTCCGCGTCGGAGCGCCTCAGGGCCATGTCCGGGGATTCCGCTTTTCCCATCACTCCGGCGCACAGGCTCGACCGGGACACGTCGGGAGTCCTGCTCTGCGGCCGGACTTTCCAGGCCCTCACGCGGGCCCAGGAACTCTTCCGCAATCATGACGGGCTCGGCAAGGAATACCTCGCCTGGGTTGAGGGGCACTGGCCGTACAGAGGCGAGCACGTGCTCAGGCACTACCTCTCAAAGCGCCTTGTGGGCGGCCACGAGAAAATGACGGCCTCGGAAAATCCCGCGGACGGCCGGGAGGCCGTGCTGGCTGCGAGGGCCCTGGCCTTTAACGGCGGGGCGACCCTCCTTCTCGTGCGGATTTTTACAGGGCGGACGCACCAGATCCGCGTGCAGCTCGCCGCGGCCGGGTACCCCATCGTGAATGACGGCAAGTACGGCCGCCCCGGCGGCGGGACCATGTACCTGCACTGCTTCCGGCTTTTCCTGCCGGACGGAACCGTTTTTTCCGCGGCTCCTTCCTGGAAGGGGGATTTCGCCGCGGCCGGGGATCCTTCCCCCATTGCGGCCAGGCCCGGAGTCAGACAGAGAGAGAAGAGAGGGGAGGAAATGAGGCATGACAGGAGAAACGGAAAACAGGGAAGCGGCGTGGACGGACGAAAAGCTCAGCGAAACGGCGCACGGGTACTGGGAAAGCCTGGCTCTCATGAGCGCGGTACACCTCGGCCTTTTCGATGCCCTGGCGGACGGGCCTCTCGCGGACGCTGATCTGGCCCTGAAACTTGGCGCCTCCCTCAGGGGCACGTCCATGCTGGCCGAAGCCATGGCCGCCATGGGGCTCGTCAGAAGAAGCGCTGACGGCGTATCCTCGCTCACGGAGTTTTCCTTCAGCCGCTTGACGTCTTCCTCTCCCCGGAGCGTCCGGGGCCTCGTGGAGCATATGCGCAGGCTCCTCGCTGAATGGACCCAACTCGACAGGGCCGTGCTGGAGGGGAGCCTCCCCCGCCGGGAAAAGACCCCGGAACGGCGGTCGGCTTTCCTCGGGGGCATGGAGGCAGGAACGCTCCTGCAGGCTTCTGCCATTGTCCCCCGTCTCGGCCTTGCCGGCAGAAAACGCCTTCTCGACATGGGCGGCGCCACGGGCGCCTGGTCTGCGGCCTTCCTGGAACAGAATCCGGATCTCACGGCCGTGGTTGTGGACAGGCCCGGTACGCGGGAGTCTGCTGAGGCCTTCATCGCCTCCAGGGGGCTTGCCGGCAGGCTTTCCTTCCATGGCTGCGATTTTCTGACGGATCCCCTGCCGTCAGGCTTCGACGTGGTCTGGCTTTCGCAGGTGCTGCACATCTTCGGCCCGGAGAAGGTTCTCTGCGCTCTGCGCAGGGCGTATGGGAGTCTTGGGAGCGGAGGCCTTCTTCTTGTGCACGAGTTTCTGCTTGACCGGGACGGCCCTCTTTTTCCTGCGATCTTTGCCCTGAACATGCTGACTCATACGGAGGAAGGCCGGACCTGGAAGGATCACGAGCTCATGGCGCTCATGAGGGAAGCGGGGTTCACGGACGTACGCCGTCTTTCCCTTGAGCTCTCTGGCGGTCGTGGTATTCTGGCAGGAGTTAAGGCCTGAGGCGTTCGCCCCGGGCTGAAGACACTGGGGGAATTATGAAAGTTGGCATTATCCGCTGCATGCAGACGGAAGACATGTGTCCGGGAAGCACCGATTTCGCCGCCATCCGCGGCCGCAAGGGCGTTTTCTCGGAGATTGACGGCGACATCGAACTGGTGGGATTCGTGAACTGCGGGGGCTGCCCCGGCAAGAAGATCCCGCTCAGGGCCAAGATGCTGGCGTCCCATGGCGCCGAGGCGGTCTGCCTCGCGTCCTGCATCGTGAAGGGCACGCCCATCGGCTATCCCTGCCCGTTCCATGACAAAATCATGGAGCTTCTGAAGAAGGCGCTGCCCAACGTCAGAATTTTTGATCACACGCATTAAAGGCCGGCGGACCCTGGCGTCCCCCCGCCCGAGGAGTTCGGAATGAAAAATACGGTAACCTCACTGCTGGAAAGAAAGAACAGGGGCGAGAAAATCGCCATGGTCACGGCGTACGACTACACCATGGCCCGCCTTGTGAGCGCCGCTGGCGCGGATATGATCCTCGTGGGCGATTCTCTCGGAATGGTCATGATGGGCATGTCCGACACGGTGTCCGTGACCATGGACGATATGGTGCATCACACGCTCTGCGTCTCCCGCGGATCGGGTGACGCCCTGCTCGTGGGCGATATGCCTTTCCTGAGCTTCCAGGTAAGCGTGGAGGACGCTGTCCGCAACGCCGGACGGCTCATGAAGGAAGGCCGGGCCCATGCCGTCAAGCTTGAGGGCGGCAGGGAAGTCTGCCCGCAGGTGAGGGCCATGACACAGGCCGGTATTCCGGTCATGGGGCATATCGGCCTCACCCCGCAGTCCCTCAACACGCTGGGTGGCTTCCATGTGCAGGGAAAGAACGTGGCCGCGGCCCAGAAACTGCTCGATGACGCCCGCGCTCTCGACGAGGCCGGCGCCTTCGGCATGGTGCTCGAGTGCGTGCCGGATCTGCTGGCCGAACGCATCACCCGTGAAGTGTCCTGCATGACCATCGGTATCGGCGCGGGGCCGCACTGCTCCGGTCAGGTGCTTGTGGGACAGGATCTCCTCGGCATGTTCTCTGATTTTGTGCCCAAATTCGTGAAGCACTTCGCGAACGTGGGTGACGAGGTAAAGAAGGGCGTGGCCGCCTACTGCGGCGAGGTGAAGGCCGGGACCTTCCCGGACGACGCCCACAGCTTCCATATTTCGAAGGAGATCGTCGACAGCCTGAAATAGTCAGCACGACGGACTGACGTGACGCGGCCGCTGTTTTCAGAAGTGGAAACAGCGGCCGCGTTTTTTTTTCAGCTGAATGCGGCCAGGACGAGAGACGAGGCCAGGGTAAAAATGATGACTGAGGCCCACATGAGCCGGACGGCCAGGGAGATATGGCCGGATGCCGCGTCCGGTGTGCCCGTGCCGAGCCAGGGATGATCCCGCTTCATTCCTGCGTAGACAGCCGGGCCTCCCAGCCTGAGCCCGAGGGCCGCGGCGAAGGGCGCCTCGCTCCACGCGCTGTTGGGGCTCTCGTGGGCGTGCCGGAAGCGCCATCCCGTACGGAAGACGGCGGCGGGAGAGGCTTTTACGGAGAAGGCCGCGAGTGAGATGGCCGGCAGGGCAAGCCTCGCCGGAAGATACGTGAAGACATCGTCGAGGCGCGCTCCGAATGTCCCGAAATGCCGGTATCTTCTGTCCCTGCGGCCCCAGAGGGCGTCCAGGGTGCTGGTGGCGCGCTCTGCCATGGCGAGGGCTGCCGCGCCGGGGAAGCCGGCGATGAGGCCGCCTGCCATGGCCCAGAAAAGCGTGCAGAGCACGCCGTCAGTGAGATTTTCGGCCACGCTTTCCACGCAGGCACGGCAGACGCCGTGCATATCGAGGAGGGAAGTGTCGCGGCCGACGATCATGGACACGGCTTTCCGGGCTTCCCCGGTCTTTCCCGCTTCCGCGGCATCCCGCACGCGGAGGGCGTGGCGCGCGAGCGAGACGGGAGCGAGGCAGAGCCATACCGAAACCGCGGCCATGGCAAAACCGCCCGCGGTACCGGAATATCCGGCGAGGGCCGTGAGGCTCCACGCGATGACGGCCGGAGGGAGGATAACGGCGAGGCCGGCGAGCAGACCGGCCAGTCCCTCACGCAGGGGGCTGCCGCCTTCCGTATCCGGCGGAAAGGGACAGGAGAGGAGACGCCTGAAGAAAGGTTCGGCCCGGGAGGCCAGATATCCCATGCCGCAGACGGGATGGACGCGCGCCGGCGGCTCGCTGAAGAGAAGATCCAGAATGAGGGCCGCCGGCAGGAGGAAGAGAGCCTGGAGCGCGCTCATCTGCGTCCCTTCAGGCCGAGGATCCGGTAGATGGCGTCCATGTCGGTATGTCCGCGCACGATGGAGGCGAGGCGGCTTATGGCGCGTTCGGTGTCATAGGAGACGAGCCCGGCTTCCCGCGGGGCAAGGCCGAGCGAGGATCGCACGCGGTTCAGGAAGGCGCGGCGGAAGGCATCGTTATCGAAGAGGCCGTGCAGGTATGTTCCCCAGCACCGGCCGCGGCCAGCCCCAAGCACGGCGCCTTCCTCCTCTTCCTTTCCGAAGAAGGTGAGGCCTTCCGCTGTCGGGCGCGTGACGCCATGATGGATTTCATAGCCCGAGGCGGGCACGCCAAGCGGTGTCGCCACGTTTTCCACGCGGCGCAGGGTCTTGGCAGAGGCGAGGTCCGTTTCAAGAGGCAGGAGGCCCAGGCCGTCCGTTGATTTCTGCCGCGTCTCCACGGACAGGGGATCGCGTATCTTTTCCCCGAGGATCTGCATGCCGCCGCATATGCCGAGAGTCCAGCCGTTCTTCTCCGCGTGGCGCCGGATAAGGGCGTCGAGCCCGCTTTCCCTCAGTTTCGCGAGATCGAGGGCCGTGTTTCTGGAGCCCGGGATGATGACAAGATCGGGCCTGCCCCATTCCGACGGGCGGCGCACGGCGCGCAGGTTTACGTCGGGCTCCATGGCGAGGGGGGCCATGTCCGTGTAGTTGGAGGTGTGCCCGAGGATGACCACGGCCACATTGAGAGCGTCCGGCTCTGCGGACGGGGCGTTGAGCGCGCCGTTCCAGGAAAGACTGTCTTCCTCCGGGAGATTCAGGGACCTGATATACGGAATGACGCCCAGCACGGGAGCTCCTGTGGCCCTGCCCAGATATTCGTGCGCCGGGGCAAGCAGGGAGGGATCACCGCGGAAACGGTTCACGAGGAATCCGGCGAGGAGCCGGCGCTCTTCCGGGGTAAAGGTGAGCCATGTGCCGAGGAAGGAGGCGTAGAGTCCGCCGCGGTCGATGTCGCCAGCGAGCAGAACCTTCGCGCCGGCCTCGCGGGCCATGGCCATGTTCACGATATCGTTCTTTTTGAGGTTGATTTCCCCGGGCGACCCCGCGCCTTCGAGCACCATGACCCCGTGCTCCGCGGAAAGCGAGGCGTAGGCTCCGGTCACGCGCTCCCAGAGACGGGCCCTGAGGGAGCCGAAATCCTTTGCCTCCACGAAGCCCGCGGGGCGGCCGAGGACAATGACCTGGGAGCCCCTGTCCGTACTCGGCTTGAGCAGGACCGGGTTCATGCGGCAGTCCGGATCGGTTCCGGCGGCCTGGGCCTGCAGGATCTGGGCCCGGCCCATTTCCCCGCCGTCCGGCGCCACGCCGGAATTGAGGGACATGTTCTGGGCTTTGAAGGGCGCGGCGTCAAAGCCGTCCTCGCGCAGGATGCGGCAGAAGGCGGCCGTGAGAATGGACTTGCCCGCGTTTGAGCAGGTGCCCTGCAGCATGAGGGCCGGGCGCTTCTTCCTGAGAATGGCAGGCGCCTCTGAGGGCGTGAGCAGTTTTGTGAGGGCTGAGGCCAGGCGCGCGTGATCTTCCGGCGTGCGCACGCCCATGCGGTACCATGAGCCGTCTCCGAGGCCGTGATAGTCCGAGCAGTCCCTGAGGGCGATGCCGAAGCGCGCGAGCAGTTCCGCGCCGAGCGCAGGCCGCGGTTCATTCAGCCGCACGAGAAGGTAGTTGCCCTTTGAGCGGCAGAAGGTCAGGGGCAGATCCCTGAGACGCGTCATGAGGTCGCGGCGCAGGGCGAGATTCTGCCTTCGGGCCTCCTTTTCCTCTGCGAGGCTTTCCGCTGAGGACGAGAGGGCGGCCTTTGCCGCTGCCTGGGCAAGGCAGTTGAGATTCCACCCCGGCAGGATGGCGCGCACGGTATCAGCCAGGTCTCCTGACGCGGCCATGAAGCCGAGCCTCAGGCCTGCCAGCCCCTCGAATTTGGTGAGCGAGCGCAGCACGGCGAGACGGCAGTTCCCAGGCAGAACGCCTTTTTTCAGAAGAGGAATGGCCGAGAAGACGCGGTCCGGCCCGGCGTAGCGCATGAAGGCCTCGTCGATGATCCAGACGAGGTCCGGGCGCTTCCGTATGAGCGCCTCAAGGCGGGGGCGGGGCAGGAAGGATCCGGCCGGATTGCCGGGATTGGCGAAGAAGACAGCGCAGCCTTCGGGCAGGGAGAGGATCCAGTCAGCGGGGAGCCGGAAGTCGATATCCGTATCTCCCGGCCGCACGGCGCTGGGCTTTCTCACTATCGCGCACTGCTGCCGCAGCAGGGGAAGGCCGGTGAGTTCCCAGCCTGAGGCGTACTCGCAGAAAGCCGGTTCCGGAATGGCCGCGCAGGGGCAGCCGCGCTTTTTGAGAAGAAGGCACAGGGCGCGGATGATCTCCGTGGTGCCGTTGCCGAACACGAAGGAGGACACGGGGAGCCCGTAGAGATCGGACGCGGCCTGCACCGCTTCCTCCGCGTGCGGGGAGGGATAGACGCCGATGTCATTGATGGCCCGCGTGATGGCGCCCATGAGTGAGGGCAGAGGGCCGTCCGGGCGTACGTTGACGCTGAAGTCGAGGATGTCCTTTTCCGGCACGTCCGTGTGCTTTGCCATGTAGAGCCTGTCGCCGCCGTGGGACGGCTTATCCCCGTTCTGATTCATGAGTCGGTTTCTCCATCCGCGGGAAAGCGCCCGCAGAAAATGTCCGCCACGCGTCCCGCGATATCCTCTGGTTTCCCTTCTCCCGTGTTCACCGTGATTTCTCCGGGCAGGGGCGTGAAGGGCGCCCTGGCCTGGGCTCTGGCGTGTTCCCAGTCGCTGGGCCGGTCCGTCCTCCCGTTTTCCCGCTTCCTCAGAATATCCTCGGAACAGAGGGTGCGCACGGGAAGGACCCGGAGCCCCCGGAGGGCTTCCGTGAAATCCGCCTGCCAGGCGTCAGAGCCGCAGAGCACATGATCCGCCACGCAGACACCGCCCCTGAGCACGGCTTCCCGCAGGGCCGCGTGCCACATGGCAGCGGCAGGGATGCCCGAGCGTTCAGCTCCGGCCACGCTCGTGAAGGGAGCGCCCTCATGGGGATACGCTGCCAGAAAGGCGTCCAGGGAGAAGCGGAAACAGGTTCTGCCGCGCTTCCTCATCTCGGCTTCTATGGCCGCGGCGAGCGTTGTTTTTCCTGCGCTGGAAGGGCCTGTCAGGAGAATAAGGGCGCCGGGGGCTTTTTCTCCGGTCCGCGCCGCCGGCCTGTCGGCCCAGTAAAAATGAATGTAGCCCGCGAGCACATTGCGGGCAGGGCCCGCGCACACGCCCGAGGGAATGAGGGTGCCGTCCTTCATGGCAGCTGAGGCGAGGGGCGGGTAGGCCGTATGAAAGTTCATGGACGACCAGTGAAACTCGTGCCCCCTGAGGACGAGGCCGGCGTCCCCCAGGCCGAAAGGAGGCGCGCAGAGGAAACGGGCCTCGCGGTAGCCCAGGGAGGAGAGCTTCTCTCCCATAACCGCCTCAGCGTCGAGCACGCCGGCCATGGGAAAGCGCCCGTCCTTCGTAACAATGTCCTTCGCCAGATACATGAAACCGCCGCACTCGGCGTAAACAGGAAGTCCTGCCAGGGCGGCGTGGCGCACTGAGTCCCGCATGCCTTTATTGGCAGAGAGCGTCCCGGCGAAAACCTCGGGGTAGCCGCCGCCCAGATAGACTGCGTCGCAGGGAGGAAGCGCCCTGTCCGCGAGGGGCGAGAAGGGAATGACGTCCCAGCCGTGCGCCGTAAGCCACGCGAGGTTTTCCTCATAATAGAAACAGAATGCGCTGTCACGGGCCACGGCGAGACGTTTCCGTCCTGTCCCTTCTGCGGGAACCGGGGTCACCGGCGCCTGGGGCCGCTCCATTTCCGTGAGGGCAAGGAGCGTGTCCAGATCGGCGTGTTCCGCGAGGCTTTTCCCCAGTGCCGCGCAGACGCGTTCCGCGCCGGCCGTCTCGTCTGCCGGGGTGAGGCCGAGCTGGCGCGAGGGAAGGGTGAAGGCGGGATCCCTGGGCAGGCTTCCCAGAAGAGGGGGAAGTCCCGCCTCTTCAAGCGCGGCTTTCAGCATGGCGGTGTGCCGCTCTGACCCCGCGTTCTGGGCGAGTACGCCGGCTATGCGGACACCGTGCCGTCTGGCGGAGTCCAGGAATCCGGCCACCAGGGGAGCGATGGAGGCTGCCATGCCGCGGACGTTCACCGTGAGGATCACGGGGAGGCCGAGCACGCGCGCGCAGTCGAGCGTGGATCCGGAAAGATCCCCGGGGCCCCTGCCGTCGAAGAGCCCCATGACGCCTTCGACAACGCAGACATCGGCCTGCCTGCCGGCGCGGGCGAAAATCCGGCGCACGCCGTTTTCGCCCATGAGCCAGGTGTCCAGATTGAGGGCCCTGCGTCCCGAGGCAGTGGCGAGAAAGGTGGGATCCACGTAGTCAGGCCCGCACTTGAAGGCCTGGACGGCGAGCCCCCTCTCCCTGAGGGCGCGGCAGAGGGCCATGGCTGCCGTGGTCTTGCCTTCCCCTGAGCGGGGCGCGGCCACGCAGAAGGCGGAAAAGGCGGGCATGCAGGCTACTTCCCCATGCGCCCGGCGTACTTGTCCGCGTAGCCGCGCGCCTCGTAGAGCACGCCGTCCCTGAGCTTGGATCTGGGACTTCCGAGAATGACGAGGCTCGCCATGTCCACGTCCTCCTGCGGGAAATCACCGAGGCGCCCCGTCCAGACCGTCTGTTCCGGCTGTCCGGCGTGGCGCACCAGGGCGCAGGGGAGATCCTCCCCGCGTTCCTTTCTGAAGAGGGACAGGGCCTCGCCGAGGAGGGCGCGGCGCTTTCTGCCCGCGGGATTGTAGAGGGTTACGGGCAGGCGGGACCGCACGGCTGCCAGGAGATTCTGCCTTACCTCGTCAGCAGGGACGAGAAGATCAGACAGGCTCACGAGCGCGTACCCGTTCTGGAGGGGCGCGCCCACGGCCGCGGCAGCGAGGGAGGCCGCCGTGACGGCCGGTACCACGCGCACGGGGACAGAGGCAAAGGCCTTCGTGGTGAATCTGAGCTCGTAAATGAGGCCTGCCATGGCCAGAACGCCCGGATCGCCGCTCGTGACCACGCAGACGTTTTC
>ONPA01000021.1 GCA_900319575.1 uncultured Desulfovibrio sp. | reverse complement strand
CAATACCTTGTCATTACACTACTTTTCAGAGGAAAAAAATAAAAATCTGCATTTTTCCGGCTTCTTCCGGAAACAAAAAAAGGATGCCCGGGGTTCCCCTGCATCCTTTTATGTTGTTGATGACGGTTTCTGTCAGCCGCGGCGCGCCGCAAGGGCGGCGATGCGCCGGCCGAGGTCTGCGCCAAAGCGTTCCAGGAGGCGGCTTTCGCCTGCCACGACAACGTTGAACATTTCGCGGCTGCCGATTTCGGGCATGCTGATTTTTTCGCTTCCTGCGAAACTTCCGCGGCCGAGTATCCGGTTTGCTCCGGGATCGATGAGAGTCCAGCGGGCCTCAAGAGCGATGCTGCCGCCGGTCGATGCCTCGAGGCGGATGATATCCACGATGACGCCGTAGGCCGCTGCGACGCGTGTATCCTCGGACGCCAGCACCGTGATGCCCTGACGCAGAAGCACCGGTGTCAGGCTCCGGCGCAGCAGGCGCGCCGCTCCGGCATCGAGTCCTTCGGCCCATTTGTTGAACTGGGGGATATTGATGAATGTGCCATTTTCGTCAAGCAGGACGATGCCCGCGCGATCAAGATATCCGGGAAGATTGACACCCACGATGCCCAGCGTTGTGCGGGGCATGCTTTCCACCGAGACGGGGGCCGCCGTACTTTTTAAAATGTAATAATTGGTGGGTTTGCTCTGGCCGCAGGCCGTGAGAACGAGAGAGAGAATGATGGGAAGAAAGGAAAAACGGCGCATCAGTAGGCTCCTTTGCGGCCCCTGATCAGGGATTCGGGATTTTTGTCGAGTTCGTCCGTCAGAGAGCGGAGGGAACGCACCGTGGTCTTTGTTTCACGGAGCGTGTTTAGCAGTTCCTGCGTGACGGGGGAGAGCGTGTTCAGGCTTTTTTCAGCTGCCGCGGCCGTTGCGTCCACGCGCCTCGCAGCGCTCGCGAAATCAGTCATGGCTCTGTTCAGGTTTTCCAGGGCACGGGGAAGATCAGCCTTCAGTGCGGCGGATCCCGCCTCGGCGTTGCCAAGCGTGCTGTTCAGGAGGGCTGGCGAGGACTGCAGGGCGGCAAGGAGAGTGCTCGCCTGGGTGAACGTATCCGCGAAGGCCTTGAGGGCGCGGTCCACATCGCCGCTTTCGATGAGCTGGGAAAGGTGGGTCAGGGCGGAATCGATATTGGCCACAACCTTTTCAATGGGAATGCGGTCTATGGTTTTCTGGAGTGTGTCGATGGCTGTGGCGACAGTGGGTATCTCATACTGCGGCGTACCGGACTTGAAGCTGGCAGGCGTATCCGGGAAGAAGTCCAGCTCTATGCGGTACTGACCGGTGATGAGGCTGGAGAGCTGGAGGCGTCCGCGCATGCCCTTGCTGACCATGTCCTGAATGACGGCCACTTTTTCCTCCTCGTCCTGCAGGGGATGACCCGTTGCCAGGATGAGATTGGCCGCGTCAATGGAAATATTGACGGGGATGGTCACGTTAGACTTGTTGGCGTTGGCCACAAGGCTGATATGCGTGACGGATCCGAGCGGCACGCCGCGGAAGACAACGGGAGCGCCCACGGAGAGCCCGCTTACGGAGGAGCCGAAATAGAGCACGAACTGCGTGTCGTGCTTGAAGAGCTTGCCCCCTCCGAGAGCGATGATGCCGAAAAGAAGGAGTCCCAGGGCGAGGAGAGAGAAGAATCCCAGGGCTGTTTTATGTTTTGCGAGGCTCATCTGTCTGTCCTTTGAGGTTCATCTGCCGTCCCTTCCCGCGGGGCCGTGCCTGTGATGTCGGGACGGCGGGGATCCGGAATTTCTCCGGCGTGGCGGGAAAGGCCGCGCGTGAGGAAGAGCATGGCCGTTTCCGGGGTGGCCGGATCGCGGACAAGCGCCGAGGGGTTGCCGCAGGCCTGCATTGTCCGGGTGCCCGCGTCCAGGAAAATGCTGTTTGTGGCGATGGCATAAATGCTGGCCAGCTCATGCGAGACGATGACGAAGGTCGTGCCCAGCGCGTCGCGCAGTTCGCTGATGAGATCATCGAGCAGCTTCGCGCTCACGGGATCCAGACCCGCCGAGGGCTCGTCGAGAAAGAGAATGGCCGGATCCAGCGCCAGGGCCCGCGCGAGACCGGCGCGTTTGCGCATACCGCCTGAAATTTCGGAAGGGTAATAGTCTTCGAAGCCGGTGAGGCCGGCGAGGGAAAGCTTGAGCAGGGCCTGCCGCCGTATGTCCCTGTCAGAAAGACTTGTGTACTGCCTGAGCGGCAGGGCGATGTTTTCGGCGAGTGTCATGGAGCTCCACAGGGCGCCCTGCTGAAAGAGCACGCCCGTGCGGCGCCTGACCTTCAGCCGATCCCCGTCGCTGCCCGGCCAGAAGGGCGTATCCCCGAAGCTTACTGTACCTGCCTGCGGGGCCTTGAGTCCCATGAGAACGCGGAGAAGCGTGGATTTACCGCAGCCGGATCCGCCCGTGATGAAGAAAATGTCCCCGGGCATGACATCGAAGCTGATGTCCTTCATGAGTACGAAGGAGCCGTATCCTACCCTGAGATGGCGGCAGCGTATGACTGGCGTGGCAGAGGAAGAAACCGGAGAGATGGACATGACCATGTTCACTCCTTACACGCCGAGCACATTGCAGATGACGGTAATGATGGCCGTGGCGACGATGATGCCCACGATGGCGTGCACGACTGCCGTTGTGGTGGCCTCTCCGACGGCCTGGGCGCTGCGTCCGCAGTGGATGCCGTGATAGCAGCCGGAAATAGCGATGATGATGCCGAACACCGCGGCGTAACAGAGCCCGATGATGCCCTGATCGTAGTGAACCATCTCCGCCGTGGCAGTGAGGTACTGCATGGGCGAGAGGTCGAGCATGGAAATGGCCACCAGAAAGCCGCCGAAAATGCCCATGGCGTCGGCGAAGACCGTAAGCAGGGGTACCATGATGGAAAGCGCCAGCATGCGCGGCAGGACAAGATAGTCCACAGGGGAAATGCCCATGGTCTCAAGGGCGTCTATTTCCTCGTTGACCTGCATGGTGCCGATGAGAGCCGCGTAGGAAGCGCCGATACGGCCGGACATGACAACGCCGACCATGACGGCCCCCATAACCCGGAGCATGCCGATACCCACAAGGCCGGCTACATAAATCTGTGCCCCGAACATCTTCAGCTGTACGGCGCCCACGAAGGCCAGGATGAGTCCGAAGAGCATGTTTGTGACAGCCACGATGGGGAGGGAGCGGACGCCGCACTGGTACATGGCTTCCCAGAGGTCGCTGCTCTTCATGGAGGAACGGCCAGAGAGAAAACGCAGCAGGGCGATGATGATGTCCCCGAAGAAGTCGAGCATGCGCCTGCAGCCTTCCGGGAAAACGGCGATGCAGGATCCGATGACGGCAAGCAGGCCGTCATCTTCACGGCTGCGCGCTGAGCCTTCCTTCTTTTCGACGGCGAAGGTAAGATCGACGAGACGGTCAAGGGATTTGGGCAGCTCCCTGCTCACAGGGATGTGCCGTTTCCT
>ONPA01000033.1 GCA_900319575.1 uncultured Desulfovibrio sp. | reverse complement strand
TTGACCCGGTTCACCTGGGCCACCAGCTTCACGCGGTACCCGAACATCCGGGCCATGGCGATATCCTGGGGCGCCATGCCGCGTATGCCCTGCACGGGCAGGACGGTAAAGGGATAGTCCACGCCGAAGGCGAGGCGGATAAGGAGCGTCAGCTTGTGGGCCGCGTCCTGGCCGTCGATGTCCAGCGTCGGGTTGGCCTCGGCGTAGCCGAGCTCCTGGGCCTTCTTCAGGGCCTGATCGAAGTCCACGCCCTTTGTGGTCATTTCCGAGAGAATATAGTTGCTCGTGCCGTTGAGGATGCCCAGCACGCTGCTGATGCGGTTGCCGGCGAGAGGGCCACGCAGGGCCTCGATGATGGGCACGGCGCCGGCCACGCTGGCCTCGTAGCGCAGGATCAGGTTCTTTTCGCGGGCGAGACGCATGAGCTCGGCGCCTTCCACGGCCAGAAGGGCCTTGTTGGCCGTAACGACGTGCTTGCCGTTCTGAAGGGCCCTGGACACGAGCGCGAGCGGCGCGTCAATACCGCCCATGAGCTCAACGAGCACATCGATATCCGGATCATCGGTCAGATCGGCGGGATTCGCTGTAATCCGGCAGCCTTCGGGCAGCTCCACGGAGCGGGGCTTGTTCACGTCGCGCACGAGCACGCACTTCAGCTCTATGCTGCGGCCTGTCCTCCGGCGCACGAGCGCCGCGTTTTTCTGAAGAAGTTCAGCCAGGCCGCCTCCGACCGTTCCGAGGCCGGCCAGCCCCACACGCAGGGGCGTATCAAAACTGTTCGCCATCTATGGGCATCCTTTTCGTTAATGCTTGCTGTATGCCCGGCCGCCCGCGCGGCGCTGCGCTGCGGGCGTGTGCCGGCAAAAAATACGGAACGCGTTCCGCTTCCTCTCCGGCGCCTGCGGGGCATCCCGGCCGGCCGGCGGCGGGGCGCACGCTCCTGACTCTTCCTTCCTAACAGCAGAAGGGCCGTCTGTCCATTTCAGGCCCCCGGCCCGCGATTGCGCCCCTGAGCCCTCCCGCGCTATAGCTTGCCGAAACAACCGCATACAGGAGAACACATGGAAGATCATATAGTTTTTCACAGAGACAGCGCCGTCCTCGACCTCCTCGATCAGAGAAAGCTGCCAGCCAGCGAGGAACGCTTCCTCTGCCGCACCACGGCCGACGTCATCACCGCCCTTCAGGTTATGGTTGTCCGCGGCGCGCCGGCCATCGGCGTCTCCGCCGCCTTCGGCTGCGCCATCGCCCTGCGCGAGTCAGTCGGCCCGGACTGGCGGGAAAAACTCAGAAAACATCTCGCCGATCTCAGGGCTGCCCGCCCCACGGCCGTTAACCTCGCCTGGGCCGTGGACCATATGACCGCCCTCTGGGAAAGAAACGCAGCCCTCGGTCCCGAAGACCTCATGAAGCTCTTCATCAGCGAGGCCGAAACCATGCGCCGCGCGGACATCGCGTCGTGCATGGACATAGGCCGCTTCGGCCTTCCCTGCGTGCACGATAACGACGTCATCCTCACCCACTGCAACGCCGGCGCCCTGGCCACGGCGGGCTACGGCACGGCCCTCGGCGTTGTGCGCGCCGCCTTCGAAAACAGAAAGAACATCCGCGTCATCGCTGACGAGACCCGGCCCTTCCTCCAGGGCGCCCGCCTCACCGCCTGGGAGCTCCAGCGCGACGGCATCCCTGTAACCGTGGCCTGCGACAACGCCTGCGCCTCCCTCATGTCCCGGGGCTTTGTGTCCCTGTGCGTGGTCGGCGCGGACCGCATCGCCGCCAACGGCGATACGGCCAACAAGATCGGCACCCTGGGCGTCGCCATTCTGGCCCGCCACTACGGCATCCCCTTCTACGTGGCTGCCCCTCTTTCCACCATCGACCGCTCCACGCCAGACGGAAAGCACATCCCCATCGAGGAGCGCCCCGCCTCCGAGGTCACCACCATCGGCTCCACGCGCGTCACCCCCGAAGGCGTGCCCGTCTTCAATTTCGCCTTTGACGTCACGCCGGCGGACCTCATCACCGGCATCATCACGGACAAAGGGCTCCTTACCGCCCCCTACGATGCCGCCATCCGCGATGTCTTCGCCAGAGAGGAACAATAGCCATGTCCGAAATCTTCCTTCACCGCGGCGCGGGAACCGCCTATCTGCGCCCCGGCGCCACCGAGGCGAGCCTCGACGCCTGGAACGTCCCCGCCGGAGCCATCTCCCTTCCCCGGGAGATGACGGACCGCCTCATCGCCATCCGCAGCGAACACGCCACGTGGGCATATGAGACAGGCCGCGCCGGGGCAGGCCGCGGCACCTTCGCGGACGCCCTGCGCGGCGGCAGCTCTCTTTCCATGTGGTGGTGTTCCCTTCTCTACGAGCGCCATCCCAAGGTCACGCCGGAGCTCTACGACGTCTACCGCCTGCGCGCCCTTGAAATGGTCATGGAGGAACGGGG
>ONPA01000198.1 GCA_900319575.1 uncultured Desulfovibrio sp. | reverse complement strand
CAAAGGATATGGAGAGGATTCTTTCTCCTCTGTCCGGCCTGCCGAAAGCCATCACGATGGCTATGAAACTGGCAGCCAGAAGGACGGGCCAGACGCTCCGTTCTGACATCCGCAAAGGCGTCAAAGCTGAATCCTATCTGCGCGGCGGCGACATCGGCAAGGCGTTCGGCATTCTGGAAGTCAAGGAGGCCGGTACGGCTGTGACAGCGTCCTTCCGTGTTGCCGGCGGCTGGCTCCCCGCTGATCATTTTAAGCTGATTCCCAACAGGGTGACGGCCCGCAAGCGGATACGCTCCATCCACTGGCCAAGCGCCGCATTCCAAATCGGTCCTTCCGAGCCTGTCAGCCGGCCTGAAAGCGGGAACGGGCTTTCCAAAGCTTTCGTTATCCGTCTTCACGGCAAAAAGTTGATGTTCCAGCGCTACGGGAAGAAACGCGGCGCCCTTGAGAGGGTGCCGGGCTATTCCGTGCAGTATTTTTCCGTTTTCGATCGTGTGCAGCAGCCTGCTATGGAGCGCGCCCGCTCCACGTTCGCCAAACGCCTTGAACATGAAGTGGAACGTGTCATCGGGAGGCTGAAATGACGGTTTTCCCCCTCATGTATGCGCTGAAAAAGGGCCTTGCTCAGGAGCTTTCCGACTTTCTTCTGCCGGACGCGGACAGGAACGGGACAGTCAGCTATCCCAGCCTGCCGCCGGCTGTTTACATCGGCTCTCTGCCATCCAAGACGGATGAAAATCAGGTGCCTTTCGTCCTCGTTCAGGACCTTGGCGGAAGTTACCTCGGCTACAAAGTCCAGAGTGTGAAGATTGCTTTCCGGTGCGCAGTCCAGGCCGAAAACATCGAAGACGCCTGCGAGGATCTGCACAACTTAATGTCCCGCGTGGCCGGCTTTTGCGCAGGCACGCAAACCGTCCCCCTCGAGGGCAGGTACCGCCTCGGTTTCTGGGAAGGGGACAGGCTCTTAGACTGGGGCCGCCCAGACGGCCAGGCACAGCCCTACCAGGAGGGCGTCATTTTGACCCGCTGGGAACTGCCGGCGGGAATTTAAGGAGACATACTCCATGGCTCAGTATCGACACGGCGTATACATCCAGGAGCAGGCGACTTCCGTTGCCACTCCCGTCCAGGCCAATTCCGCGCTTCCGGTTTTTGTGGGCGTGGCACCGGTCCATAACCTTGCAGACACTTCCGCGGCTCCGGTCAACGAACCGAAGCTCATCTATTCCTTCTCTGAATTCGTCTCCACGTTCGGAGCCCCCGGAGAAGACGAAAGCAAGGAAGATTTTCCCCTGTATCAGGCGGCTGAAATCTATCTTGCCCGCTATGGCGTTGCTCCGGCCGTCTTCGTCAACGTCTTCGACCCCGCAAAGCACAAGGACGACAACGGCAAGGCTGACGTCTCCAAGGTGAAGGATGAAGACATCATCGGCGGCGTTGATGCTTCCGGCAACCGTACAGGCCTTTCTCTCGTGGACGAGGTGTATCCCCGCTTCCGCATGGAACCCGGCCTTGTTCTGGCTCCCGGCCGCAACGAGCCTGCCGTATCCATCGCAGTCGCTGCCGCCGCTTCCGGCGTATCCGGATTCTTCAAGGCCATGGGCCTCTTCGGCGTGCCTGCTTCCGTCACTGACCGCTCCAAGGTTGCGGCATGGCTCAACGACAGCAATCTCACGCTGGAAAACTGCTGCTGTTTCTTCGGCGACTGCACCTACAACGGCGTCACCGAACCCGGCACCGTCCATCTTGCGGCCGCCATGGCCTCCAGAGATGCGGCCAACGGCGATGTTCCTTTCTGGAGCCCGTCCAACTACCAGCTTCTCTGTGAAGGCCTCGTTCATGCTGGCAAGGAACTGCATCTGACTCCGCTGGAAGCGGCTGACCTGAATGGCAACGGCATCGTGACCGGGCTCAATATCATCGGCGGCCTCCGTGTCTGGGGCGATCAGACGACTGTTTACCCCGGCAACACCGACATCAAGGATGCCAGTATTCCGGTCAGGAGAATGTTCAACTGGATCGGGAACACGCTGATTCTCACCTGCTGGCAGTACGTTTCCAATCCTCTGCGCCGCCGCCTCATCGAAACGGTGCAGGATACGTTCAACTGCTGGCTGAACGGCCTTACCGGCAAGGAATACATCCTCGGCGGCCGCGTCACGTTCGAGGCTGACGAGAATCCGACTACGGACCTTCTGGCCGGAAAGGTTACCTGGCACGTCTACGTTACGCCGCCTCAGGCCGCCAAGGAACTCGTGTTCACCATCGAGTACGACCCCGATTACCTCAGCACCCTGTTCGGCGAATAAGGAGACTGAAGAATGTCTGAATATCTTGCGGCGACTACGCCGATTCCCACGGTTCTCACCAACGCCCGCGTTTATCTCGAGGGCGCTTCCCAGCTCGGGCTGGCCACGGTGGAACTTCCCAGTTTTGAATACATGACTGAAGACGTCAGCGGCCTTGGTATCGGCGGCGAACTGTCCATGCCGGTCAAGGGCCACTTCAAGTCCATGTCTCTCAAGCTCACCTGGAACACCGTCACTACTGATCTGCTTGCCCTCATGTCGCCTGAAGGCCATCACCTCGATATCCGCGGCAGCCTTCAGGACCTCGACGCAGCCACGCACAAGTTTGTGGACAGGGCTGTGAAGATTGTCGTCAGGGGCATGCCCAAGACGATCGGTCTCGGCAAGATGGAGGCCGGGAAGAAGATGGAGCCCGAGACGGAATTCGAGTGTGAGTACATCAAAGTCTGGATTGGCGGCGTCGAGCGCGTTGAAGTCGACAAGCTCAACATGATCTGCTTCGTCAATGGCACTGACGTGCTCTCCAGCGTGAGAAACAACCTTGGTATGTAGGAGAAGAAATGTCTGAAATCCTGAAGCTCAAACATCCTGTCGTGCTCGCTGATGGAAAGAAGCTCGACCGCCTCGAGGTCAGGCGGCCTACTGTGGGCGACGTCCTCGACCTTCCTCCGGACGGCGGCGACGTCATTCTCCGCTCCGCCCGTCTGGCTGCACGTCTGTGCGGCCTGAACATCGAAGATCTGCGGCTCCTCGACCTGCAGGACTTCGATGCGCTGGACGATATGGTTGCCCGATTTCGCAATCCCGCCCAGGGATAGTCTTGTAGAGGCGGTCGTCGTGCTCGGGAGGCTGGCAGGGATGCCTCTTTCCGATGTGCGGCGGCTGCCGGCAGACGGTGTTTCTGAATGGCTGGAAGCCGCCGAGCGTGTGAACACACGCCTGACAGGGGAGCAGCGCTATGGCTAGAACCATAGGAATTGGATTTGCAATCGGGGCTACGCTCAGTTCGTCCGTGGCCAAGGCTTTCGGGGCTGTGGGGAACTCCATCGAGAAAACCCGCGCCGCGATGGCCGCGGCCACGAAACAGCAGCGCGTTATGTCCCGCGCCATGGAGCTTCAGAGCAGGAGGGATGCTCTTGCCAGTCAGCTCAGGGCGAATCCGGGAGACGCTAGGCTGACGAGGTCCCTTGCCCAGGTGTCCCGTCAGTACCGGGAGGCCATGGTTTCCGCCAGGGAGTACGGCGCAACGGCCAAAACTCTCAGGGCGAGCCATGACCAGGCTTCCGCCGCGCTTGAAAGGTACAACGCCAAACTGCGTGTGCAGAATACTCTGCAGGAAGCATCGGCCAAGCGTGCGGAATTCTACGGGCGGGCCATGGGTACGGCCATGAGCGCCATGGCTCTGGCCCAGCCCCTCAAAGTCGGCATGGGTTTTGAAGAATCCATGTCGAAGGTTAAGGCCATATCCGGCGCCAGCACGCAGGAACTGGCGGCCATGACCGCGCAGGCAAGGGAACTTGGCGCATCCACTGTCTGGAGTGCCAAGGAAGCGGCTGAAGGCATGACGTTCCTTTCCATGGCCGGCTTCAACGCAAATCAGACTATGGCTGCCATGCCGGGCATGCTCTCCCTTGCGTCCGCCGGCGCCATGGACCTCGGCCAGACGGCAGACGTTGCGTCCAACATCCTGACCGGCTTTGGATTCAAGGCCGAGCAGATGGGCTACGTTTCTGACGTTCTGGCCAAGACGTTCACCCGTTCGAATACGACCCTTGCCTCCCTGGGCGACTCCTTCAAGTATGTCGGCCCTGCGGCGGCCAATGCCGGCCAGAGCTTCCAGGATACGGCGGCCATGATTGGCAAGCTTGGTGACGCCGGCATTCAGGGACAGCAGGCAGGCACCGGTCTGAGCGCAATTATCTCCCGCATGGCCGGGCCGCCGTCTGAAGCTAAAAAAGCTCTTGATAAGCTGGGCATCAGCGTCAAGGGTGCTCATGGCGAGATGAAGCCCATGCCCGCGCTTCTGAAGGAAATGGAAGCCAAGATGCGGAACATGGGCGAGGCGCAGCGCATTGCTACGGCCAAAGCCCTGTTTGGCACGGAACATTTCGCCAAAGGCCTTATCCTGATGAAGGCCGCTGCGGACGGCTCTATCCAGTCCATGTCCGCAAGCCTCTATGAACAGGGCTACGCGGCCAGAGTCGCCAACGAGCAGACAAACAACCTTTCCGGCGACCTCAAAGGCCTGAACTCGGCCTATGAGGAAGTCGCCATTTCTCTGTACGACACAGTCGCCCCGGCGCTTCGTGAGATAGTGCAGGGGCTGACCGGAGCCGTCAGGGCAGTCGGCGATTTCGTCAAGCAGCATCCCCAGCTTGTGCAGGGGCTTGCTATGGCGGCCGCTGGATTCATAGGCCTCAAGACTGCCGTTCTGGCTTCCCAGATGGCGTTCTGGGCAGTGAAGCCAGGCCTTTCCATGCTGAGCATGCTTCTGCCGTCTATCGGCAGGTCCGCGGCTACGGCGGCGGTCAGTTCCACTGGGCTCGGCGGGGCGTTGAGAGGCCTGGCCAGCTTCGGCCCGGCCATGTTCAATCCCGTCACTGCCGGGCTTGCTCTTGTAGCAGGCGGTCTTGTCGCCCTCTACAATAATTCCGAGACAGCCAGAACGGTCATGGACGGGATGTTTGCGGATATCAAACAGGGGGCTTCTGACCTCGGTGAAGCCCTTGGTTCTGTCTGGGACGGCTTCTCGAAGAAAATGTCTGATATCTGGAATTCCGACTTCATGAAGAAGCTGCGTGAAAAGGGATCCAACTTTTTCACAAGCGCCATGAAGGGGATCAGCGACATCGTTTCCGGCCCGGAAGAAAAGGCTTCCGAAGCCGAAGACGCCAAATGGCGCAAGCTCAGCGCAGACATAGAGGCGAAGAAGCAGGCCGCGGCCTCGAAGACGGCAGGCACCTCTGCCGGAGAGTGGAACCGTATCCAGCAAAGGTATGCGCTGGATCATCCCACGCCTGACATGTACGGGCCGCCCCGCCCGGCAGGACTTCGGACGCCGCAGCCGAAAGCTCTTGCCCCGCAGCCGTCAGCCGCAAAAGCTCCGGCTTCCCAGCCAGCCCAGCAGGCCGCGCCCTCTGCCGCCCCTGCTCCGGCCTCCGCACCGTCTGCGGCGCCTGCCCCCAAGGCCGCGCCCGCTCAGGCACCTGTCGTGAACAACACGGCAACCTTCCAGTTCACTATCAACGGGATGCCGGCCGCCGACTTTGCCAACGGCGTGATGAACGTGGTGAAGGAGCATCAGAACGACTTCCAGAACATGATTTCCAATATGGTCAATGACCAGGTGAGGAAGATGTATGCCGCTGCTGGAAACTAATCTTTACAGGACCATTCAGGACGACACGTTTGACGCCGCCGCCTACCGCATCTGGGGCAGGGAAAGCATGGCCCGCGAGCTCATAGACGCCAATCCCGACTATGCTGACGTGGTGTTCTTCCCTGCAGGCGTGGACCTGACAGTTCCCGAGGCTGAAGTTCAGGATTCTGTCTCATCTCTTCCGGGGTGGGTGAACAATGACTGAAGAAAAGGCGAGACGTTTTGACATTAAGCTCTGGATTGGCGGCCATGACGCCACGGATTACATCAATCCCTACCTGAAGGAGCTGACGTACACGGACAGCGCTGACGGCGAAGCGGACGATCTGCAGTTCACCCTGCACGACCGTGACGGCCACTGGTGCAACGACTGGCAGCCAACCAAAGGCACCAAGGTCAAATGCACGGCAGTCTGCAAAGACTGGGAAGAGCCGGGCAAGGACATTAAGCTCCTGTGCGGCGAATTCACCATCGACGAAGTGGAATTCTCCGGGCCGCCCACGCAGGTGCGTATCAAAGCCCTGACCTCGGCCATGACGACTGGCCTCCGGGACAGCCGGAAGAGCCGTGCCTGGCAGAACTCTTCCTTCCAGAATGTCGCCGGCCAGATTGCCAAAGAACACAATCTTGAGCTTCAGTATGACGGCGATCCCTGCAGTTTCGAGCGCAAGGATCAGCGCAGTGACAGTGACCTCGGTTTCCTGAACCGGCAGTGCCGTGAGAACGGATTCAACTGCAAGGTTCATGGCGGGAAGCTCGTCATCCGTGACGCCCGCAAGGCCGAGATGCAGAAACCCGTGCTGACGATTCCCATGAAGGGGACGATGTACTCCCCGACAAGCTGGAGCTTCAAAACTTCCAGCGCCGACACCGGATACACAGAAGCCAAGTCCGTCTACACGGACCCAAAGAAGGGCGAAACGCATACTGCCGTTGTGGAGGCTGAACGGTCCGGCGATCAGTACGAAGAGGCAGACAAAAGCATCACACTCGACGGCAGGACGGAAAGTCCGGCGGACGCGGCCAGAAAGGCCAAGGCTAAGCTTCAGGACAAGAACGGGAAGGAAAACACCTGCACGATAGATATAATGGGCTGCCCAAGCCTGTACGCCGGGCAGGTCATTTCCCTGACTGGATACGGCACGTTCTCCGGGAACTACCTTGTCAAAAAGGCCACGCACAAGTTCTCTTCCAGCGGCTACACCACGTCCGCAGAGCTCTCCAAGTGCAGGGGCAAAGAGGATAAGGTTCTTGTAGCCAAGAGTGTGGAGGTGACAAGCAGAAAGAAAACTTCCACGTCTTCTGAAGTTCAGGGAGTTGGTAAGTCTTTCCCCCTGGAGTACGCTGAAAAAATTTTTTCTAAAGTAAAAAAGACTCTTGAATCCGAGAACGAACTTTCTGAAGAGGAAAAGACGATCCTCTGCCTTCCTGAAATAACTGAAAGACTCTCCAATAATGCTGATAATTATTCGGAAGCACTTGGATATGCTTATCTCCACGAGATGTTTGTGCGTTGGCTGTCAAGGAGGGGAAGCACAGATTGGAAGGAAGCAGACCCAGTGTGGGTTGATTGGGAATGGGCGTTAAGTCACCCTGTTGCTCGGGATGAATATTCGCATTTTACAAATCTTATTGTACCTGCCATTGGTACGCATATTTTCAATTATGATGCAAAAATGTCATTAGCAAAAATTGTTTTAAGAGAAACAGAATCGGATGACTACTATGCGACGCCAGTTCCTTTTGATTTTATAAATTCAAATTATTCTCAATGGGAAAAGCTGTATTATACGCATAGGGTAGTACACACAGAGAGAGCTCCAGATACTGGTTTATATTACGCTTTGGGTGATTTTTCTTTTCGAGCTTTGGCTTCTGGAGAAATTGTCAGAATTAAAAATATGCATTTTAAGGTCACCATAAAGCGTGTTGCCGTATACGTTTATGACGTGTTCAATTTTGAAGATGGAGGTTTTTTTGATTCCGGAGAAATGTCTTTAGGATATTGGAGTTGTAAGGATAATGATTTTACATTTTACAAAAGAAATAATTCATACGAATCTTTAAAAAACGAAATATTTAGAAGTTTCCGAAAACATCATGATTGCGGTCATGACTTTCAGGTTTTGTCTGCCCCCCATATTGTTGAGTTTGCGGGGGAAAAACAGTATGAAATCCATATATGAAAAACACGATAAAAAGCATTGCACGGCGGTTAGCGCTGTTAATTTTTATGTACGGGGTTTGCGCTGTACCAAATCTTTTTTTTATTTTTGTTCCACATGGACCTCATCCAAATATCTCTATGTTAGACGAAGTGAGTTTTTTATTGAAAACTCTGCTCGGCGGTGGTGTCTACATGCTTTTATTCGATCACGGGATATTAGAAAACAATGGAGTGTGTCTAGCAATTTTATATATAATTGCGGTTGTAGTTTGTTCGATTTTGTGGCTTGCCCATCCAAGGCGTTGGACAGCTATATTTTTATGCCTTGTGATGATTACTACAGGTGTATTACCCGTGACCTTTGGACTACTTCCACGTGCTTTAAGCATACTTTTCCGGTAAACGGCAACCTTGCGGGTGGTGTTTATGGAACCTTTTAACCTAGCAGACCTCGAAGCCCGTGTAGCCCGTCTGGAATCCCGGAACTACGTCTCCATGCGCTACGGCAAGGTGACCGGAACGAAAGACGGCGAAGCGCAGGTCCAGCTGAACGACGCCGACGAGCTGAATACGAACAGCTATCAGACGCTTCAGCGCCGTGTCCTGCGTGATCAGGAAATAAAGCTGCCTGACATCGGCGAAACGGCCCTTGTCCTGGAATCGGGGCAGGGGGAAGAGCAGGGCGCATACCTTGGCGCGCCGTATTCGCAGGCTGTTCCCGGACCGGGGCAGGAAAAGCAGGTTGCCTACAACAAGTACGAAGACGGCACGGAAATCTGGTACGACAGAAACGCCCACACTCTGACGGCCAAGGTGAAAGGCAACGTCACCGTTGAGGCGCAGGGCATCGTTTCCGTCACTTCGGAGACGGATATCAAGCTCAAGGCCCCGTTCATCGAGCTGTGCGGAGCCCTGATTGTGACTGACGAAGACGGCAATCCGGGGAACGCTCTCATCAGCGGCAATATCACGGTCAGGGACGGAGGAATCAAGGCTCCTGACGACGATGTTTCCGCCGGCTCCGTTTCGCTCAGGCATCATACGCATCCCGATACCGGTGAACCTGTCGGAGGGTAGCCATGGAAGTCGGAACTCTCGGCGATATCGTTTTCGAGGCAGGCACCATGAACGTGCTTGTGCCGCAGAACATTTCTGCAGACAGCCGCATGAGGTACGAAGAGCACAACGTTTTCGGAAGCTATCCGGTTATGGAGTGGCTCGGACCGGAAACGCCGGAAATCAGTCTGGACGTCCGTCTTTCCCGTCAGCTCATGGAGCGTGAGCCCGAGGACGTCAAAGTTCAGCTTCTCGGGCACATGCGCAAGGGCGACGTGCTCCGGCTCACCCTGTGCGGCCAGAACTGGGGGAAGGTGGTCATTACCTCAATCAGCCAGAAGCTTGCGCCCACGCTGACCAATGACGCCGGCAAGCCTGCCCCTTCCGGCATAGATTTATCTCTTAAGCTGAAGTCCTGGTACTGGGTACCGAAGGAGAACAGCAATGACAAAAAGAACTGAAGTCCTGACGCTGGACGATTCTCCGGTAACCATCGGCGCAACGGGAATGGATTCCGTCCGCCAGTGTCTGCGCACCATCCTGCGCACGCTGACGTATTCCGTGCCTCTGGACAGGGGCTTTGCCAATGACGGGAACATGATCGATTCTCCGGCGCCCAATAAGACGGCGCAGCTGGCGGCCAGCCTGATTGACGCCATAGAGAAGTATGAGCCCCGCGTTTCAGTAGCATCTGTGACATTCGAGGCGCTGACGAAAGAGCAGCATATGCAGGGCATCGTGCGCCCTGTCGTCCGTTTTTCACTCAGGGAGGGCGTTGAACTGTGAGTCTTTCATTTGCAGAACTTTCCGTCGAGGACGTGGAGAAAAGCGTCCTGACTTCCTACGAGACCATCGCGAAAACCACGCTGTACCCCGGCGATCCCGTCCGCCTCTTCCTGGAATCCCTGGCATATGTCCTTGCGATTCAGAATTCCGTCATCGACATGGCGGGCAAGGCGAACCTTCTTCAGTTCGCATCCGGCGAGCACCTGGACGCCATCGGCCTCATGACGGGGACGAAGCGCCTTGACGCCTCGAGCGCGTCGGCCACGCTGAAATTCACGCTTCAGGAAGCTCTTGATTTCGACGTAGAGATCCCCGAGGGAACCAAGGCTGCAACGGCTGACGGGAAAACGATTTTTGCGACAGACAAATCTGTGATTATTCAGGCCGGCTCTCTGACTGGCACCGCATCCGCATCGGCGCAGGCCGCCGGAAGCGACGCCAACGGCTTTGTGGCCGGCCAGATCTGCGTGCTTGTGGACCCTGTCGCCTATGTCGCCTCCGTCGAGAATACGACCACAACCATGCTCGGCGCAGACGTGGAGACGGACGCCCATTACCGTCAGCGCATCCAGGAATCCCCGGAAGCGTACACGTGCGCCGGACCGTCCGGCATGTACAGGGCTCTGGCCATGGGCGTTTCGCAGGATATCGCAGACGTCTCCGTGTCCTGCCCGAAGCCCGGCACCGTTGACGTGCGTCCCGTTCTGGCCGGCGGCGAACTTCCTTCTGACGAAGTTCTGGAGGCGGTCCGTTTGAAGCTTTCCGCCGATGACGTAAGACCGCTCACTGACACGGTAATTGTGCAGTCTCCTGATGGCGTTTCCTACGATTTGGATGTAACATGGTATCTGTCGAAAGCGGACGAAGCTCTTCTCTCGACGATAAGCAGCGCTGTCACCTCTGCCGTGAATTCCTACATTCTCTGGCAGCGCTGCAAGCCCGGACGCGACATCCTCCCCACAAAGCTCATCAGCCTGATGGAGCAGGCGGGAGCAAGGCGCGTCGTGGTTCGTTCTCCCGTGTATACCGTTCTCAAGGAAAGTGAGATTGCCAGAGAGGGCACTGTCTCCATTGCGTACGGAGGCATAGAAGAAGAATGAGCCGTCATCTTCATGACCTCGTCTTCCGCCAGCTAGTTCCAGAAAGTATCCGCAGCGACAGTCAGATGGCTGCCGCGGCAGATTCTCTGTCCCCGCTCCTGCAGACCATCGTCCGGGCCGTCCCGAATCTTCTGATATACGGACGTCTGGAGGGGCAGGACCCTGCCGGGATGCTGGCGCCGCTCAAAAGGCTGACAGAGGCGCGGGGCGGGCTCAAAGATCTTTCCACGGAAGAGCTGGAGCAGCTTGCGTGGCAGTGGCACGTGGATTTTCGCGACGCCGCAAAAACAAACGGAAAACTGCGCGCATTTGTTCTGAACTCCATCCCATGGCACCGCATCAAGGGCACGCCGAAATCACTGCTCGACGCTCTGGCGCTCTATGGCATAGATGCCGAGCTTGAGGAAGACGGGACTGGCGATCAGTGGGCTTCCTACCAGATTCATCTGAAGGACGACGCCGATGCGGACGAAGTGCGCACTGCCGCCATTATCGCCAGGGAGATGCAGCCTGCCAGATGCAGGCTTTACCGTGTCTGGAACGACTTCTGGGATACAAGGCCCATCAAAACTTCTGACGGCCCGCGCCTTTCCGAAGGCTGGCTGTCTTTCTATTCCGGCACGGCAGTGGACAAGAATGACGACATGCTGGCTGCCGTCGGCATCAGGTCCCGCCTCGGCAATGAGCAGCCTGATTTTTACGCATGGCTTTTCCACGAGCTGACCGTCACGCTGACGGCATCGAGGGAATACGGCTGGAGGCTGTCCTATTTCCGACTGTCCGATGCCAGGGACGAACCTGCCGGATACGTCCTGGTATTCAACGAAAACGTTTTCGGCACGGCACATAAGGGCTGGGTTTCACCAATTGCGGCCTGGAACTTTTCCAAAGTCCGCCTTGTTCTTTCCGATTCCGAGCCTCTGGGTTCGCTCAACGGGACGTGCCTCGGGCCTGTGCGCGCAAGGTCGACGAAGAACCCATGGCAGCTTGGTTCCGTACAGCTTTCCGAAACGGATCCGGAGACGTCTCTGGATACGATATATGAGCATTTCGAACAGACAGCGGCAGCAGGAAGCATCGCGCCGGCAATGACAGCATCCGGCGCCGTTGTCTCTGACGCCCTGTCCGGCGCGGCTGTCTCCAGGCAGACAGAACTTGCAGAATGGCCGGCTGACAATACACGCAGATGGTGGCCCCGCTACGGCCTGACAATAACCAGAACAGAGGTATAAACAAATGAGCACAGTAGCAACTTTGACGAAAACAGGCCTGTCAGCCGTTGCGGCGGCTATTAAGGCAAGGCCGCTGCACATCGCTTGGGGATCGGGTTCCGAAGCGTGGGACAGCGATCCTACGAAGAAGCCTTCTCTTGTGGATGCCAGGGCTCTGACGAACGAGCTTGGCCGCAGAACGGTGCGCACCTGCTCGTTCTGCACGCCTGACGACAACGGCGACATCGTTGCCCCTACAGGAACCGATTCCGAGGGCAATATCCTCACGGCCAGATATTCGCTCTCCGATACGCCCCAGCCGTATCTCTACATCATGGCCAGCTTCGATTACGGGGACGCTTCGGATGCAACCATCCGCGAATGCGGCCTTTTTATGGATACGGTCGTTTCTGAAGCTTGCCCGGAAGGGCAGCGATATTTCGTCCCGGGAGAAGTAACCGATCCCGGCTATCTTGTGCTCGCGCAGATTTTTGATTCGCCGATTGTGCGCAGTGCGTCCATGCGCCAGAGCATAGAATTCGTCTTCTGTGTCTAAGGAGAGAAAACATGAGCACTGTCTATCCTTCCAATTATTACAACCATGCGGACGATAAGTCCGATTCTGCTGCCAGGCGGGAGAGGCTTCTTTTTGTCGATGGCAGGTACCTGCAGGGCGCCGAGCTTAACGAACTGCAGTCCATGGCGCAGAAGCGCCTTGCTGGCATAGGTGACGCTCTTTTCTCCGACGGTGACGTCATCAGCGACGGTCAGATTTCCGTCAACCCGTCTACCGGCGCTGTTTCTGCCCAGGCAGGCAAGGTGTATCTTTCCGGGGCCGTCCGCGAAGTCCCTGCCGCAAACTTTACTATTCCGGTGAAAGGGACGGTTGCTATCGGCATCCGCATGTCTACGGCTTCGGTGTCCGAGGCCGAAGATAAGACGCTGTACAATCCT
>ONPA01000048.1 GCA_900319575.1 uncultured Desulfovibrio sp. | reverse complement strand
CGCCTTCAATTGCTTACGCAAATTCGGCGGACGCGCCTTATATCCCCAGCCCTGAAGGGCGGGGTTTTACGGCGCATTCGATAAAAAAAGCCCCCGGGGACTGGCCCGGGAGCTTCGGGTGCGGGCGAAGGTTTCCGCGCTGCCGTGATTTCTGAGGGAACAGGACTATTTCTCTCCGAGCATGGCTCTCGCGTTCACGCGGCCGGGTGAGCTTTCGAAGAGGTGATTGCCCACAAGGGAGAGCACGAGGGAGAACGTTCCGGTCACGGAAGCGATGATGCCAAGGGGCATGGCGCTGAGCGGTCCGGCCAGACCCGCCAGAGGCGACGTGATGGAGCCGAAGATGAAGACGGCCACGCCGAGGATGCCGGATGCCGCGCCCGCGCCCACTGACTGAGCGCTGATGGCGAGAGTGAAGCTGCAGGTCATGGTGATGCCCTGCAGGCCCAGCATGACGAAAATGGAGACGAGCATGGCTGTAGGCGACGGGGGAAGGAACCAGGCTACAACGAGAACGGCATAGCAGCCGAGCGCGTGAAGAACCTCGGACCAGGCCAGTATGCCGCGGTCGCTGAAGCGCTTTGAGAGCAGGCCTGCAAGCAGGGTGAAGAGCGTGATGCCGATGGCGTTGATGCCGAAGATGAAGCTGAAGCCCTCCACGGAAAAGCCGTAGATCTTCTGGAAGATGAAGGGCGAGGAGGAAATGTACGCGAAAAAACCGCCCATGGTGAATCCCTGCTGACCGCAGTAGCAGAGGAAGGCGGACTGCCTGAAGAGGCGTCCCGCGTTTTTGAAGGAAGCTGCCACGCCTCCGGGCACGCGATCTCTGGGGGCCAGCGTTTCAGGCAGGATAAAGAAGCAGCTTACCGTGAGAAAGACGCCAACGGCAGCGAGGAGCCAGAATACGGCACGCCAGCCCGCGGCGCCGGCCACGAAGCCGCCGATGACAGGACCGAGAATGGGACCCACGCTGTGGATGGCCATGAGGAGCGACATGAAGCGGGTGAGCGCCGAGCCCTGATACGAGTCGCAGCAGATGGCCCTCGCGAGGACAATGCCTCC
Organism: uncultured Desulfovibrio sp.; assembly: GCA_900319575.1. Taxonomy (GTDB): domain Bacteria; phylum Desulfobacterota; class Desulfovibrionia; order Desulfovibrionales; family Desulfovibrionaceae; genus Desulfovibrio. The sequence continues at coordinate 3,492 of ONPA01000048.1, read as the reverse complement.
GGCGCCGCCGAGGCCCATGCAGAAGCGGAGGGCCAGAAAGGAATAGCCGTCCTGCATGACGGAGCAGAGCCCTGAAGACACGGTGAAGAGGGCCAGCGAAAAGATGAGCGGACCGCGGCGGCCGCGTCCGTCGCTCACGGGCCCCATGAAGAGCTGTCCCAGAGCGAGGCCAAGCAGGCAGGCCGTGATGCTGGCCTGGGCGAAGGCCGTGGAGATGTTGAGGTCCTTCGCTATATCCGGAAGGGCCGGCAGATACATATCCGTGCACAGGGGCCCGAAAGCCGTGCACAGAGCAAGGAGCAGGATCGCGTAACAGCGGCGCACTGGCCCCATGGCCAGAAGGGGACGCAGGATGGCGACGGCTTTATCCGTTCCGTGACGGGCAGCGTCCCCGTCTTTAACTTTTACCTGAAGTTTCTTGGGATCAGACATGAATACCTCACACAACGGCCGTGAGGCGCGGCTCACGGCTCGAACTTCACATGGAAGTGAAGGGGGAATTTTTACTTCGCCGTCAGATGGCTGTCAAAATGGAGAGGCTGCTCCGCCAGGATCCAGTCACTGTTCGCGTAGACCACGTGTCCGTCCACTGCCTTCATGGTGTCCGGAGTGTTGTACAGAAGAAGCCAGGAAGCCTTCCAGCGTGCCGCTGTCTCCAGGCTGATGCGCGCCTGTTCCGCGTCGAAGGGCATTCCTTTTCTTCCGAAACCTGACCATCCGGCGGCGGGCATGCTGCCGCGTCCGCGGGCCGCGTCACGGGCTGCCGTGCGCGCCTGCTGCTCTGCGAGCCAGGGACGCAGAAGGCGCATGTCACGGGCATAGTAGGCCATCCAGCCATCCTTGTAGGTAGGCACGAGATGACGCATGGCCACGTAGCGCACAGAGAGCTCGCTTGTGTCCGTATAGACGAGATCATCAGTGCCGGAGCGTCTCTCAAGCTCGAACAGCGCATCCCGGCAGTTTTCTGAGCGTGTTATGAGGCGCGCTGTCTCCGGGCTGTCGAAGGAGGCCGCGCCGAGCGCGGAGGCTGTGAAATGCCGTGCTGCCAGCCACTGCATGTCCCGGGAGCAGAAGGCGACCGCGGCAAGCAGGATAACAGGGAGTGCCCTGCGCACCAGAGCGGGCAGATAACGCCAGAAACAGGAAAGACACAGGAAGCAGGACAGCCAGCAGAGGGGAATGAGGAACCGCGTGCCGCGGAAGAGATCCTGGCTTACGTATTTATAGCCCATGCGTCCGGCAAAGTTCATTTCCACGAAACACAGGGCCAGCATGCCGGCTATGCCGAGAAGGAAGCCCGGCAGAAGACCGAGAAGATAATGCGCTTCAGGAGTGAGGCGCCAGGACATGCGCTTTGCCACGCACCATGCGGCAAGCCCGAGGGGCAGGAAGGCGGCGGGAAACGTGTAGCGCAGGATGGCCCGGCCAAGGGAATTCCAGGGAGCGGCCCAGTCCTTTTCAGCGAGGAGTTTCCAGCACTGGTTTATCATTTTCAGGTCCGCTGCCGGGAGTTTCCCCGCCATGCTGCCCATATGCGAAATCACGAGAGGCAGTGCGGGCAGGGCAAAGGCGGCCGCGCAGAGCACAACAGTGAGGATATGACGGCCGAAGGGGCGCCTTCTGGGATTCAGAAGAAAGGCCATGAGAAACATGGCTGCGCAGGTAATGGCGCTTAAGGAATGCACCTGAACCGAAAGTCCGATGCCGAAGAGGAGCACGGGACGCAGCCACACGCGTCTGAAAGCCAGTGTGCCGAGGAAGAGCCAGAGGGGATAAAAAAGCCCGGCGTAAAGAACCCTGGGAACAGGCTCGGAGTGCGTGGCTCCCCAGAAGGTGCCAAAGCTCCAGTAGAAGGTGATGCTCATGCAGAGGCTGAAGAGGGCCGAAAGTCCCGCGCTCCGGAAAAGCCAGCGCCCCAGGGCGTAAAAGCAGACAAAGTGCAGGAAAATGGTCAGAGCCCCGGCCCGGAATATGCCGTACGCCGCGTTCCCGTCATACGAGAACCAGTGCGCCATGCTCATGAAGAGGTTCGGGATGCCGGGGAAAAGGGCGTAGGTGGGGTAGAGGGGATCGCCCCGGCTGAGCTCGGGACAGAGCCAGGACGCCAGTATCTGCGTGTAGTTCTGAAGATCGCTGTCCATGCACACGCCGTCAGGAAGAATCAGTTTGGTACCCGCGAGGGCAGCCAGACAGAAAAGGGCGGCGCAGAGAACAAAGACGCAGTCAGCCGGACGGATGCGCATCAGATATACCTTCCAGGAAAATATGGCAGCTGTTCCGGGAGGGGGAAAGGACAGTCTGCTTGTACAGCCGTTCAGGTTGAAATTTTGTTTTTATGTTGTCAAACAAAAAACGAATCCGGACGGCAGGAGATGCGGAGTGCGCGTGTATATTTTTTTCTGGAAGGTTTTCTCCCCGGATAAACAGGCTTCCGTGCTGTTCTGGGCACAGGGGAACAGAAACGGCGGGCAGAAAGCCGCCGGAAGGACGGGAAACAGTCCTTCCGTACGCGGACGCTAATTCCGGGAAATGGAATTCTCCTCCGGGGGCAGGAGAACAGCTTTCCGGAAACCGGAATCTTTCTGTCTTCTGAAGAAGGGAAATCAGAGTGGAGGGAGATTTCAGAGGCTGGCCGCAGAGTACCGGATGGTCGTGCAGAGGGCCATGCTGAAAGGGTCGCCGGAAAGGATACCGCGCACTTCGATATCCAGGGCGTCCTCGCCGATACGGATGAAGCGGTATTCGTCATCATCCTGCCCGCTCAGAAACTTTTCGATGAATTCAACGCCTGGCCTGTTCTGGTACCACGCGACCCATTCCCAGTGCCATAAACGCGCCCCGCTCTGTCTGTCCTGAAGTTCGGCATCGGGATGCAGCAGGAGTTCCAGAGACGCATCGTCAAATGAGAGGGCAGCGGCCTCGCGTCCGAGGCGCTCTGCCGCGCTCCGGGAAAGGCAGAGCGCCACTTCTGAACGATACTCCATATTGTGTCCTCCTAAAGCCCGAGGGCATCGCGGAAAGTATCCCGGTCAGGAACCCCGTACCATTTATCCTCGTCGTCATCTCCGTAAGAACCGGCATTTCTGAGTCCCCGGAGAAGATATTCGTCGGATTCATCCTGGCTCAGATAGTCATCGGCGAGACGGTTGACCATTTCATTAAGAGTACGAAGTCTGGGTTTCATAACGCGCTCCTTGCAGTTGAAGAAAAGGAAAACGGGAAAACCTGGACACGGAGGAATATATAGATAGACGCAGGTGGTGTTTTGGCGGCAGAAATGTTGCATCTTAGTGAATTTGCTGAAAAAAAACGGAATGGAGTCTTCTGCTGACTATCAAAAACCGTGCCAGAGAAACTTTTTATCCGGAAAACTGTTGACACCCCGGGGCTGAAAGCGTAGACATTGCGTTCGCCGCCTGAAAAACAGCCTTTCTCTGAAGGTTCCGGAAAGAAGATTTCCGGAAAAAAGAGAAAAAAGTTGTTGACAGGCAT
>ONPA01000211.1 GCA_900319575.1 uncultured Desulfovibrio sp. | reverse complement strand
GCCAACATCGAACGCTGCGAAGTCGTCTGGAAGGGAGAGAAGAATACCGCCGGCTGCGCGCCCATGGAAAAGGTGGCAACGCCCGGCGCCCACACTGTGGCCGACGTGGCCCGCTTCCTCGGGGTCCCCGTGGAGCAGGTGGTCAAGACCATGATTTTCAACGTGGACGGCAAGCCCGTGGCCATTCTTGTGCGCGGCGACCGCCAGGTCAACGACGTCAAGGTGAAGAATATGCTCGGCGCCGAGATGGTGGATCTGGCCGATGAAAAAATGGTCAGGGCCGCCACGGGTTCTCCCCTCGGCTTCGCCGGCCCCGTCGGGCTCTCCGTCCCGGTCTACGCCGACAGCGAGCTCATGGGCGGCACCGACTACGTGGTGGGCGCCAACGAAAAGGACGAACATCTTAAGCACGTGGATCTCTTCCGCGACTGCAAAATCACGGATTTCCACGATCTGCGCCTCGCCCAGGAAGGCGATGTCTGCCCGCACTGCGGAGGCAGGCTTGAGCTCACCCAGGGCATTGAGGTCGGCCATATCTTCAAGCTCGGCACCAAGTACTCCAAGGCCATGCACTGCACCTATCTCGATGAGAACGGAAAGGAGCAGTACATGGTTATGGGCTGCTACGGCATCGGCGTATCCCGCGCCCTGGCCGCGGCTATCGAGCAGAACCACGACGACAACGGCATCATCTTCCCGCCGGCCATCGCGCCCTTTGACTGCGAGATCCTGCTTCTCGATCCCTCCGACGAGGCCACGGCGGCCAAGGCCGGGGAACTCGAGAAGGAGCTTGAGGCCATGGGTCTTGAGGTGCTCGTTGACGACAGGGCGGAACGCCCCGGCATCAAGTTCAAGGACGCAGACCTCCTCGGCATGCCCATGCAGTTCATCTGCGGTGCCAAGGGCCTCGGCAAGGGCGTGGTGGAAACCAAGAACCGTCTCACCGGCGAAAAGGGCACCATTCCCGCTGCTGACCTCGCGGCAGGCATCCGTTCCTTCAGGGACGCCGTCAGCGCGTCCTGGAAGGCCAGACAGAACTAGGCGGCCCATGGCGCAGAGACCCCTCATTTACACGGTCCCCCTCCTGAATCAGGCCGTGGCCGGTGCCCTCCGGGGCATCGGCCTCGGGGGACGCGTGCTCGTGAAGGGAGAAATAGCGGACGTCAGCGTCCGCAGCAGCCGCTTCGGGCTGCCCATGGTCTTCTTCAGTCTCAGGGAGGGGGACGAGGCGCTGAGCTGCATTTCCTACGGCCGCGATCTGAACCTCCTTCTCACTCGGGACACGCAGACGGGCGAGGTGTTCCGCGGCCGGAAGATCGGGGATGTGCTCGTGGAGGCGCGCAGGGTCCTGCTCGAGGGAGTGCTCGGCACCTATACCCGCAACGGGCGCAGCTCCTACAGGCTGATGGTCAACAGCGTCACGGACATCGGGGAGGGCGAACTGCTGCGCCGTTTCCGGGAGCTTAGGGACAGGCTCGCGAAGCTCGGTTTCTTCAGCGAGGACCGCAAGCGCCCGCTTCCGCCCAATCCCGTGCGCATCGCCCTCATCACCTCAGAGAAGGGCGCTGTCATTCACGATTTCCTGCAGAACGCCCGTGACCGCGGCCTCGGCTGCCATATCGAATTCTATCAGGTCAAGGTGCAGGGAATCGGCGCGGGCGCCGAAATCGCCGAGGCCGTGCAGAAGGCCAACGCCAGAGGCACGGCCCAGGTCATCGTCATCATCCGCGGCGGCGGTTCGGCCGACGATCTCGCCTGCTTCAACGAGGAAATCGTGGCCAGGGCCATCTTTTCCTCGAAGCTTCCCGTGCTGACCGGCATCGGGCACGAGGTGGATCACACGCTCGCCGAGATGACGGCTGACGTGGGCGCGTCGACGCCCACCAAGGCGGCCCAGCTGCTCTGGACTCCGAGGAGTGAAATTCTGGCAGGCGTGGCGGCCCTTCAGACGCGCGCCGCGGAGGCCTTCGGGAGTCTTGTCGCCGGCCGGGGCGCCGCCCTCGCCCATGAGAGCGACGTACTGCGTCTGCTCTCGCCCGCCGGGCGCCTCAGGCGCATGAGCGGTGAGCTCGCGGGGCTTGTCTCCCTCCTCGCCCGGAGGGGAAAACGCCTTGTGCGGGAGAGAGAGCTTGAGGCCGGGAGCCTCACCGGCCTCGCCAGGAGCGCCTTCAGGCAGAGGATAGCGGCCGGAACGGGAGCGGTTCTTGACTGTTCGGCCCGTCTCCCCGCACTTTCGGGGAGGCTCAGCGCCGGGGCCGGGCGGGAGCTCGCCCGGGAAACGTCCGATCTTGTCCGCTTGGGCAGGGCCTTTTTCGAGAGGAAGAGCCACGGGCTGGAAGCGCTGGACCTGAGGCTCGGGGCCGTGAGTCCCTTAAGGCCTCTTGAGCGGGGCTTCGCCCTCGTGAGGGACGAAAAGGGCCATATCGTGCGCGGCACGGCGGCCCTCTCGGCCGGAGCGAAGGTGCGCGTTTCCATGGCTGACGGAAGCTTCGGCGCGACGGTCGATGACGTCAGTCCGGCTCCTGTCCGGAAAAAATGAAAAAAAACGGTTCGGCATCCCGCGAAAAATTTGATAATAGTACGCGGAAGATTTCAGAATAAGGATACAGCATGGAAGAAGCACAGAGCGCAGACAGGACCACGAAGGGAAAGACCTTCAGCTCCCAGCTCGCGAGACTGAAGGAAATCGTGGCCCAGCTGGAGCAGGAAGACCTCGAGCTCGAGAAGGGCGTCAGGCTGTACCGGGAGGCCTGTGCCTGCGTGCGCTTCTGCCGTCAGAAACTCAGCGACGCCCGCAACGTCCTTGAGAGCGAAGAGGGAGGCCTCCGCGACGCGGAGGAGTTCCTGAAGGACGGGAAGGGCGGATCCGGGGAATCCGGATCTGACGGGGACGACGGTGTTTCCGCCCCCGGCGTGACGGACGGCGGATACCAGAGCGGAAATTTTTAAGCGGATACGGGAGCAGGAAAAAATGAACGCACAGACAGTGAAGGCTCATCTGGCCGAACGCGGAAAACTCGTTGAAGAGCACCTCAGGGGCTGCGTTGCCGACCCGGGGACGCCGGAACGCCTCAGGGAGGCCATGCTTTACAGTCTCCTTGCCGGAGGCAAGCGTTTGCGGCCCGTGCTCTGCCTTACCACGGCCTCGCTTTTCGGGGCGGATTCGAAAGATGTTCTGCCCTTTGCCTGCGGTATAGAGATGGTGCATACCTATTCCCTCATCCACGATGACCTTCCGGCCATGGACGATGATGATCTGCGCCGCGGCCGTCCCTCCAATCACAAAGCTTTTGACGAGGCCACGGCCATCCTCGCCGGCGACGCCCTGCAGTCCGACGCCTTCCTCTGCATGACATCCTGCCCGCTTCCCGCCGACCGGGTACTCAGGGCCGTGCACGAATTCGCCGCCGCAGCCGGATCCTTCGGCATGGCGGGCGGTCAGGAACTCGATATGATTGCCACGGGACGCCGCATTTCCCTGGAGGACCTCAGGCATCTGCACGCCCTCAAGACGGGCGCCATCCTGCGCACCTCGGTCACCTGCGGCGCCATACTGGCCGGCGCGGACAGTGCCAGCCTTGAGAAGCTGGGCGTTTTCGGGGCCGAGCTCGGCGTGGCCTTCCAGATTGCCGATGACATCCTCGACGTGGTTTCCGACACGGCCACGCTGGGCAAGCCTGCCGGCTCGGATGAAGAAGAAGACAAGAATACGTATCCCGCCCTGGTGGGTCTGGACAGGAGCCGCACCCTGGCCAGGCAGCATGCTGACAGCGCCATAGCCGCCATTCGTGATCTGAGCGGCGGGGACGCTGATTTCCTGCGCGGACTCGCCGTGTTTACGGTTGAAAGAGTGAAGTAGAAATAATGGATAATAAAACACCTCTGCTTGAGAGACTGAACGGCCCCGATGATCTCAGAGGCCTGACCAACGCGGAACTGGAGCGCCTCGCCACGGAAATGAGAGAGCGCATCATTGATGTCTGTTCCAGAAACGGCGGGCATCTGGCCCCGTCACTGGGCACAGTGGAACTGACGCTGGCCCTGCTTTCCACCTTTGATCTCTCGCGGGACAAGCTGGTCTGGGACGTGGGGCATCAGAGCTACGCCTACAAGATCCTCACCGGACGCAACAGGGCCTTTGATACCCTGCGCCAGAAGGACGGCCTGGCGGGGTTCCCGCGCATGAGCGAGAGCCCGTATGACTTTTTCGGCGTGGGGCATTCCTCGACTTCCATTTCAGCGGCTCTCGGCATGGCCACGGCCCGCGATCTCAAGGGGCTCGACAACCATGTCATCGCTGTCATCGGCGATGGCGCGCTGACCGGCGGCGAGGCCTTTGAGGGCCTGAATCTCGCCGGGCATCTCGGCAAGCGCCTCATCGTGGTGCTCAACGACAACGAAATGTCCATCGCCCCCAACGTGGGTGCCATTTCCCGCTTCCTCTCGCGCAACCTGTCGCGGCGCTGGTTCAGGCAGACGCGCAAGGACGTGCTGTCCTTCCTGCGCACCATCCCGCGCATCGGCGGCAATCTGGCGGCGCTGGCCGAGCGCGGCGAGTACAGTTTCAAGTCCTTCTTTACCCCGGGCATGCTCTTCGAGGCTTTCCGCTTCGCCTATATCGGTCCGGTGGACGGGCACGATATCCCGGCCCTGCGCCATCACCTTGAAATGGCGGCTTCCGTGGAAGACGGTCCCGTCCTTCTGCACGTGCACACCAAGAAGGGCCACGGCTTCGCGCCGGCGGAGAAGGATCCGACCCATTATCACGGCGTCGGTCATTTTGATCCCGAAACGGGCATGTTCCTGCCCAAGAAGAGTACGGCTCCGAGCTTTACCAGCGTGTTCGGGAAGGCTGCCGTGGAACTCGGGAAGAAAGACAGCCGCATCGTGGCCATCACGGCGGCCATGCCCGACGGCACGGGAACCATCTATTTTCAGAAGGCCAGGCCGGATCATTTCTTCGATGTGGGCATCTGCGAGCAGCACGCGGTGACCTTCGCTGCGGGCCTCGCAAGCCAGGGCGCCAGGCCGCTCGTGTGCATCTACTCCACCTTCCTGCAGCGGGCCTACGATCAGGTAGTCCATGACGTCTGCCTGCAGAACCTGCCCGTGGTCTTCTGCATCGACAGGGCCGGCCTCGTGGGCGAGGACGGCGCCACGCACCAGGGCGTCTTTGACGTGGCCTATCTCAGGCATATCCCCAACATGCACTGCCTCGCCCCGCGCGATGAGAACATGCTGGTGCGCTGCCTGACCACGGCCGTGGCCCTGGGAAAGCCCTGCTCCGTGCGCTATCCGCGCGGCGCGGCCTTCGGCGTTGAAGTCCAGCCGGATCCGAAGCCTCTGCCGTACGGGAAAGGCGAGATCGTCCAGGAAGGCGAGAAGGTCGCCATCCTGGCCCTGGGAAGCCGTCTCCACGCGGCCTGTGACGCGGCGGACGAGGTGCATATGCGTCTCGGCTTCATGCCCCTTGTCTTCGATCCCATCTGGATCAAGCCTCTGCCCGAAGAGCAGATCGCGGACATTTTCCGCCGCTTCGACAAAATCCTCACCGTTGAGGAGAGCTCGCTCGCCGGCGGCTTCGGGTCAGCCGTGCTGGAATACGCCAGTGATCACGGCCTTCTCGCCGGAAAGACGGTAAAGCGTCTCGGCGTGCCGGACAGGTTCATCGAGCATGCGTCGCAGGCCCAGCAGCGTCATGAGCTTGGTCTTGACGTGGAAGGCATCTACAGGGCCGTGGAAGAGCTCGCGGGCGGAACAGAAACGGCATGAGCCTTGCGGAGCTCCCTGTTTGAGCATATATACCCGGCTCTGTTCGGGAAAAAATTCCCTCTGGAGAAGACATGTCGCTCAGTATTGGTATCGTCGGCCTGCCCAACGTGGGCAAGTCCACTCTTTTCAACGCCCTGACCAAGGCCCAGAACGCTCAGGCCGCCAACTATCCCTTCTGCACCATCGAGCCCAACAAGGCCACTGTTACCGTGCCGGACGCCCGCGTGGACGCGCTGACGGCCAAGGCCAAGCCTAAAAAAACCATTTACGCCTTCGTCGATTTCATCGACATCGCCGGCCTCGTCAAGGGCGCGAGCAAGGGTGAGGGACTGGGCAACCAGTTCCTGGCCAACATCCGCGAGTGCGCCGCCATCATCGAGGTGGTGCGCTGCTTCGAGGACGAGAACATCACCCACGTGGACGGCTCCATCGATCCGCTGCGCGACATCTCGACCATTGAGACGGAGCTCCTTCTTGCCGACCTCGATACGGTCCAGAAGCGTCTCGAGAAGCTGATCAAGCTCTCCAAGGGCAGCAAGGACGCCAAGGCCGCGGTCCCGGTTATGGAGGCTCTCGTCAGGCACCTCGATGCCGGCAGCATGGCCTCCACGTTTGAACGCCCTGCGGATGACGAATATTTTGATACAGTGTGGAAGGAAATGGGCCTCCTCACGGGCAAGCCCATCATCTACTGCGCCAACGTGGACGAGGCCGGCATCGGCGGCAACGATTTCTCGAAGAAGGTGGAGCAGTACGCTGCCGAGCACCATTCCGGGTTCGCCGTGATCTGCGCCCAGATCGAGGAAGAGCTGCAGGGCCTCTCCGACGAGGAGCAGAAGGAAATGCTGGCTTCCTACGGCATTGAGCACAGCGGCCTTGAGAACATCATCCGCACTGGCTACGACACCCTTGGCCTGTGCAGCTACTTCACCGCCGGCCCCGACGAAGTCAGGGCCTGGACCATCCATAAGGGATGGAAAGCTCCCCAGGCAGCGGGCGTTATCCATACGGACTTCGAAAAAGGCTTCATCCGCGCCGAAGTGATTTCCTACAACGACTACATGAGCCACGCGAGCGAGGCGGACTGCCGCGCCGACGGCGTGCTGCGCACGGAAGGCAAGGACTACGTAGTGCAGGACGGCGACGTCATGCACTTCCTGTTCAACGTCTAGGCCTGTCCGGATTTTCGGATAAAAAGAGCGGGTCTTCCCTGTCCGGGGAGGCCCGCTCTTCTGATCTGAAAACGGGGAACGTCTCAGTCGTGGCGCTGTTCCGCCAGAAAATAATACGTGCCGTCTCCGCGTTCTTCCTCTCGAAGCACGCCCTTTTCTTTCAGGGAGGCGATGAGGCGGGCAGAGAGGCCGCTGCTGATGCCGAGGCCCGCGGCCGTGCCGTCCACGGTGCTCGGGTGGCGTTCGATGAGATCGCGCACGTCCTCTTCCGTGGCAGTGCGTCCGCTTTCCGTATGTTTTTCCGGGAAGGAGGCGATGATTTCACAGCGGCCGGGCATGCGGCTGCGGATTTCTTCGAGCCGGGCCATGGTGAGGGGCTTCACGCTGCTGTCAGCCGGAGGCCGGCACACGGAATTGAGCTGGATGCGTTCAATGTGCCTGAGTTTTGCGGCCTGCGCGGCCAGGGCAGCAATGTCCTCCTCCGAGTCGTTGAGTCCCTGCGCCAGCAGAATTTCCAGCCATATCCGGCCGCGGTACACATTGCAGAAGCGGGTGAGGCCTTCAAGGATAACGTCAAGCGGCATGTTTCCGGCCGGGCGGTTGATGCGTTCGGCCGTGGCGGGCAGGGCCGCGTCCATGGACGGGCTCACGATGTCGGCCAGGGCGAGATCTTCGATGACGTCCGGCATCCAGAGCAGGGAGGCGTTGGTGAACACGGCCACGGGCACGTCGGTCATCTGCTTGATGCCGTGGATCATATCCCCGAGCTCTTCGTTGAGGGTGGGTTCGCCGGAACCCGCGAAGCTGATGACGTCGGGTTTGTCCGTTCTGAGGAAGCGCTCCAGTTCGGAGAGGACGTCGGAACAGGACACCCAGCTGCCGCGTTCTGTGGTGTGCACCGTGGTGTGCCCGAGCTGGCAGTAGACACAGTCATAGGAACAGGTCTTGAAAGGAATAATGTCGACGCCGAGCGAGCGTCCGAGGCGCCGCGAGGGCACAGGTCCGTAAATATACTTGTAAGGCTGCATGAAGACCTCCTTCGCGCGGCTTTTCCGCCGGCTGTGCGGCACTCTTCCACAAAATGACAGCCGTGGCAATCGCGCCGGCAGAGAAGCGTGACTGTGGGCACGCAAATCTTCCGCGGATCTGGACGGAACCCCTCCGAATGCTTAAAAAATGGGGCAGGAGGCAGAGAGCATGCGCAACCCCATTCCCCGCGTTGTGACCATCCACGACATTTCCGGCATAGGACGGACGAGCCTGACCGCGGCCATTCCCGTCCTTTCCAGCATGGGCATACAGCCCGTGCCGCTTCCCACGGCCGTTCTTTCCACGCAGACGGTGGGGACGACGGGCTTCACCTTTCTCGACCTCACGCAGAACATGAAGGATATGCTTGACCACTGGATCGCGCGCGGCGACAGGTTCGAGGGCGTGTATTCGGGCTTTATGGCCTGCCCCGACCAGATGGATACCGTGGCACGCTGCATTGAGACGTGCATGCTGAAGGGCGGCCTCGCCGTGGTGGATCCTGTTCTCGGGGAGGACGGACAGCTTATTCCGACCATGACCGCGGACATGGTGCGCCGCATGCGCTGGCTCATAGGCAGGGCGGACGTCATAACTCCCAACTACACGGAAGTCTGTCTGCTCCTGGATGTGCCCTATGACCGCGAGCCCGACATGGATCTCCTCAAAGGGTACCTGAGGGAGCTTTCCCTCATGGGGCCCGGTGTGGTCGTGGGCACAAGCATGCCCCTGACGAAAAATCCCCTCGGCGAATGGGAGTATTCCTCCATCCTCGCGTACGAGAAAAGCATCGACAAGTTCTGGCGGCTCGACTGCTCCTACCTTCCCGCCCATTATCCCGGCACGGGCGACATTTTTGCGAGCGTGCTCACGGGCTCGCTCCTCCTCGGCTCCTCCCTGTCCCTCGCCATTGACAAGGCCGAGCAGTTCGACACGCTCTGCGTGCGCGATACGTACGGCCAGGACCGGGACACCACGGAGGGCGTGCTTCTCGAGCGCTATCTGCCTTCCCTGCGCATGCCCCTGCCGGGCTGCCGCTGCGTGCTCGTGAACTAGCTTTTTTTGGGAAAGGCCCCGTCCTTATCCGGCGGCCCCTGCGAAAAAGGGGGCCGTTTCCGTGACGGGCCGTATCAGCCCCGCAAAAGCCGCTTTCCTTGACAGTGGAAACCGGCAAAAGTAAAATCTTTCTGGACTTTTTTGAGACGAAAAACGTCCGGGCTGAATGGCTGCGTTTTTTTCCGTTCCCGCCGCACGGCCGGCGCTGACCTGCCCCGGGACAGGGAACGGCACAAAAGAGAGAATATGGAAGAATTACTGGCTCTGCATTCCTTTGCGGCCACCTGGGGGTGGCTTGCCCTGCCTTTTTCCTGCTGTCTCATGTTTCTTTCGGCGTTTATGCTCCCCATTCCGGCAGCGCTTCTCACCGTCGTGAACTGCAGCTGCTTCGGCCTCGTGCCCGGCCTTCTGCTTTCCTGGGGATGCTCCGTCATCGGAGCCGGAGCCGCCTTCCTTCTCTCCCGCTGCGTCGGGCAGCGTTTCGTCCTGCGCTTTGTCTCGGATAAAAACATCGAACGCGCCGAGGCGTTCATGCTGCGCCACGGGAAGGGGAGTATCTTCCTTGCCCGCGCGCTGCCCTGCGTGCCCTTCGGGCTGGTGAGCTACGCCGCCGGCCTGACCAGCGTCCGGTTCATCCCGTATTTCCTTTCCACCGCGGCCGGAAAAATTTTCCCGACCCTCCTTTACGGCCTGCTCGGCAGTGCCCTCCTGACGCTCCCCCCGGCGGTGCTTCCCGCCGCCTGCGCCGCGATTTGCCTGCCCTTTCTTGTTTTTTTCGTTCTGCGCAGGCTGCATCGCAAACGCCTAGCCTATTGTGAGGAGTAATGCTCCAGCGTTACACCAGACCCCTCTGTTTTCTTGCCCTTGTCGCGGGCATCGCCGTTTTCGCCGTAGCTACGGGCTGCGGTGATTCCGTCCTTGACCCTGCCGTTCTGGAACGCTTCCGCCTCTACGCCGGCAGCTCTCCTTTCTCCGCCGGATTACTGCTGCTCTTCGGCCTGCCTGCGGGCATGGTCTTCTTTCTCCTTCCCCAGAGCGCGGCCGCTGCTTTCTCCTCTTCCTACTTCGGCCTCTTCGCCGGCACCATCCTTTTCACCTGTGAACTGCTTCTGGCGGCCCTGCTGCTCTTTGCCTGCTCGCGCGTGCTTCTGCGTCCCGCCCTCCGCGAATTTCTCCAGAGCCGGGCTGGCTCTCCCCTGAGCCCCGTGCCCGGGTGGGGGCTGCCGCTGCCCTTCGAATCGCTCCTTCTTCTGGAGACGTTTCTCTTCTTTCTGGCCTTTCTGCCCGCAGGGTTCACCGGCTTCGTGCTCGGCCTGACCTCCATGCGCCCCAAGGCCTTCGCCATGGCGGCCGTTCCCATGCTCTTTCTGCGCGCGGCCGTGGAATGCGCGGCTCCGGCGCACTGGACCGGCGGCGTGTCCGCGCTTCTTTCCGTTATCGGCGTTCTGCTTTTTCTGCTTTTTGTCTGGTGGCTCTTCCTCCTCTTCAGGAAGCGCGTGCACAAGGACGTTATGGACGGCACCGCCAGGCGCCGTGTGCCCCTGGTCCGCCAGCGCGAGGAGGCGCAGCTCACGGAAAAGAAGCTGCGCACCAATGCCATCGTCGCCGAGATGAACCGTCCCGACATTGATGACAGCCTGGCTGTCCAGACCGAGCTGCCAGTCAGTGAAACGATGGTGGTCTGTGTCCGTGACGCCTCCTGTTCCGACCCGGACGTGGAAAAGCTCATCATGGACGAGGCCGGACACCTTGGCGCGCGCGCCGTCTCCTGCACGCTGGCTCCCACGCCCGAGTACTCCGAGACGCCCGTTGAGGACGGATTTGCCGGCCACGGGCGTGTCCGGGATCTGGACGAGATCTTTCTGCGCGCCTTCCATGAAGGCGCCGGCATTGTGCTTGCCGTGCGCGCCTGTACGCCTCTCGTGCGTGAATCCATCCTGCGCCGCGCTCTCCTGCGCCTGACCCGGTGTTCCGCCGTGCTCGGTCCTTCCGCGGGCGGGTATTACCTCATCGGCCTGCGCCGTATGGCCCGTGCGGGTCAGGGGACCCTGACCCGCTACGAACCCGGCCTGCTTGCCGGCCGCGGCTTTTCCGGTGAGCTGTCTTTCGCTCTGGCCGGCTTCTGCCGCAGGCCCGAGAAGCTGCCGCTTCTTCCTGACGCCTCCGACCTCACCAAGCCCCTCGTTTCCGTCATCATTCCCTCCCTGAACAGCGCCGACACCATAGCCGGCTCAGTGAAGTCCGCCTGCCAGGGCCCGTGGACTGAATGTTTCGTGGCCGATGGCGGCAGTAAGGATGACACCGCCTCCCTAGCCAGCCAGGCAGGCGCCGAGGTTATTGCCGTGCGCGGCGGTGAGGCCGAGCGCCTCAACGAGGCGGCCCGCGCCGCCCGCGGCCAGATCCTGCTTTTCCTTGAGTCAGGCTCTCTCCTTCCCCGCGGATACGAGGCCGAGGCCTGGGAAACGCTGCAGAGCGGAGACTGCCGGCTCGGCGCTTTCAGCCTGCCGGATCACGTTTCCGCGTTCCGCCGCGCTCTCCTGTGGGCGGGCAACAGCATCCTGCGTACCAGCGCCTTCGGCCGCCTCAGACTCAGACAGGGCATTTTCATGTCTCAGGAGGATTTCCGCAGCGTCGGAGGCTTCTCCGTCAAGGTTGGAGAGGGACGTGCCGTGCCCGAACTTATCCGCCGCATGTCCGCTCTCGGGCGCACGGTCATTCACAACGATCGTATCTCCTTCCCCCGCAGTGAGGATGAGGAGAAGCCTGAAAGCATCGCCGACATGCTCGACAGCGCCGAAAATCATGTCCGCAGCTATCTGGGACGGAAATTCGCCAGAAAGACACCCCCGCCCGATGAGAGCGACAGCGATCTCGCGAAGCGCATCCGCTCCATGATCGCGCCCTGTGATCACTGCGGAGAGTGCACGCGCGTCTGCCCTATGCTCGCGCGGCACAGGATTGATCTCACCGGTATGGTGAAGGCTCCGCTTCTTGCATGGCACTGCTTCCTGTGCGGCACCTGCACGCGCAAGTGCCCCGCCGGCATCGACGGCGTGGCCCTGTCCCAGGCCCTGCGTGACCAGTACGTGCGCCAGCACAGCGGCCGCATGGCCCGCCCCGGGCACTCCCGCACACTCCTGTTCTCGAAGCACGTGCCCATTACCGCGAGCTACGCCAGAGAGGGAGAGAATCTCCTGCTTGATTCCGATTTCTGCGCTGTTTTTCCGAAGACCGCCGAAGCCCTCGCGAAGCTGGTTTTCACGAAAGGCACAGGATTTGTCGTTGCCGATTCCGGCGCGCGCCTCGCTGTCCTCGGTATGGAAGAGGAATCCAGGAAGAGCACGGAGCGCCTGCTCGGCACCCTGAAGTCAAACAGGGTGAGCCGGCTTGTCACCATCTCCCCATCCACGCATGCCTATCTGAAGAAGCATGGCTTTGACGTGGAGACCATTTATGAATTTTTCGGCCGCATGAAGCCTGAAATCGTCATCAACGGCGGAGACTACGCCCTGTTCACGCCCTGCATGGACAGAAGCCACGAGGTCTTCGCCCTTGGTCTGGCCCGGTTCGTCAGCCCGGAGCCCATGCGCCTCGACAATATCCCCTGCTGCGGCGCGGGCGGCGAGGCCTCGGTTCTTGAACCCCAGCTCGCAGCCCAGATGAAGAAGGCCGTGCGGGAGTGCGGCAGGCCCGTTATTACGACCTGTACAGAGTGCGCTGCGGCCCTGGCCGGTGCCGGCTGCAATGTCTACCACTCCCTGACCCTTCTCATGGGACTCGATGAGCACCCCGCCATCGGTGTCTCGTCCATGAAGGCCCTGGTAAAGTTCTACATAGCCCTCAGGCCCCTGGCGTCCCTCGTCAAGGGCTCCGCTGAAGCTGACGATGAGATCAGGAAACTGCAGGAAGCTGCCGATGGCCCCGCGGAATCCGAAGCCACAGCTGAGGATTCCGGAGAAAAGGCGCCCGCGTCTTCCGGGGAAACGTCTCCCGCGGCTGAAGCCGCGTCCGGAAACGCTGCTTCCCCCGAAGCAGCAGAAGAAGCTGTTCCCGCAGGCGCCATTATCCCCGGCAGAGCGGAGAAGACTTCTGAAGACGCCGGAGAACCCGCTGAGTCAGCGCCTGGGGCAGCGGAAGAGGATATTCCCGCCGGAGCCATTATCCCCGGCGTGGCGGAGAAGCCTTCTGAGGATGACGGTGAAGCCGCGGAGGCAGAACCCGAAGCGGCAGAAGAAGCTGTTCCCGCCGGAGCCGTCTTCCCTGACGGGACGGAAAAGGCTTCTGAAGACGCCGGAGAACCCGCTGAG
>ONPA01000159.1 GCA_900319575.1 uncultured Desulfovibrio sp. | reverse complement strand
GCGCCCCGTTTCTAAAAGGAAGGAAAAACTAGGCAGTGAGACGCTTGGCCGCCTCGACAGCTGCCACGGCGTCAACGCAGTAGGCATCAGCACCGATGGAATCGGCGAAGGCCTTCGTCACAGCCGCGCCGCCCACCATGACTTTGATGGGAAGATTCTTCTCCTTAACGAGCTGTATGGTGTCTTCCATGCGGACCATGGTCGTCGTCATGAGAGCCGAAAGGCCGATGAGACGGGCATGATGCTCAATGGCCATCTCAACGATTTTCTCGGCGGGCACGTCCTTGCCGGCGTCCACCACGTCGAAGCCGTGGTTGCCGAGCAGAAGGCAGACGATATTTTTGCCGATATCGTGCACGTCACCCTGCACAGTGGCCATGATAATGACCGGCCGCTTCACGCTGGCGTCCTGCTTCATGAGGGGCTTCAGGTGCGCAAAACCTGCCTGCATGGTCTCCGCGGAACGGATGAGCTGGGGCAGGAAGTAAATTTTCTTCTCATACCGGCTGCCCACTTCCGTGATGGCCGGAATAAGGCTTTCGTTGACGAGGTCAAAAGGGGCTTTCCCCGCAGCGAGCTCCCTGTCGAGGAGCGCGGCCACATGTTCCTTGTCTCCGAAGAGGACAGCCTCATACGGATTTTTGGAAGCAGCCTTCTCCGCGCTCTTCGCCTGCAGGGCCGCGCCTGTGGAGCTCTTCCATTCGGAGTAGCCGGCGATGAAGTTCTCCGCGTGATCATCCTGGCAGAGCAGCACCTGGGCCGCGGCAACGGCTTCGCGGATGCGCACGGAGGAAGGATTGGCGATGGCAGAGGTGAGACCGGCGCCAGCGGCCATGGCCAGGAACGTGGAGTTCACGAGCTCGCGGGCGGGCAGGCCGAAGGAGATATTGGAGAGGCCGATGGTGGTGGCGAGGCCGTTTTCCCGGCACCAGGCAGCGAGCTTCAGGCACTCGATGGCACCCTCGGGCTTGGAGGACACGGCCAGGGCCAGAATATCCACGACAATGAGCCTGCGGGAGATGCCCATGCTTTCGGCGTCGGACAGAATCTGCTCCAGGATGGCAATGCGCTCGGACGCCTTCACGGGAAGCTTCACGCCGCGCATGGGCAGAAGGATGAAGGGCGCGCCGAAGTCGCGGCAGGCAGGGCCCAGAAGCTCAAGCTTCCCGGCGTCTCCGGAAATGGAGTTGATGAGGGACGAAGCCGGGGTCCACGGAAGGGCTCTGAGAATCGCCTCAGGATCCGAGGAATCCAGGGAAAGCGGCATGGGATACTTGCCGGTGAGAAGGCTCACGAGCTCCGGCAGAGTCTTCTTCTGATCGACCTTGTGCGCGCCCACGTTGACGTCGAGCACGCGGGCTCCGGCTGCCTTCTGCTGATCGGCAAAGTCGAGGGCCTTTGTGAACACGCCCTGCTGCAGCTCGGCGGTGAGCTCCTTCTTGCCTGTGGGATTGATGCGCTCGCCGATGACCACAAAGGGTTCGTCCTGGCCTATGCGCACCATATTCTGACGGCTCGTGAGGACAATGCCGGAATGCCGTTCCGGTTCAACCCGGCTGACGCCGGGCGTGCCGGCTTCCACGGCCTTTCTGAGCTGGCGGATATGCTCGGGGCTCGTGCCGCAGCAGCCGCCCACCAGCTTGCAGCCCATGGCCGCGAAAGGAGCGGTGAGTTCGGCGAAACGTTCGGGGCCGAGGGGAAAGACGGTCTGGCCGTCGATGAGCTCGGGCATGCCGGCGTTGGGCTCAGCCAGCACAAAGCCCTGCGTGCAGGACTTCAGGAAGCGCTCAATCACAGGCGTCATGAGATCCGGCCCGAGGCTGCAGTTGGTGCCGAAGGCGTCCACGCCCAGGTTCTGCATGGTTTCGGCGAAAATTTCCGGCGTGGAGCCGGTGAGGCTCACGCCCTGCTCGAAGGTCATGGATACCATGACCGGCAGGTCGGAGACGCGGCGCGCGGCCACCACGGCTGCCCTCGCCTCGGTAATGTCAAACTGCGTCTCGATGAAAACGCAGTCGCAGCCTCCGCTGGCGAGTCCGCGGATCTGACGTTCGAAGCCGGCTATGAGTTCCTCGGGATCGAGGTCGCCAAGGGGTTTCTGGAAATGTCCGCTGGGACCGATATCGCCTGCCACGCACACGGGGCGCCCTGCCGCGTCCGCGGCCTCCCTGGCTATTTCGGCCATGCGGCGGTTGAACTCCTCCACCTCAAGGCCGGGATCCAGCTTGAAGGGGCTGCCGCTGAAGGTATTCGAAAGAATGATGTCCGCGCCCGCAGCAATGTATTCCTTATGGATGGACAGAAGGACATCGGGCCGCTGCATGCAGTAAAGCGACGGGGATACGCCTGCCGGCATCCCCTTGGCCTGGAGCATGGTGCCCATGGCACCGTCGAGAAAAATGGTCCGGTCCTGGGAGAGCAGTTCTTTGAAGCGGGAAGACATTGGCAGCCTCTGTAATTAGGATATAAAGATATATTGATATTCCATAAAAAAGGGAAAACACATCCCTTCCTCAGTACTTTGCTATTCTGAACGCCGGCGCTTTTTTTGTCAACAGCCGGACGCCTCTCAGGCATGGCCCTTATGGCCGCACCGGCCAGCCCTGTGCCCGCAGGGAGCGCCATCGCGCTCTCCGTCCTTCAGGTTCCTGCAGAAGGGGCAGTCATCGCTCGCGGTCAGGCTCTGCAGGATACCGCAGTCGCCGTGCCTGCCGCCGCTGCACTCATGGCGCAGGGCCTCGAGGCGTTTTTTGAGCTGCTGCAGGGATGCTATCTGGCTGTTCACATTCTCGATATGGCGGCTCACCAGATCATCCACCCAGCTGCAGTCTGAAACCGGGTTTTCCTGAAACTCGAGAAGCTGGCGTATCTCGTCCAGTGTCATGCCGTGCAGGCGGCAGTGGCGTATGAACCGCAGCCGTTCCACCTGCGCCTCGTCGTAGAGGCGGTAATTGCCGTCACTGCGTTCCGGCGGGGGCAGCAGCCCTTCCTTCTCATAATAACGGATGGTCACAACCTGGCAGCCGGCCATTCTGGCCAGTTCGCCGATGCGCATTTTCATGCATGGACTCCCCGCCCGGACCGTTCCCAGAGATGGGTGCCGGGCTGTCCCGGCGGACTTCCGGAGCCGCACGGAACCTTTCGTAAAAAAATTTCGTCAGACCGCTTGACCCTATAGCGGCTATAGATCGTACCTTTTTCCTGTCAGTCAGAAACAGATACCGCCATCGGGAAACACTATAGTTAATATAGGGTTTCCCGGCAAGGCTTTTGATAAGGAGACAGAAAAAAATGGCTTCCTGCGAATCTTCCCAGTGCTCATGCTGCAATCCCTTCCCGGACGGGGTGCTTCCCCGCCACGGGGACGATTCCGCGGCCGGGAACGGGATGCTTTCCACTTTTGTCCTGCCCGGCATGGACTGCCCCGTCGAGGAAAAAATGGTGCGTGACGCGCTGAGCCCGATTGCCGGCATCCGCGGCGTCGTCTGCGACCTCACGGGTCACACCGTAACCGTTGAGCACGAACCGGGCCTCGCCGGCCAAATCCGCTCAGCCCTGCAGGCGCTTCACCTCGACGACGCCTGCGGCAGCTGTCAGGAAATCACGGAACACGAAGACAGGGAAACGCT
>ONPA01000022.1 GCA_900319575.1 uncultured Desulfovibrio sp. | reverse complement strand
TGTATGGATGTGAGATCGTATTTTTCCAGCGTTTTCTGCTGCAGGAGTGATGTGAAAACCGACGGGGCGCTGGGAAACACGGTCGGACGGAAACGGCTGATGAGATTCAGGGAATCCGCAGGGGAATAGTGTGGTACGGGAATCGTGGCAGCGGCCAGAAAGACAGGATCTATGCAGCAGAGAGAAAGCCCGTACACGTGGAAAAAAGGCATGATGGAAAGAAAGATGTGTCTGTCTCCTTTCTTCATGTGCAGGTGGGCAACCATGATCGCAGCATCAGTCCCCAGATTGGAGTGTGTGAGCATGACGCCTTTTGGGGTTCCCGTTGTGCCGCCGGTATATTGCAGCATGGCTACCGTGTGTATGGGATCCTCGATGGGACAGGTGTACTGTTCATCTCCCACAAGGAGGGCGAGAAAGGGCAGTACATGCGGGCCGTAACTGATGACATGCGGCTTGACGCGTGGATTTTTTGGCTCGACGGGCTGAATTCCCGTACCGTCGACTGCGTCTGTTGCGGCCGTCACGATGAATTTTTCAACAGGAAGCCTGTCTCTGAGGGCGGTTACCTTGGTACAGTAGGTATCAAGCAGGATCATGAAGCGGCAGCCCGCATCGTTCAGGTGCCCGATGAGCTCTGTTTCCATGTACAGAGGGTTTGTCATGACAACCACGCCGCCGCATTTCAGAATACCCCAATATGCGACAACAGTCTGTGGAAGGTTGGGAAGCATGAGCGCCACACGATCGCCCTTTTTGAGTCCCAGACGGTGCAGGGAAGCGGAGAAGCGTTCTGCGAGCAGATGGAGCCGCTTATAGGAAATGCGTGAATCTCCATAAAGGATGGCAGGGCGGTCTGGATAATCACGGGCTGCGTCGTCAAGAGCCGCGTAAAGGGGCCGGTCAAAAACCGGGACGTCATGGGGTATGTGGAATTCGTTATATTTGTTCAGCCAAGGCGTGGGGAAGGTATCAGGCACAATAGAGCTCCTGGAAGAATACGGCTGTGCTGTCCGGAGAGAACCGGGAAAGAGTTGTTCCGGAAGAAATAACAGCAAGCAGACTTATTAAGACACTTTTTCCTGTATGATGCAAGGAACAGAGAGTTCCGGGGCGTTCCGGGAGGGAGGCTGGAGAAGAAAGGCACCGTCGCCTTTCCGTTTCCTTCCGTACGGCTGGCACGTAAGAGCGGGGGTTAGCTGCGCTGCGTTCTGAGACCCGTGGCTACGGCGTAGGCTTTGATGCCCGAGAGCTCCCCTGTGAAGCCGAGTTTTTCCTCTGTGGTGGCCTTGACGCTGACCTGGTCGGGATCAAGGGAGAGGAGCCGGCAGAGATTATGCCGGATGGCTCCCCTCTGGGGGCCGACCTTCGGTTTCTGACAGACGACGGTGCAGTCGATGTTGGTCAGGACGATGCCGCTTTCGCGGATGACATCAAGGACACGGGAGAGGAGTACGGCGGAACTGATGCCGTCGAAGGCGGGATCGCTGTCGGGAAAGAGTTCGCCGATGTCTCCTTTGCCGGAGAGTCCGAGCAGGGCATCCATGAGTGCGTGTAGGAGCACGTCTCCGTCGGAATGGGCCTCAACCGTAAAACCGCCTTCCATGGGCACGCCCCCGAGGACGAGAGGCCTTGTCCCCCCGTATCTGTGCACGTCGTAGCCGAATCCCGTGCAGGGCATGCCGTCCTGTTTTCCGCTGAGCAGGCCGAGATCTCCGGGAGTTGTAATCTTCATATTGCCTTCCTCTCCTTCCACGATGCGTACGCTGGCGCCCGCGGCCTCCATGAGAGCCGCGTCATCGGTGACGAGTCCGTCACCCGCCTTCTGCCAGTCCCTGTGGGCCCTGAGGAGGGCCGCCCTGTCGAAGCCCTGCGGTGTCTGCACAGCCATGAGCTCCGCGCGCGGCAGGGTGTCCACAACAATGCCGTTCTGCACCTTCTTGATGGTGTCCTTCACGGGGATACCGGGTATGGCGGCCTGGGCGCCGGATTCAAGTGCGCTGAGCACGCGGCTGGCGAGTCCGGGAGAAAAGAAGGGTCTGGCCGAATCGTGGACAAGCACGAACCGGGCTTTTTCCGGTACGGCCAGAAGTCCGTTAAAAACGGAGTCCTGACGGCGTTCACCGCCCGCGGCGCAGCGGATGGCGAGGCCCAGAGGCTCTGCCGCGCTGAGTTCCCTGACCATTTTTTCGCACTCTCCGAGCCTGTCCGGCGGAAAGACAAAGACGATGCCGGAGAGGCGTGGTACCAGACGGAATGCGCGTGCCGAGAGCCAGAAGAGGGGAACCCCCTCTGTTCTGAGAAACTGCTTGGGCATGCCCGCGGCCTGCATGAGGCGCGTGCCCTGGCCAGCGGCGAGGAGGATCGCCCACGGGGCGTCAGAGAGCGTGTAATCTGCGGTATCAGGCATAGGATCCTTTGCGGCGCGAAAGCGCGTCTGCCGCTCAAAAAAAGTCCGGCAGCCGGTAAGGGCCGGGAGCCGGACGAAAAAGCAGGAGCCGGACTGTAAGCCGGGTTCTGTCGAGGACCGCCATTCCTCTAGGCGTGCGGTTGCCCGCACGCTCAAGCAACCTACCCGAAAGGCACACGGCCGGGCCGGCCGCCTTTCCTATTTGGTCTTGCTCCTGACGGGGTATGCCAGGCACGCGGCGTTGCCGCCGCGTCCGGTGGGCTCTTACCCCACCTTTTCACCCTTACCCGCCGAAGCGGGCGGTCTGTTTTCTGTGGCGCTGTCCGAGGGTCACCCCTCCCGGGCGTTACCCGGCGTCATGCCCTGTGGAGCCCGGACTTTCCTCCCCGGATATTCTCCGCGGCGGCGGTCTGTCCGACTCCTGTGATTCAGTGAAAACTATTCAGCCTGGCTGGAACC
The DNA here is from genome assembly GCA_900319575.1 of uncultured Desulfovibrio sp. GTDB lineage: Bacteria > Desulfobacterota > Desulfovibrionia > Desulfovibrionales > Desulfovibrionaceae > Desulfovibrio. The sequence goes on along the minus strand of ONPA01000022.1, from coordinate 5,911 downwards.
GTCTTCCCCTTCGGCGTTTTCCATTTCCTTCGCCTTGGCGGCGGCGAGGGCTTCCGGATCATCGGCCAGGAAATCGTCGCGCCAGACGATGAGGCGCTGGCAGTTGGGGCAGCTCATGATATGTTCGCCGCGCAGCATCTCGTTGAAGTCCTGCGGAGGGATGGCAATGTGGCAGCTCGGGCAGATGTAGTTCTCGAGAGGCACGATGACAGGATGCTGCAGGCGCTGGCGGATGAACTCGTAACGCTGGAAAATGGGTTTGGGAATGCTGCGGCTGCTCTCATCGCGTTCACTGTCGAGCTCGGCGAGCCTGTCTTTGGCGGATTTGAGCTGTTCGTCCAGGGTAGCTTTGCGGGCTTCCACCTGGGTCTTGAGGTCGATGTACTGCTCGTTCAGCTCATTGAGGCTGTCATTCTGGTTGCGCAGTTCATCGCGCACGGCGAGCAGTTCGTCCTCGCGGGGCTGGGTCATTTTTTCCAGATTGTCGATTTCACGGGTGACAGCGGAAAATTCCTTTTCGTTGCCCGTGTTCATAAGCTTGCTCTTGCTCTTCTTGAGGCGCTCGCTGTTCTCTTCCCTCTCGCGGGAGATACGGCTTTCCGATTCCTTGAGATGGCTGATCTTGTCGTTGATGCGGTCGCGCTGGACCTCAGCCTTTGTCAGTTTGTCCTGCAGGTCCCTGAGTTCGTCAGGGGCTTTTTCAAGGATCTGCTGCACTTCATAAATCTGATCGTCAAGCTTCTGCAGCTCCTTGAGCTGATGAATCTGGGTCAGATAAAAAGCGTGATTGTCAGTATTCTGGGGCATGGATTTCTCCCGTAATTAGGATAGGACGACGCGGCGCATGGGCGGAACCGACGTAATGAAGGAGACGTCAGCGCCGGTCAGGCGCCCTGCCAGCATCTGGGCTGCCTGGCGCATCATCTCTTCCTCAAGACTGTGGTGACCCACGTCGAGGACGCAGATGCGGGCATCGAGCGCGGCGTGGTATTTTACATCGCCTGTTATATAAATCTGGGCCCCGCTTCTTTCGGCTTCGGGAAGGAGTGAAGCTCCCGATCCCGTGCAGTAGGCGGCGCGGGTTATTTTTTCGGGTACGTCCCCGATTACGACAGCCGTATCCAGGCTGATGACGGTGCCGAGGCGGCGCACGAGGTCGTCAAAGCTCATGGCTCCGGGCAGATCGCCCGCAAGGCCGAAGCCCGTGTCAGGGCCTGTGGCATCGAGGAGGGACGGGTGCACGAACTGGAGGAAACGGGCCAGCCAGCCGGCCGGGCCGTCGGGCTGCACGTCGAGGGTGGTATGGGCGGCATAAAGCGGCACATCGGCCTTTATGAGCAGAGACAGCGTTTCGTAATAATTGCTGGGACGGTTGGGCAGTCCGGGTTTCAGAGCCAGCGGATGATGCGTGAAGATGAAATCTGCGCCTTCGCCGAGGGCTTTTTTCACGGTTTCCGGCGTGGGATCGAGGGCGACGCAGACTCTCGAGGCTTCGGTTCTCGGGGAATAGACCTGGAGGCCGGAGCGATCCCAGTCCGCCGCCCCGGAGAGGGGGGCCATTTCTTCGATGCAGGCTATGATGTCACGGATGCGCATGGCTGGTCCTTGATACAAAAAAGCGCCCGCCCCGGCCGAAGTCAGGGCAGGGCCTTGAATTCACATCCTCCGGCGCCGGAACGCCGGGGCAGCGCGTGCAGATACGGGAAAAGGGAAGACCTGTCAAAAGGAAGGCCTAGAGTCCCCTCAGATACTGCACCGCGTTGAGAAAAAGCATGGTGCCGGGTGCGTCGACCTCGCCGCGGGTCCATCCGGGATGGTTGGTGGCGTGGTTGAAGGCCTCGGGGTGCGGCATGAGGCCGAGAACCGTGCCCGTGGGGTTGGTCAGGCCTGCGGCCTCGAGTTCGGAGCCGTTGGGATTATAGGGATATTCGTGCGTGGGCTGCTTCGTCTCGGGATCCGCATACTGGAGGGCCACCAGATTTTCGTCCACGAGGCGCTGCCGGCAGGCTTCGTCAGCGCAGACGAGCTTGCCCTCGCCGTGACGGACAGGCATGCGCATGAAGGGCAGGTTCTTCGTAAAGACGCAGGGGCTCTTGGGGTTGGGGAGCAGGCAGACCCAGCGATCCTCGAAGCGGGCCGAGTCGTTGTGTCCGAGAGAGACCATACGCCTGATTTGTCCGTCAAAGCCCGGCAGGAGGCCGAGCTTCACGAGAAGCTGGAAGCCGTTGCAGATTCCGAGAACCAGCTTGCCGTCGCTGAGAAATTTCTTCAGATGGTCGAGCAGAGGTGTGCCGGACGCATCCTTCAGATGGCGCCAGCGCATGCCTGCAGCCTGAGCCGCGCCAAGATCGTCGCCATCGAGAAATCCCCCCGGGAAAATCAGGAAGTCGTAGTCATCGAGGCTGCAGTTGCAGGCTGTGATGTCTGAGAAGTGAACGATGTCGGCCCGGTCAGCGCCGGCCTGTGTGGCGGCGTAAGCTGTTTCGACATGGGAATTGGTTCCGTAGCCGGTGATAACGAGGGTGTTTACTCTGCCCATGCTCTTGCTCTCCTTTCTCAGCGAAATGCAAAACACCTTATACGCAGGAGGCGTCATCGTCAAGGCTAGTCAAGCGGCCTGAGATAGGCTATAGACCTCAGGATTAAGACAGATGCGTGATGCGTACAGGCGGCGCTTGCAACCATACTTTAAAGGCTCACCCTGCGGCCTGAGGGGGAGACGGGAGTAAGGAACGGAGAGCGATGAAAACAAAGTTTATCTTCGTGACAGGAGGTGTGCTTTCCTCCCTTGGAAAAGGTCTGGCTGCGGCTTCCCTCGGCGCACTTCTGAAGGCGAGGGATCTTTCCGTGACCATTCAGAAACTGGATCCCTACATCAACGTTGATCCCGGCACCATGAACCCCTTCCAGCACGGAGAGGTTTTCGTCACGGACGACGGCGCTGAAACGGACCTCGATCTCGGCCATTACGAGAGGTTCCTGAACATTTCCCTTTCCCAGAAGAACAATACCACGTCCGGCGCCGTTTATAACCGCGTCATCCATAAGGAACGCCGCGGGGACTACCTGGGTGCTACCGTGCAGGTGATCCCGCACATCACTGACGAGATCAAGCGCGTCGTGCTTTCTCTTGCCGAGGGCGAGGACGCCCCTGATGTCGCCATCATTGAGATCGGCGGCACTGTCGGCGATATCGAAGGCCTGCCTTTCCTCGAAGCCATCAGACAGCTGCGATCCGAGCTCGGCCGTGACAATTGCCTGAATATCCATCTGACTCTGGTTCCCTACCTGCGCGCCGCGGGCGAGTTCAAGACCAAGCCCACGCAGCACAGCGTCAAGGAGCTGCTCTCCATCGGCATTCAGCCCGACATCATCCTCTGCCGCTGCGAAACGAACGTGCCTGACGAACTAAGGCAGAAGATCGCGCTCTTCTGCAACGTGGATCAGGACGCCGTTTTTTCCTCGGTCAACGTAGCCAATATTTACGAACTGCCCCTGGAATTCTTTGAGGAAGGCTTTGACCAGAAGGTGGCCATCATGCTCCGCCTGCCGGCCCACAACGCGCACCTCGATGCCTGGCGCAAGATGATTTACGATTTCGAGCATCCCGAAGGATCCGTCACCATTGCCATCGTGGGCAAGTATGTGGATCTCAAGGAAGCCTACAAGAGCCTGCACGAAGCTCTCGTGCACGGCGGCCTCGCGAACCATCTCTCCGTTAATCTTAAGTACGTGAACAGCGAGGAAGTGACGGACGAGAACGCGGGATCCTTCTTCGGCGACGTGGATGGTATTCTTGTTCCCGGCGGCTTCGGCTACCGCGGCGTGGAGGGCAAGATCAGCGCCATCCGCTACGCCCGTGAGAACAAGGTGCCGTTCTTCGGCATCTGCCTCGGCATGCAGTGCGCCGTCATTGAGTTCGCCCGCCACGTGCTCGGCCTGGAGGACGCCAATTCGGAAGAGTTCGACAAGCTTTCCGAGCACAAGGTCATCTATCTCATGACCGAATGGTACGACGTGCACACAAACAAGGTGGAGGAGCGCGACGAGACCAGCAACAAGGGGCACACCATGCGTCTTGGCGCCTACCCCTGCAAGATCATCCCCGAAACGAAGGCCGCGGAGGCCTATGGGCAGCCGCTGGTGCAGGAACGCCACCGCCACCGCTACGAATTTAATAACGCCTTCCGCGACGCCCTCGGAGAGAAGGGACTTGTCTACAGCGGCATGTCCCCGGATGAATCCCTCGTGGAAATTGTCGAGCTCAAGGATCATCCGTGGTTCCTGGGCTGCCAGTTCCATCCGGAATTCCGCTCCCGCCCCATGGCCCCGCACCCGCTTTTCAGGGAATTTATCAAGGCCGCCAAGAACCAGAAAGCACTCAGGCAAGGAAAGTAATCTGACTGAGTGCTGAAAAGGCTGAAAAAATCAGAGGGGGTCCGCCAAGTGGCGGACCCCCTTATTTTGTGACCCCGGCATGGGTGCGCCCTGATGAGGAAAGTCCCGTGGCTGCCCTGACAGAGGAAAGAAGAAGTTTTTATTATCTTGCCCGGAAGACTCCCCCTCTATAGTAGGGGGTAACTGACTTCACTGACTGTTCCGAAAGAGCCAGAAAATCGGAAACAGAAAGTTCCTCAGGGCGCTTCTCCGGGCTGATGCCGAGAGCGGCGAGGCCGTCCAGGAGATCTCCCCGGCCGGCGCGCCGGAAGAGGCCGCCCATCTGCTTGCGCCGTTGCTGGAAACAGAGTTTTATCAGCGAGGCGAGCCGTTCCGGGTTCTTCGGGTGCCTTTCCGGCGGGATTGGGGTAAAAGAAAGCACGGCTGAGTCGACTTTTGGCGGCGGAGAGAAGGCGCCCGGCCCCAGGGTAAATTCCATGCGCACGCAAAGCCAGGCCTGCACCCACACGGAGAGAGCGCCGTAGTGCCGGGTGCCGGGAGCCGCGGCGAGGCGATCACCCACTTCCTTCTGGACCATAAAGGCGGCTCTTGTGAGGGCCCGGCACTTCCAGGCTATGTCCCAGATGAGCGGGGAGGCCACATTGTAGGGGAGGTTGCCGATGAGTTTCCACTGTCCCTCCAGGTCCCCCCAGGGGAAGGTCAGGGCATCCATGCAGCGCACCTCCGTAGAGGGGCCGCCCTCCCTGGCGCGCACGCCGGCCCAGTAGTCATCCTTTTCGAGGAGGAGCAGGCGCGCGTGGGGCGCCTTTTCGAGCACGCCCGTCAGCGCGCCGGGGCCGGGACCGATTTCGAGGATGCTGTCGCTTCCGGAGGGAGCGATGAGATCCACGATGCGCCGGCATATGCCGGGATTTGTCAGAAAATGCTGACCAAGGCTCTTCTTGGCGGCTGGGGCGCTGTTTCCCTGTCCGGCAGTGAGTCTCCGGGATGCATTTCTGAGACGTTCTCTGGCTGAGGATGCCATGGAGCTAGGCCCTGTCGAAGCGGCTGAAGGACATGACGAGTCCGGCGCGCCCCTGGGTGGCACTCCTCAGTTTGGTTGAGAAGCCGAAGAGCTTCCGTAAGGAGGCCGTTCCGTGAACCACCTTCTGGCCCGAATTGTCTTCCATCTCGTCGATTTTGCCGCCGAGAGTGCCGAAGAGGCTGATGGCGCTGCCAAGTTCCGCTTCGGGACAGCTGATGGTTACGTTCATGACAGGTTCGAGAATAACGGGGGACGCAGCGGCCAGAGCCTGCTTCAGGGCCTGCGCAGCGGCCATGCGGCAGCCGGGCTCAGAGGCCACGCCGTCGCGCCGTTCGATGCCTGTGATGGTGACGGCGACATCCACCACCGGGTAGCCCGTGAGATCGCCGCTCTGGAGCGCGTCAGTGGCGCCTTCCAGGGCTGCGGTCAGGAGTTCCTTCTGGATGATCTTCGCGGCCGCGATTTTGTCTTCAGGCAGGAAGCTGCCGG
>ONPA01000051.1 GCA_900319575.1 uncultured Desulfovibrio sp. | reverse complement strand
GCGAGAAGCGGCCTGATATAGTCGAGATAGGTGGTGTATCCCGCCACGGCACCGCTTTCGCGCACAGCCTTCAGCGCTTCAGGCGTGATGCCGTCAGGCTGTCCGGACCCGAGACCCGCGACCGTGACAGTGCCGGGTTTCCCCCCGTCCTTCCGGCCGGGACGCTGTTCCCGGCTGTGCGGGACGCGGGCCAGGGCGAAGGTCATGCTCTGCAGGGCCGTTTCCTTGGGCGCGGTGAGGCGCGCCGGGCTACCGCCAAGTTCTGACGCGGCGATCAGGGCGGCTGCTTCGGAAACCGATCCCGTGCCCGTGTGTTCCCGCACCGTTTCGGACTGCGTGGTCCCCGGCACGGAGGAGAGTTCATCCGCCGGATAGAAGAAGAGTTCCGGGACGCCGAGTTTTTCCCTGAGAGACAGAATGGCCGGTTCATCGCGCTTGAGGTCAATGCTGGCTATTCCGGCGAGGCGCGACGGGGAAACGCCGTGACGCTGCAGAAAAGCCATGGCTTCCTCCGCGAAGGCGCCGGGATCAACGCCCTTCCGGCACCCGAGACCGAGCACGAGGCTTCGCGAGGAGACGAAGAGGACCTGGGAGGCTCCCTCCGGCGCCTTCTCCGTGTCCCAGAGCACGCAGGGACCTCCCGTCCATCCGCCGCGGCGCACGTTCGGGCACTCTGCCCAGTATTTTCTGTAAATTTCCTCCGGCCCGGAGAAGAAAACGTCCTTTCCTTCCATGAGCGCGCGGCTCGCCGGCAGGATGGCTTCGGCGTTCAGAATCCTGCATCCCTCGCGGGAGGCCGCCTCGTCAAAGGCGGTGAGGGATTCGCAGTCCGTGCCCGTGCTGATAACGGCCTGGCCGCCCGTGACGCGGGCCGTTCTGCGGGCGAGGCGGTTGGCGCCCCCGAGATGCCCTCCGGCGAGGCTCACGGCGAAGCGGCCGCGCTCGTCCACGGCCACGAGAGCGGGATCCGTGCATTTGTCACCGAGGAGCGGGGCGGCGAGGCGCACGGCGATGCCCGTGGCGCCCACGCAGATAACGCCGTCAAAGCGGGTCCACGCGTCCCTGAAGACGGACTCCCGGACGCCGCCCTGAAGAAATTCGGCCCGGCCGGCACCAAGGCCGGTGACGATTTCCCTGGCTTTGGCCTCTCCCCTGCGGGAGAAAGCCAGAACGGCCACGCGTCCTTCAAAGCGCTCGTCTTCGAGGCTCGATCGGTAGCCGTGGGAAAAGTCCCTGCAGTAGAGCTTTGAGGAGGCGCCGTCGTCACCGGCAGGATCCGAGAGGGCCCTGCCCACGAGAAGAAGAGCCTGGCGGCAGACGCCGGCTTCGGCAGCCCGCGCCGCGATGTCCTTCAGGGGCGCGCGCAGCACGCGCTCGTCAGGCCAGCTGGCCCGCGCCACAACCGCGGCGGGCGTGTCGGGGGAAAGGCCACCCTTTCCCATGAGCTCGGCCGTGAGCTCCCCGTAGTGTCCGGCGCTCAGATAGAAGACCAGGGTGGCGCCCGTCTCCGCGAAGGCGGCAGGTTCCTGCCCTGCGGGCAGGGGCGTGCGGCCGGGGCATCTCGTGATGATCACGCTCTGCGCCTCACCGGGCATGGTGAGCTCCGTTCTGAGGGCAGCGGCCGCGGCGAAGGCGCAGGTGACGCCCGGAATGACCTCATAGGGGACGCCGCGTTTTTCAAGTTCGCGCATCTGCTCGCGCACGGCGCCGTAAAGCGAGGGATCGCCTGAGTGCAGGCGCACCACGGAAAGGCCTTTCCCGCGCGCTTCCATCATGAAGGCCACCTGACTTTCGAGATCGAGGCCGGCCGAGTCCTTCAGAAGGCAGTCCCTGCTGCAGCAGGAGAGAATATCCGGATTGACAAGGGATCCGGCGTAGAGCACGGCGCCGGCTTCTTCAAGGGCCCTGCGGCCGCGGAGCGTGATCAGATCGGCGGCGCCTGGTCCGGCGCCCAGAAAGATGACGGGAGTCATGAGCGTTCCTCGTTTTTTTCCGCGCCGCCGAGGGGTGCAGCGGGGGTGATGCTTCCGGGTTCGGGCGCCCGGTAGGAAAAGAGATAAACCTGATGTTCGGGAGCCATCATGTGGAGATTCGGTCCGAAGTCCCTTTCCTCGCTGACGGAGAGGCTGACGGCGGAGAGCCTGAGCTGGGGAAAGAGGCCGGTCAGCGCGGCCACGGTTTCCATGGTGACGGCTGAGACCACGGCCAGGCCTCCGGGCGCGAGGCGCAGGAGGGCGGCCTTCAGAATGCCGGCAAT
>ONPA01000008.1 GCA_900319575.1 uncultured Desulfovibrio sp. | reverse complement strand
TGATCGGCGGAGGCAAGCTGGAAAGCGAGCTTCGAGAGCTCCACGTCCTTCCTCAGAAGGAGGCGCAGGCGGGTGATGATACCGAGCGTGCCCTGGGAGAAGGCGTAAACGGAAAGCTCGTGTCCCTTCACCGTGCGCATGGTGCCATCGGGATCGACCACATCGATTTCTTCGACACAGTCTAGGATGGATCCGTAACGGTAGCTGCCAATGCCGACGCCGCCCATGGCGAACATGCCGCCCACGGTAGAGGAAGGACCGCTCGTAGGGCAGATGCGCGAGGCGAGTCCGTGGCGGGAAAGCTCTTCATTGAGATCCTTCCACACGACGCCGGGCTCGACATCACAGGTTCTGTGCTCCTCATCAACGGAGATCACTTTGTTCATGCGGCTTACATCGACAAGAAGGCCGCCCACGGTGGGCATGGTCCCGCCGTAGCCGGAAGAGGCCTGGGCGCGGACAGTGACAGGAACCCTGTGCTTGTGGGCCACAGACAGGCAGTCGCTGACCTGCTGCGCCGTCCTCGGCAGAGCGACGGCACCGGGCGTTCTTTTGAAAAGCCCCAGCAGCACCGCCGGCATTTCGCCAAGATCATGGTTATATGAGCGGCAGATCTGGGGATCCTGCGTAAACGAGGAACCAAGTTTCGCCGCAAGTTCGACGCAGTAGTCTTCCATTACACTTTCTCCTGGACACGCTGATAACGAAATTTCCGGCCGGCCGCGGTCCGGTGGCTCATAAGACCGCGGCCGGCATCTTATGCGGGAATTACTTGCCGAGGACTATCCTGGCAACGGCCTTGGCGGCCTGGGCGTTCGTCGGGAACACGAAGCAGCCGGCATCCTCGAGGGTCTTTTCCTGCTGGGCGCAGGACTGGGGGTCGGCGTCCGTGCCGCACACGGAACAGACGATGATGGGACCGCAGTCAGGCAGATCCTTGCGCACCCTGTTGATGATGGCGGCGAACTTGGAGGCCGGATCGGGGTCGGCGCCGAAGCCGAGCACGATATCCATCATGATCACGCGGCAGGTGGGATCGCGCATATCCTCTTCAAGGCGCTGGCCGCGGAGGCCGGTGTCGATGATGGGATGCGGAATGCCGCGGGTGAACTCGTCTTCGCCGAGGTCGACGCAGCAGTGCTTCTTGCCCTTGGTGGGAGCTTCAAGGAAGAGTTCCTTCCTGAGAGGCACGTTGGACTCGATGTCAAACTTGTCATCGAGAATAACCAGGGATTCGTAGCAGAGCGTGCCGCCGGAGAAGAGGCCGCGCATGTACTTGCGCTGGGAGTCGAGCTTCGCGATGCGATCGTCGAGAGCCTTCGGGAACACGAGTTCCGGAACGGGCTTGCCGAGAGCGGCGAAGGCGGCTTCCTCAAGCGTACGGGTGAAGATGATGCCTTCCGTGTTCAGTTCGTCGGGCTTGCCGCCGATGAGGCAGGTAACCGTACGCAGACCGGTGGCGCGGGCTTCATCGAGGACGGCATTAAGAACCGCCGGGTCGCCGGGCTTCGAGAGAAGGAGAAGAGTCTTGTTGCCGGGCGTGGCGGCGAGTTTCTTAATGCCGAAACGCATTTCGAGACCGCCGACCTGCTTGCGCAGGTCACGGCCGCCGCAGCCGAGAGCGTGGGTGATGCCGCCGCCGAAGCGGTCGATGAGGCAGGTCACTTCCTGAATGCCGGTGCCGGAGGCGGCCACGATGCCGATGTCACCGCGGCGCACGACGTTGGCCAGGGCGAGCGGGACGCCGGCGATGATGGCCGTACCGCAGTCGGGGCCCATCATGAGAAGGCCCTTCTCAATAGCCTTCTTCTTCAGCTCGATTTCATCCTCGATGGTGATGTTATCGGAGAAGAGCATGACGTTGAGTCCGCGGTTGATGGCACTCAGGACATCCAGCTTGGCCATGGGGCCAGGCAGGGAAATCATGCAGAAGTTGGCGTCTTCGAGGCGGTCAGCGGCCTCCTCGATGGTGGCGGGCTTGAGTTCCTCGGCCTTGGAACCACCAGCCTTGGTCTTGAGGTGAGCCTGCACGTTGTCAAGGGCGGCCTTGACGGCAGCGTCGTCCTTCGCTTCGATGCAGACCATGAGGTCGCTGGCGGTGGCAGCGTCAACGGCAGGGTCCTTGAGACCGAGGCGGGCGATGACGTCCTTGTTGCTGACAGTGCCCAGAAGAGCGAGCACCTTGCTGACGCCGTCGAGTTTGGCGGCCTCGCGGGAAATGCTCATCAGGCGCACGGAATCCTGGTACTGATTCTTATAAACGAAAACTTTGAAAAGCATTATATCCTCTCCTAATCAGGCACGATTCTCGTGCAGCATTCGGGCTGAAGCATGCATTTGGTGATGTTGTCCTGGCTCGTAATGATGGCTTCCTTGCCGCCCTTTTCGACGTATTCGATGGCGCTCTGGATCTTCGGACCCATGCTGCCTGCCGGGAACTGGCCCTCAGCGAGGTACTTCTTGGCCTCGGAAACGGTCATGACCTCAATTTCGCGCTGATCGGGCTTGCCGTAATTGATGCATACCTTGGCAACGCCGGTGACGATCATGTAGAGCTGGGCGTCGAGGTTATAGGCCAGGAGAGCGGAAGCCCTGTCCTTGTCGATAACGCCGGTGGTACCCATGACGGAGTTCGTCGTATAGTTCACCGGGATGCCGCCGCCGCCACAGGCGATGACCACGTTGTGGGCGTTCAGAAGCGAACGGATGGAGTTGAGCTCAAGAATCTTGCGGGGCATCGGGGAGCAGACCACGCGGCGCCAGCCGCGGCCGGCATCCTCGACCATCTTCCAGCCCTGCTTTTCCATGAGGCACTCGGCGTCCTTCCTGGTGAAGAAAGGACCGATGGGCTTGGTAGGATTCTTAAAGGAGGGATCCTCGGAATCGACGACGACCTGGGTAAGAATGCAGGCCACGTCCTTTTCCATGTTGTCTTCGGCGAGAACAGAACGCATGCTCACTTCCAGCATGTGGCCGAGAAGGCCCTGGGAGGAAGCGACAGCCACATCCAGCGGAGGAACGGGGATGATGTCCCTGGCCTTCTCGAACTGAATGAGCAGGTTGCCGACCTGGGGGCCGTTGCCGTGAACGAGGCAGATGTCATAGCCCTTATGCAGAATGGAAAGCATCTCACGGCAGGCCGTCTTGGCCTTTTCAAGCTGCGTCTCGAAGGAACCGTCGTCACCCTTGTCAAGGATGGCGTTGCCGCCGAAGGCGATAACTGCGATGGGTTTTTCCATGTCCGACTCCTAGAGGAGGCCCAGCTTTTTGCCGATGCCGCGCAGGGCGAGCTCGAAGCAGGCCATGGGGGCGCGGGCGATGCCGGTGCCGATCTGGCCGACGCCGGAAGCCTTGTGCAGAACGCCCGTATCAACGATGGGGGTGATGCCGAGGCGCATGACCTTGCGAAGGTCGATGCCGAGCGGAGCGGGCGTGAAGTCCACGGCGCCGGGAGCGAACTTCGGGTTGTTGGAGGCGCAGATGCGCTGCATGATCTTCATGGACTTCAGGGAGTTGGCCATACCGCCGCCCACGAAGGAGCTGATGGAGGGAGCGCCGCCGATGACCATGCCGCCGAGACCCATGGTCTCGACAATGGCGGAGTCGCCGATATCGCCGGCAGCGTCTTCCGGTCCGTAGCCGGAGTAGTAAATGGCCTCGTCCATGGGAGCGGTCGGAGCGATGAACCATTCGTTCATGCCGCCGATACGCAGGGCGAAATCAACGCCGTTGCGGCTCATGGCCGTGACGATGGTGGAATGGGGCACGCCGTGAGCGGCCTCTGCGGACGCCTTGCATCCCGCGATGGTGAGGGGCAGGAAGGAGTGGTTATTGCCGCCGATGAACTGGGTCACGGCATTGATCGTTTCCTTGCTCTCATTGCTGTTCAGGAGAAGCGGGAGCAGCTCGCGCAGGAGCAGGAGCGTGCAGGCGGCGCTGCGGGCATGGACTTCATCACCCATGAGGACGCCCTGGGAAATGATCTTGAAGATATCGATGCCTTCCTTCTTGGAACGCACGGCGCGGCCGAGAACGGGGCCGAGCACGTCGCGCATCCAGCGCAGGCGCTCGATGGTGCCCTGATCGTAGGTGCCCATCCAGATAACGTTGCCCTTGCCTTCGTTGAAGGTGGTCCAGCTGCGGGTGCCGAACTCACGGTTTTCCACAACCAGGACAGGCATGGAGGGCGTGATCACGCCGCACATGGCGCCGGCGGCGCCGAAGGCGTAGTTGTTGGCGAGCTGAATATCGCCGCTCTTGAGCTTGGCTTCAAGGCTGGCCTTGTCGGTGCACCATCCCTCAAAGATGGCAGCGGCTTCCACGGCACGCTGCTGGGGATCGCACATGCGCTCGAACTCGATTTTCGGTCCGGAATGCAGGATGTGGTTGGGCTGCATGCCGGGGATGACCTTGATGGCGGGCTGCACATCCACCCACAGCGGACGGCTGGCCTTCATGCGGCGCACGGTTTCCTCATTGGCTTTGTCGACTTCGGGGGTCGCCAGAGCGCAGAGGACATTGATGAGTTCCTTCTTGCCGAGTGCCGGCGGACGCCAGTCAACCTGGATGGCTTCGACGTTCTGACTCTTCAGTTCGTTGTAGAATTTTTCAAGGCCGACATTGACGAGGGCCATGTGCTCACTGATACCAGTCACAGCTAACTCCTTGGGATTTCAATGACTGTATGCCGCAGAGGACAGACGAGCGTACCCGCCGGAAAACAATGCGACAAAGCTTCTGAGACCAATTTTTCCATCGTGTCCCGCGGGCCCTGGACTTCCACCGTGAGATCGATCCCATCACGGTGAAACGCGTCCATGTCGGCTTCCCCCTCCACGGTCACCACACATTTGCCAACGGGCATGCCCCGGCGTCCGGCTGCGAAGACAAAGGCCTGGCCGAAGCCCTGGGCTACAGAAGTGAGGACGAGCTTCATTCCGGCGATCTGATTTTCGTCGGTTCCGTCCATTCCTTCGGTGACACCGCCCGTAAAATTTCCACTTCCGTCATGGAAGAACTTCACTTTCATGATTACTCTCCCGTTCCGAGAGGCTTTTCCATGACCTGGTGCAGGACGCCGTGGCAGAGGAAAGGAATGCCGAGCGGCTTCCACTGGAGAAATTCAAAGAAATGCAGGTTCTGAATCTGAACCACGGCAAAAAAACGCCTGACATCGCCGCGTTCTTCCATTGTGCTCACAGCCCTGCGCACGAGAAGCGCTCCGAGATGGCTGCGGTACTTTTTTCTCACGGCCAGACGGCCACCCACCCAGACGCCTTCGCTCCGCCTGAAACAGCGCACGACGCCGGCGGCCTCACCGTTAACCCTGGCCAGAATGTGCACGGCGTACGGGTCACGTTCGTCCGTGTCATCCACGCCGTTAAAGAGCCCCTGCTCCTGACAGAAGACTTCGCGGCGAATGGCGTGGCACTCAGCCAGATCTTCCGGCGTTTCCGCGATGCTGAGCGAAATATCGCACTCTGAGGAATCGACGCGGCTGAGACGGTCGGCAAGCTTCTTTCTGCGGTCGATATGCCCGACGACGCCTTCCTTTTCGGTGAACTGCAGAAGCGAACAGGCGCCGCAGCAGCCGCAGCCGGCCACGTTGCCGGCTCTCGTGAGGCCGGTCCTTCTCAGGCAGCGGCCCGTGAACGTGTACATATCGAGAAGATAGGCGGGATCGAGTTCTCCGGCGCCCTCGAACGTCGTACCCTCAAGGGGATGCAGGGGAACGAGGTTCGGGTAGACACCGATTTCGCAGAGCCTGTCGATGAGGCACCTGGTGATGTCCCTGTTCTCGCCGAGTCCGAGGATGACGTAGGTGCCCACCCGGTTGCGGCCAAAAACCTCAACGGCCTTCTTAAAGGCCTCGAAATAGCGGACCAGGGAAATCTCGGCCTTGCCTGGTGTCATGCGGCGGCGGACGCTCTCATCGAGGCTCTCCACGTGCATGGCGACATTGGCCACGCCAAGTTCCCTCAGCTTCTCAAAAACACCGAGGTCAACGGGCGGCTCGAACTGAAGCTGAACCGGAAGTCCGGTGCGCTCTGTGATGGCCTGGGCGCACTTCCCGAGATAGAGAATGCCCTCATCGCGGTTCACGGCCGTGCCGCTCGTGAGCGTAACATGCGTAACACCATCAAGACGCTTCGCGGCCTCTGCCACTTCGGCGAGCTGCTCCGGCGTTTTCTTCGCTATCGTGGCGCCAGCCTTCAGGCTGCGTCCGAGAGCGCAGAAACGGCAGCGCGTCTCGGGACGGGCGTAGCGCAGGCAGGTCTGCAGGACAGTGGATGCGAGGCAGTTATTGCCGTGCAGCAGGGCGATCTTCTTATAGGGAATGCCATCCGCCGTCTTCAAATCGTAAAATTTCGCCTTTCTGACAAGGCTCGAGGAAATGTTTTCGCCATCCTGGCCGTGGAGACAGCAGCCGTTTTCATGATGTTCCACATCATAGGCATCGGGACGGTTGACGACATTAAGAAGAACGCAGCGTCCATCGAGAAGAAAAGCCCTGGAATCAGAGGGGCCGGCTCCGCCGCGGCGCCCTGGTTCAATGGTATCAGCGCTTACCCCGCGGACCTGAAGATTCACCAGTTGTTCAAGAGACAGACTCATAGCGTTCCTTCCTTCAACGCAAGGCCCGGAAGGGCCGTATAAAAATCACCGCAAAAACACGCTCATCTGTACGCAGAGCGTCGGGGGGGAACCACTAAAAAAGGAAAAAAACAAGGGGAGGGGAAGCGTCCCCCCTCCCCCACGGGTACGGGAGCTAATAACTAGTCGCCGTAGAGCTTTTCAGCATTCTCCCAGAAGACCTTGTTCTTGAGATCTTCAGGCAGGCCAAGTCCTTCAATCTTGTAATACTCACCCCAGAAGTCGCTCCAGGGTTCGTCGGAGCCGAAGAGCACGCGGTCTTCGCCGATGCCCTGCTTCAGCATTTCATCAAAGAGGTAGCGGGGGCCGAAGCCGACGGACCAGGAGGTGTCGGTGTAGACCTTGTAGCCTTCCTTAATCATCTTGAAGAACTCAGGTACGAACTTGATGTGGCCGGAAACACCGCCGCCGGCATGGGCGACGTGAATCTTGATGCGCTTGCCGTACTTGTAGATGAACTTGATGGCGTTGCTGACGTCAGAGCCGCCGCCGGGGCTGGTGTGCAGCATCATGACGTGGTCGTACTTCTCGCAGGTGGCGATGATGTTTTCCCACATGGCAGCGGTTTCAGCGTCCCACTGGGCCGGATCCCAGGAGCCGCCGAGCAGGCAGGTGGCCTTGAGGATCTTGATGTTGTCCTCGCCGGCGAGAGCCATGGCCTTCTCGTTCTCTTCCTTCATCTTGAGCATCGGGGAGAACCAGATGCCGCCGATGAGGCGCTTGTCGCTCTTGCCCACAACGGCATCGAGGACAACGGGGTTCAGCGTGAACGGCTGGCTGGGAATCGGGATACCGTAGTTGGAAAGAACCACGGAACGCTCGACACCGAGCTCGTCCATGATGTCCAGTTTGGACTGACGGTCGTTATCGGTGTACATGGTCGGATTCACAGGTTCAGGCAGACCATAGTACTTGAATCCGTCCATCCAGCCGATGTGGGTGTGAATATCAAAAACCTTGCGCTGGACCTTGAGGCCCTTCTTGAAACGAACCAGGTTAGTGGCCATATTCAACTCCTCTCAGAAAAACTGTGGTACTATCCTTCTCAGGGATCCGTGCCTTCCCTAGAGGGAAGGACACGGAACAAAACCCCAGTCCGGAGTACTACACAGTCCAGGTGGACATGATGAGGGCGTGACGGCGGAAGGCTTCAATCTGGATGTCGAGGACATCGAGAGGATGAATGGCCTGGACGCCGGGGATAAGGTCGGATTCGCGCATGCCGTACAGGGCGGCCATGGCGAAGCGGCAGGCGTAAATTTTGCAGCCTTCCTTAAGGAGGACCTTAAGCTGCTTGTTGTACTGAAGGTTGCCAGCGAAGCCCTCGGAGCCGACATTCGGGAAACCGCGGGTGTTGGAGGCCATCAGAACAGCGGGACCATACAGAAGGATAGCCGTGTGGAAACCTTTGCGGTTCAGACGGGTGGCGGTAAGCTGGTTGATCAGGCCCACGGAGCCTTCGAAGGGCATGGTGTGCATGGTGATCAGAGCGTACTCATCGCCTTCAGCCTTATAATCAGGCCACAGCTTGGTGCTGGGGTCCATGTTGATAACGCTGTCGCCTTCCTGAACTGCAGGTGCTTGGATAAAAGCCATAGGACAACTCCTACTGATTAAGGTTGAAAGACTGGGGGAATACTCTCAATAAAGCACTAACCGTGCCAATTCACGTTTCGAAAATTAACCGTCTGAATTCAAAAGAAAAAATATTTTTCACCTTTTTTTGAAACATTTTGGCTTCACAAAATCCATAAAAACACTATATAATTCTGTAGAAAACTACAAAATTTTGTAATTTTTTTCATGGTTCGGTAGCACATGAATGAATCAGCCTCTTCGGGCGCATACCCCTGGAAAAAATCGGTAATCCATCAGCCTGATCTCACGGGAGAACTCTATTCCCCCATGTTCTGCCTCCTGGGCCGGCCGAATCCCCCTGCCCTTGTGATTATTCCGGACGACAGCGGCATCTCCGACGCGCGCGAGCGCGCCTACGCCGCGTATTTCGCCTCCCGGGGGCTCACCTGCCTCATCATCGACCCCTTCTCCCCCCTCGACATCAACCAGTGCGTTGACAACCCCCGCGTCCTCTCCCTCAGGGAACTGATGGCCGAGACATGCGCGGCCTACTCACTGCTCATCGTGCGCCGCAACATCAACGCCGTCGGCATCATCGGCATCGGACGTGGCGGCCTCGCCGCCATGCATCTCGGCATGTCCTCCGTGCCAGGCGTGCCCCACTTCACGGGGCGCTTCGACTTCATCGTCTCCCTCTCCCCCACCTGCTACATCCAGCTGCGCCACCCCTGCCCGGGCAGGACCCCCATGCTCGTCATCATCGCCTCAAAGGACGAGCTCTGCGATCCCGAGCAGGCCCTCGCCTACACGAAACGCATCCAGCTTGCCAATCCCGAGGCCGTCATCAAGACGAGCATGCTGCCTGAGGCTCACCACGCCTGGGACACAACCAGACTGCCGCGTTTCAACCCCGACGCCATCCAGCTTCCCAGAGTGACGTACTATCTCGAGGACAACGGCACCTACACCGTCGATGACGGCGGCCGGAGCTGGATGCCCGGCGAAATCGTCGATTTTCTGGCCGCCAAGGTGCACTACGGCGCCCATATCGGCGGCGGCGGAGCCATGTTCACGGCTGTCTGTCAGACCATAGACGCCTTCATCACCCGCCTCAAATTCTTCACCTGCGATCAGGACGCGGACACCGGCCTGCAGCTCCTGAACCGCATGGACCGCCGCGACGACCTCCTCCTCCGCATGGGCCGCTGCGAAAATCTCGAACAGCTCTTCGATCTCGTCTCCACAACCTTCGGTGTCATGCCCGAGACGGCTCTCGTGCGCATCTGGCTCACCGAGGTCCCCGGAGACGCCTGCGCGACCTGCCATAACAGGGAACTCTGCACAAACCACGCCAAATGTCTGCATCTCGTGGCCTCTGGCGGTCATTCCATTGTCTCAGGAGAAGTCTGGAACAACACGGACGGCGATTTTTCCCACGTGCCCTACGGGGTGCACAAGGTCGGCGTCATCGCGGCCACAGGCTCCCCTCTGCATGTCACCAACGTGACTCCCGACATGCCCTGGGTGGCGAGTCCGGGCTGGATCTCAAGAGAGGGCATCCACACCCTCCTCTGCCAGCCCCTTATCCATATGAAGGAGGTTATCGGCGTCATCGTGCTCTTCTCGCGCGGCAACTACGGCGATTATATTATGGACGGCCTGCGCATCATCGCGGACCATCTGGCCATCAAGATAGCCCACTCCCGCGCCTTCGAAGAACTGATGCGCCTGAAACGCCAGCTCGAAATCGAAAACGAGTACCTGCACCGCACCGTTGATCACACCAATTTCATCAACGGACTCGTCGGCGAGAGCAAAGCCATTCAGGGCATCAAGGAACAGATCATGACCGTGGCCGAAACGGACGCCCTTGTCCTCATCGTTGGCGAGTCCGGCACGGGCAAGGAACTCGTCGCCAGCGAAATCCACAAACACAGCCGCTACAAGAACGGCCCGCTCGTCAAGGTCAACTGCCCGACCATCCCCCGCGAACTCTTCGAGAGCGAATTCTTCGGGCACGTCAAGGGCTCCTTCACGGGGGCAAACTCCAATCACATCGGCTTCTTCGAGGCTGCCGAGAACGGCACACTCTTCCTCGACGAGATAGGCGAAATCGAAATCACCCAGCAGAGCAAGCTCCTGCGCGCCCTCCAGGAAAAAGAATACCGCCGGGTCGGCGAGGAAAAAAACCGCAGCTTCCACACCCGTATTGTCGCCGCGACGAACCGGGACCTCAGGGCCATGGTCGCGGCCGGCACATTCAGGGAGGATCTCTTCTACCGCCTCAACGTCTTCCCCATCCGGATTCCCCCTCTGAGGGAACGTCTCGAAGACATCCCACTCCTCGTGGAGAACTTCCTCAGGAAATACGCGGCCATGTTCAACCGCGGCCCCCTCAGGATGAAGGCCGGCCAGATGGACAAACTCATGGCCCACTCCTGGCCCGGCAATATCCGCGAGCTCCAGAACGTCATCCAGAGGGCCGTCATCCTCTCCCGCGGCAATACGGTCTCCGTGGATTTCCTCAGGATTACGCGCCCCGGAGACAAACCGGCACCGGCTCCCGCCCCCGCTCCGGCGCCTCGCATGCCGGCCGACACTCTGCCCATTCCTTCGTCCGTCGTGCACACGGAACGCATCCTCACCTCCGATGAAATGAAGGATTACATACGCGGCAATTTCGTCCGCGCCATGATCAAGTGCAACGGCAAGATATTCGGCGAGAACGGAGCGGCCGCACTCCTCGACATGAAACCCACGACGCTCCTCGCGCGTCTCAGAAAACTCGGTATCGACAAGGATCACCCTGCCTGAAAAAAAAAGCCGCATTCTCCCGCTCCCTGCCCGTCCTGTGGGAAACGGATGACGCGGACAGTTTTTATAAAAAATATCTGAATAGGTTTCTATTTGTCATATTTTCTGAACACGTCCATTTTTCCCGGCGTTGACAGAGGGGACGCGGCCCTGTAGGGGAAGGCTTCCTCATCTTATCAAGGAGAAGAGCATGTTCTTCTTTTTTGCCGGGCCCTTTGTCCCCGCTCTCTACACCGGCGCCCACCTCCTCGCCGCCAGGAAAGTCCCTCTCTTCCTGCGCGTGTCCGGCGTGCTTCTGCTTCTCGCTATATCCCAGATCTACCCCATCAACATCACCCTCTTCAAAAATCTCTCCGGGCCGGACATGCCTGCCTGGCTCCTCAAGGCCCAGACGGCCCTCTTTGCGGCCCTGGTCATGCTTTTCCTTTTCCTGCTCGCGCGCGACGTCCTGAGCCTGGCTGCCTTCCTCGGCCGTGTCTTATTCCGGAAAAAAGCAGCCGCTGCCCCGCCCGAATCCCCGTCCAGAAGAAATTTTCTGCGGGGAGGACTTGCCGCGGCCTTCTCCATGGGCACCCCTGCCGTGAGCCTCGCCGGAGGGGCTGTCGGCGTCTCTGCTGGAACGGCGTATCCCGGACTTCATTTCACTGACGCGTTCCTGCCCTCCCTGCCCCCTGAACTCGAGGGACTTAAAATCGTCCAGCTCACGGACATCCATATCGGCCCGCTCACGTCAGCGGATAAAATCCGGGACATGGCAGCGAAAGCCGTCTCTGTCAGGCCTGACCTCATCTGCATCACGGGTGACATCGCTGACGGTCTTGAAGGCTACCGGGCCGAAAACGGCGGCACACGGCTTGAGGCTTCACGGGAGCTCGCCGCGCTCAGGGCACCCCTCGGCGTATGGGCCTGCACGGGCAATCATGAGTACTACAGCGACTACTCCGGATGGATGAGCGTATACCGGAGCCTCGGCATCCGGTTCCTGCACAATGAGGCCGTGACGCTCACCCATAAAAACACAGCTTTTCTCCTGGCCGGCCTTGACGATCCCGTGGGCGCAGGCTTTGCCGGCACGCGGGCATCTTCCCTCTCCGGCGTCCTTTCAGATCATCAGGGAAATGAAGCTTTCAGGCTGGTCATGGACCACCGCCCCGGCCGCGCCCACGAAAACGCTGCCGCCGGTGCGGCTCTGCAGCTCTCCGGTCACACCCACGGCGGGCAGTGCTTCGGCATGGATTCCTTCGTGGCCCGCGCGAACAAAGGCTTCGTCCGCGGCTGGTACACGGTTGACGGTATGAAGCTCTACGTCTCCCCCGGGGCGGGACTCTGGTCCGGCTTCCCCGTGCGCCTCGGAGTGCCGGCCGAAATTGCCGCCATCACACTGCGGCGGGGATAAACTCCGGCGGAACCGCTGCCAGCCCGGGGAAAATGGCTGAATGACCAGTATGCGCCGGATCCGGAGCATAATAACCTGGAAAGCCGCGCCATTTACGGAGGATGCCTGTACCCCGTGAACAGCGCGGCTTTCTCTGGAGAGGAGAGTAACCGTTAATTTTTGAAAACACCGTGCTTCTTCCCTGCGCGCCATGGTCATCCAGGCACGCCGCGCCGCCCCAAAGAGGGCTATTGCTCTGAAGCGGCGCGGCGATCCTCCCGGGAAAGGAGGAAGGCACATAGGAGGGAGTCACATGAGAAATATCGCTGCCC
>ONPA01000088.1 GCA_900319575.1 uncultured Desulfovibrio sp. | reverse complement strand
TGCGCCGAGCGGCCGAACTCCTCGCTCCCGGCGGCGTGGTCGTCTACTCCACCTGCACGACCAACAGCGGGGAGAACGAACGCCAGGCCGAATACGCTGAAGCCTGCCTCGGGCTCACCAGGGAGCCGCTGGATCCTTTCCCCGGATTTTACTGGGACGACCGCGAGGGGAGCGAAGGCACCCTGCGCGTTGACGGGGAGCGCTCCCGGAGCCAGGGCTTCTACGTGGCGAGGCTGCGCAAAACCGGGGAGCCGGAACCGGAAAAAAGCGGTGCCGGTGAGGACAGGGAGAGCAGAAAGCAGGGACGCCGGGGAAAAGAACGTCCCGGCGCCCGGCACGCCGCTTCCCCGGGACAGGATGTGGAGCCCGGAGTCCTTTCCTCGGCCACCGTCGATCCCGGACTTCTCCCGGACGGCCGCTGCGCCGCGTTTTCGGGAACGCTGCGTTTCCTGCCGGCTCAGGCTGAGATCCTTCTTCCCGAAGGTTTTGTCTGGCAGGGGGCGCCGCTGGGGCGCTTCGGCGCCGGCGGTTTCGTGCCGGACAGCAGGCTGCGCGCGCTCATGCCGGAGGAGGGACCGCGCGTGGTTCTCGAAAGCGCTGACGAGGTGCGCGCCCTCCTTGGCGGCCGCAGCCTGACATGCGGTCTGAAGGAGGCGGAAGCCGCGCTCTGGTACCGCGATCTGCCCCTCGGGCGCGTAAGCCTCAGAAAGGGGCGCGTCATCGCGACGTTTCAGTAGGGTCAGAATTTTCCGTTTTTAAGAAGCCACCGTCCCCAGGCAGCCTGCCCGAGAGACAGGCCGCCGTCTCCGGCGGGCACGTCCCTGTTCGTGAGCACGGTGAAGCCCCTTTCCGAGAGGAGCCGCACGAGCTCCCCCGCCATGATTCTGTTCTGCATGACGCCGCCCGTGAGGGCGATGACGCGCGTTCCGTACGTCTGCGCCGCCTTCTCCGCCATGTCCGTGAACGCGGCGGCGAGAGCGAGATGAAAGCCGAGAGCGGCGGTGCCCGTGTCCGCGCCGGCGTCGGAGAGAGCCTTCGCGCGCCGGAAGAGGGCGGCGGAGGAGATCTGCAGCCGCCCTCCGGCCTGTTCCGCCGTGATTGCCGGAAGCCCTCCGGGGAGGGACGATCTCTGCGCGCCGAGGGCCGCTGTTTCGAGGCGTATGGCGGCCTGGCCCTCGTAGCTTGTCTCCTGGCACAGGCCGAGGAGGGCGGAAACGGCGTCGAAGAGCCGGCCGCAGCTTGAGGTGAGGGGCGAGTTCACGCGGCGCGCGAGCATTTCGGCCACGGCGTCCGCGGCCATCCCCTGCCTTCCGCGCCAGAAGGCCACGGCGTCCGCGCCGCGCGAGGCGAGATCAAGGGAAAGGGCTGTGCGCCAGGGAAAGCGCGTGGCCTGATCGCCGCCGGGCAGGGGGAAGGGCGAGAGGGAACCGGCGCGCGTAAAGGCGGGCTGGCCCGGATCCATGAAAAGGAGCTCGCCGCCCCACACGGTGCCGTCCGTGCCGAGACCCGTGCCGTCCAGGGTGAGGGCAAGGGCCGGATCAGTGCAGTTGTTTTCAGCGAGTACGGAGGCGGCGTGAGCCGCGTGGTGCTGGAGCGCCACGCAGGGGACGCCGAGCTTTTCCGCGAGTTCCTCCCCGAAGCGCGAGGAAAAGAAGTCGGGGTGCAGGTCGCGCACGATGAGGCCGGGAACCACTTCGAGAAGATCCATGAGGTGGCGGGCCGTTTCCTCATAGAAGCCGGCGGCAGCGGCGTTTTCGAGATCGCCCGTGTGCTGACCCACGAAGGCGCTGTCCCCGCGCGTGACGCAGACTGTGGCCTTGAGACCCGCGCCGCAGCCGAGGACGGGACGGGCGTCCTCCGCGTGACAGAGACTGACGGGGGAGGGCACGTAGCCCCTGGCGCGGCGGAAGAAGAGAATATCCGCCGGGGGAGCAGGGACGGTGCGCGGAAAGAGGGCCGTCACGCTGTCGTCCACGCGGCAGAGGATATCGCGGTCGTGGAGGAGAAAGGCGTCGGCCGTGCCTCTGAGGCGGCGCAGGGCCTCGCGGTTGCCGAGGCAGATGGGATCGCCTGTCACATTGCCCGAGGTCATGACGAGAAGGGGCACGGGACGGCCCCTCTCCGCGCAGGCTTCGGCGAGCATGTCGAAGAGAACGGCGT
Organism: uncultured Desulfovibrio sp.; assembly: GCA_900319575.1. GTDB lineage: Bacteria > Desulfobacterota > Desulfovibrionia > Desulfovibrionales > Desulfovibrionaceae > Desulfovibrio. The sequence continues at coordinate 2,743 of ONPA01000088.1, read as the reverse complement.
GAAGGGGCGAGGTCGGGAGCATGATGCCCACTGTGGCGGTATCCGGCGCGACGGAAGGGGCGAGAGGCGCTCCTCTGCGTTTTCCGAGAACCACGGCGGGACGGGCCGGCGAGGTGAGAAGGGCCGCTTCGGCTTCGCTGATGAAGGCTGCGGTCCCGGCGTGGCCGGTGTCCGCGGCCATGAGGGCAAAGGCCTTGTGCGGGCGGTGCTTGCGCCGGCGGAGACGGCTGACCGCGGCCTCATCCGAGGCGTCGCAGGCGAGCTGGAAGCCGCCTATGCCCCGCAGGGCGACGATGCGGCCTTCAAGGAGGGCGGCGGCGGCGCGGGCTATGGGATCCCTGCTGTTTTCTTCCGTGCAGGCGGTGACGTCCGGAAGGACGCCGTCCCGGCAGGAAAGAAACCAGAGACGCGGGCCGCAGGCCGGGCAGGCTATGGGCTGGGCGTCGAAGCGGCGGTCAAGAGGATCCGTGTACTCGCGGGAGCAGTCCGGGCAGAGGGGAAAGCAGGCCATGGAGGTGGTGGCGCGGTCGTAGGGAATGGAGCGCGTGATGGTGTAGCGCGGTCCGCAGTTGGTGCAGCTCGTGAAGGGATAGCGGTAGCGGCGGTTTCCCGGGTCGCGCATATCCCTGAGGCAGTCTCCGCAGACGCCCACGTCGGGGCTGATGAGCACGCTGTGGCCGCGGTGCCCGGTGCTCCGGGCTATGGTGAAGCCGGTCTCGTCCGGAAGAAGGGGGATTTCGCGGAAGGAGAGGCCCGTGAGACGGGCGAGGGGCGGAAGCTCCGCCGGGAACCTGTCCCTGAAGGCCGCGACGGCGCCGCGCGGCCCCTGGATTTCGATGCGCACGCCTTCTGACGTGTTGCCCACGCTGCCCGTGAGGCCGAGGCTGACGGCGAGCCGGTAGACGAAGGGCCTGAAGCCCACGCCCTGCACCTGTCCGCGGGCGAGCAGGGATGCCCTGATATGACTGTTTTCCATGTTCTGTGTCCGGATGGCGGGGAGAGCTGTTGCGCGCCCCGGAAGCTGGGCGTAATTCTGGAAGAGAAGGCGTCCCCGGGGATGCCTTCCCATGTGACAGGAAGGAGAAATCTGAGGATGGATAATACTACACCGGATACCGGGAACTTGAAAACGTCCCCGGAAACTGAGGAATGCCGGCAGTGCCGGGTCATCCTGGCGGCCTTCGTGAAGAGCCTGCAGGAAAAGAAGAAACCCTTCTGGCGCAGGCACTGGCTTCTTCTGATCGTGCTCGCGCTCATCGCCGCCGGGGGCTTTGCCCTCGCCGGCGCCGGTTCCGACGCCCTGCCGGATGATCCCCATGTGGCCCTGCTGGAAATAAAGGGCGAGATAAAAGATCTTTCGAAACAGACGGCCTGGCTGCACAGGCTGCGCCACGCTGACGGCATAAAGGGGCTTCTCGTGCGCGTTGACTCCCCCGGAGGGAGCGCGGCGGTCTCCGAGGTCTTCTATGAGGAGCTCCTGGAGTTCGGGAAAGAGAAGCCCGTGGTGGTTTCCATGGGCAGCATGGCCGCGTCGGGCGGCCTCATGATCAGTATGGCCGGAGAGCGGATCTTCGCGGGCGGGGGCACGGTTACGGGATCCATCGGCGTCATCATGCAGTCCCTGCACAACGAGAAGCTGCTCGATACCCTCGGAATCGGGTATCTCCTGTACACCACGGGTTCGGACAAGGCGGCGGGCAACCCCATGCGTGCCCCCACGGACGCGGAAAAGGAATACCTGCAGAAGTTTATGGCCGAGATCTGCGATCAGTTTGTGGGTATCGTGGCCGAACGGCGCCACCTCGACAGGAAAACCGTAGAGGCCATGGCCACGGGCGCGGCCTTTACCGGCCGCCAGGCTCTGCAGCTCGGGCTCATCGACGAGATCGGCGGCTTTGAGAAGGCGCTCGGCTATCTCAGCGAAAAGACCGGCGTGCCCGCCGACGCCGACATCGTGAAGATGCCGAGGCAGGACAGCTGGAAAGAGCAGTTCACGGACGCTCTCGGCAGCACCCTTGCCGGCGCGGTGGAAAAGCTCACTTCCCGGTCCGCGCCGTCGTTCCGCTACCAGCTGTACTAACCGGAAAAAACAGAAAGAAAAGAGGCGCGTCCCCGCGGGGGCGCGCCTCTTCTGTTTTCAGGGAAGAGGGAGGGAAGAAACTACTTCTCTTCCTCGGAGCTGGCGGCCTGCTTCAGGAGGTCGCCCAGATTCTGGGAGCCGGCTTCCTGGGGACCGGTGTGGTATTCCTTGCCCTTTTCCTCGTCATGGCCGCGGAGCTGCTTGATGGAGAGGCCGAGACGGCGTTCCTCTGCGCTCACGTGGATGACCTTGGCTTCGATTTCCTGGCCTTCCTTGAAGGCGTCGGCCGGGGTCTTGATCTTCTTGCCGAGGCCGAGCTCGGAAACGTGCACCAGACCTTCAACGCCTTCCTCAACCTCGACGAAGAGGCCGAACTCGGTGATGTTGGTGATGACGCCCTTCACGGTGCAGCCCACGGGATAGGTGGCAGGCACATGGCTCCAGGGATCTTCCACGAGCTGCTTGATGCCGAGGGTGAACTTCTCGTTCTCCTGGTCAACGGTGAGGACCTTGGCCTGCACCACGTCGCCCACATGATAGAGCTCGCTGGGATGGCGGATCTTCTTGGTCCAGGAAATGTCGGAGACGTGGATGAGGCCGTCGATGCCGTCCTCGATGCCGATGAACATGCCGAACTCGGTGATGTTCTTGATGGTGCCCTCA
>ONPA01000045.1 GCA_900319575.1 uncultured Desulfovibrio sp. | reverse complement strand
TGTCGAAGTCCTTGTAGTCACGATGGACGAGCTCGTCCATGGTGGCACCTTCAAGGGCGCTCTTCACTTTGTACATTTCCATGCCGAGAGCCTTCACGTCGCTCACGCCGGCAATCTTGGCGAGCTGCTCGCAGGCCTTCTTGTCGTCAGGAGTGCAGGTGACGGACTTGAAGATAACGGTATCGGAAAGGATGGCGCACAGCATGCCGCCGGCGATGTCCTTGGGGATCTCGACGCCGTAGAAATTGTACATATTGGTGATGACGGTGCAGGAGCAGCCAGCGGGCCAGATCCAGCAGAGGAGCGGGCTGTTGGTGGTCACATCACCGAGCTTGTGATGGTCAACGATGCCGAGCACATTGGCGGAATCCATGCCCTTGGGAGCCTGGGCGAGGTCGGAGAAGTCAACAAGGTAAAGATCCTTGCCGGCCACGTCGGAAACAACCTCAGGAGCGGTCAGGCCGAACTTGTCGAGAACGAACTTGGTTTCAGGAGTGGGAGCGCCCTGAGCGGCGGCCTTCACGTCCTTGCCGAGTTTTTTGTACAGGTCCGTGATAGCAATGGCAGAAATAATACTGTCGGTATCAGGATTCATGTGGCCGATAACAAAAGCGGACATACGGTTCCTCCACTAGAAGTTTCAATATGGCAGCGTACAAGGGTTTGGAATACTGCCTTTCTAAAAACTTTGTTAAAGATAGCACAAGCTCAGCAGAATGCCAAGAGTCCGGACAAACGGTTTTACGTCTTTTTTGGTTTTTCTTTGATCTGACCCAAAAAGAAACCGCTCCGCCCCTCCTTTCGTCCTTTCCAGGGACAGGGAGCAAAACGTTCCCGGGGAGAATCACTCTGTGAACATATTTGTGATTTTTTACACAAATCCCTACTTTTGTTCCTTTCCACCATCTTCCTGCGCCAGAGGATGGCTGCTGTCGTACACTTTCATAAGGTGTTCAAGGCTTATCTGGGTATAGCGCTGCGTGGTGCTGAGCCTGGCGTGGCCAAGGAGCTCCTGGACGGCACGCAGGTCGGCGCCCGCCGCAAGCAGATGTGTGGCAAAGGAATGTCTCAGCACATGCGGTGAAATAGTGCGGTCAAGGCCGGCCGCGCGGCAAAGTTCCTCCAGGATGCGGCGGGCTTCGCGGCGGTCGAGGCGTTTTCCCCTGGCCCCCGTAAAGAGCGCGGGTTCCTCCGGAACGGCAATGAGGGGGCGCATTTTCTTCCAAATGGCCAGCGTTTCCCTGGACGTGTCTGAGAGAGGGGCAAGGCGCTCCCTGCTCCCCTTGCCGAGCACACGCACGTATCCCGCGTCTGGATCCACGTCCGTGTCATTAAGTCCCAGAGCCTCAGAAATGCGCAGTCCTGAGCCGTAGAGCAGTTCGGCAAGGGCGATGTCACGGGCGTGAAGAGCCTCGGCCTGTTCGGATGTGGTGCCTCTTGCCCTTGGCAGCTGTGCCCGCCCACCGCCGTCCAGAAGCTGCATCGTCTCATCGACATTGAGCGCTTTCGGGGAAAACTGATCCTGACGGGGATTGTGCACACTCTGAACGACGGATTCCTCCACCCTGCCCGTCCGCTTCAGCCAGCGGAAAAACGTACGCGCCGCTGAAAGACGCCTGGCCATGGAACTCTTCGCTTCCCCCTTTCGGTAGAGCCAGGCCACCCAGGCCTGTACGTCACGAGCGGTCACCCTTTCCGGGCTTCCGAGATCAGTCCCGCGGCGCTTCATAAAGGAGGCAAAGTTCCTGAGATCCGTGCCGTAGGCCATCTGGGAAGCGGGGGAAGCGTTGCGCCTCGTCCCGAAATACAGAAGGAATTCTTCCAGGAGAGACTCCGTTTCCGGAGAAAGGACTGTCTTCCGCTTCTCCCCCGCCTTTCCTTTCCTTTCCATGTTTTTTCCACGCTCCCGGCCTGTAAATCGCCGTCAAACTTGCAAGACAGGCTATTTTAAGGCAATGATTCATCGGATTTCAATAATCTTCGCGTCACATATCTGCAGGAACCGTTGTGTCTTCCCGCCCACTCTGGGAGTTTAAGGCTTATGAATTCGTTAGAGGCTTTCTTCAGTTTCAATCCGGCACTGGCTGCTATTCTTCCGCCCGTCATTGTGGCCTTCGTCGTAAGCACACTCTTCGCCTATGCGGGGATGGGGTACATGGTCGGTTTCCTTCAGATTCATGGTGTGCACGCCCAGCGCTCTGCCTTTGACAAGTGCGCGAAGCAGCTCGCCACCCTGGGGCTTATCCTCGGATGGTGCCTGCTCATAGGCGCACGGATATGGATCTTCTTCAATACGGACAGCTATGTTCCGAGATCCAACCTCGGCAAGATCATTGAGCTCGGCTGGGGCTGCCTTGGCATCGCGGTTGTCACCTCAAGCCTCCATTTCGCGCTCTGGAAACCTTTCAAATCACATAAAATTATGCACGGCAGCCTGGCTCTGCTCTCCGGCATCAACGGAACGCTGGCCGTGGTTGCGATCCTCGGCTCCATCCGCCTTTTTTCCGCTCTGGATCTTCCAAACGCCGCAGAACTCAATCTGTATGAGCTCTTCAACTTCCGTCTTTTCCCGTCACCGCTTGATTACGCCTGCGGACTCTTCTTCCCGCTGATCGCCGGAATGCCCGCAGCGTTCGCCCTGGTCTGGCTCCTCGTACGCCGCCGCAGGGACGATTTTGGCCGTGACTACTACAATAATATGATTCCCTGGTGCGCCCGCTGGGCCTTTGTTGCCTGGATATTCATCAGCGTGCTCTACCTCCTTACCGTGGTCGCCGACCTCTGGCAGATGATTTCCACAGGCTCCTTTGATCTCGGGCTCGATGAAGGCGTCACGTATGCCCTCCGTTTTCTTCCCGCCCTTGTCGCCTGCCTGATCTGGTTCCTCGTATCGAGATCCCCGATGCCTCTGCGTCACAAGCCGGAAATCATCGCGGCTTTTATCCTCTGCTTCGTGTCCGGCTATTTCATCTTCTCGGACGCCACAAGCTTCATTTTCTAACCTATCTTCATACACCGAAGACTTTGCGGGCGGCCCTGGGTGCCGCCCTTTTTATTTGACGCGGATGGGTAGACCGGGGCACGGGGAAACCGGAGGCAGCACACTGTCTCACGATGACAGCATTCCACCCGGTGGAAGGTGCAGGCCGGGAAAAGCTTCAGTTCTTCCCGAATATGATGCCCCCGGCGCTGCGCTTTCACCTGCAGGCCGCTGTTCCTCTCCGGTCGTTCCATGGCGGACGCACTGGCGTCCGTCCGCGGCTTTCCCGATGTCAGGGCAGTTCCGGGACTCTTCCCCATAAAAATGCACCTTGCCGGATGCACAAAAAAAGCCCCGCATTCCGGTTCCCATACGGGGGCGGGCGGGGCTTTATTATCTCAGGGGCAGTGATGTTACTTGGCCGGCACAACGCCGCCCTGGTACTTGTCCTGCATAAACTTCTTGATCTGATCGCTCTTCAGGACTTCGCAGAGCGCCTTGAGATCGGGACGGTTCTCGTCACCCGCGCGCACGGCGATGATGTTGGCGAAGGTGGCGGCGGCGAGAGAGTCATTCTTCTCGGCGGCCAGAGCATCCTTCACCTTCAGACCGCCCAGCATGGCGAAGTTGCCGTTGATGATGGAGATGTCCACATCGGGCAGGGAGCGGACAAGCTGGGGAGCCTCGATTTCCTCAATCTTGAGCTTCTTCGGATTGGAAGAGATGTCCAGACGGGTGGCGGTGAGACTCTTGTTCTTCAGGGTGATAAGGCCGCGGTCATTCAGAAGAAGCAGGGCACGGGCTTCGTTGGTCGTGTCATTGGGCACGGACACGATGGCGCCGTCCTTCAGCTTATTCAGATCCTTGCAGCGGCCGCCGTAGATGCCGAAGGGCTCATAGTGGATAAAAGCCATGGCTACCAGCTTGGTGCCCTTCTGCTTGTTGAAGTCGTCCATATAGGGCTTGTGCTGGAAGTAGTTGGCGTCGAGTTCGCCGCTGTTCAGGGCAACGTTGGGCTGTACATAGTCAGCGTACTCGACGATCTGCATTTCATAGCCCTTGGCCTTGAGAAGAGGCTCGGCGGCACGCAGAATTTCCGCATGCGGCGTCGGAGAAGCGCCAATTTTGATGACCTTCGCGGCGGAAGCGGAGTCAGAGCCGCAGATGGTCAGAGCCAGAGCCACGAGAGCCGTTACAACGGCAGAACGAAACGTTTTCATGCTGTCAACCTCGGAATACAGTTCGTGAATCGCCCCAACCAGGCGATCCGGAAGAGAAGAACAGGCAGAGCCGCTTCATGCGGCGCCTGCCGGGGGAAACCTACTTGATGCGGCGGTCGGAACGCCGTGTGGCCCAATCGCCGAAGCTCTGCAGAAGCTGCACGATGATAATGAGCAGGACGACCGTGGCGAACATGATGTCATTCTGGTAGCGGTTGTAACCGTACATGATGGCCAGCTTGCCCAGACCGCCGCCGCCCACGGCACCGGACATGGCCGAATAACCCAGAATGGTGGTGGCGGCGATGGCGCTGCCATTAATGAGCGACGGCGTTGCCTCGGGAATGAAAACCTTCCAGATGAGCTGCCATGTGCTGGCGCCCATGGACTGGGCCGCCTCAATGACACCCCTGTCCACCTCAAGAAGGGACTGCTCAATCAGACGGGCCACAAAAGGAGCCGCAGCCACGACCAGGGGAACGACCGTGGCGTTATTGCCGATGGTGGTTCCCACGAGCCAGCGGGTGAAGGGAATGATGGCGATCATAAGAATAAGGAAAGGGAACGACCGTGTCAGGTTCACGATGACGTCCAGCACGCGGAAAATGACGGGATGCGGGCGTATGCCGTCCGCCCTGGTGATGACAAGAATGACTGCCATGATCATCCCGAACACATAGGAGAAAAACGTCGAGACAAGGGTCATGTAAATGGTATCGAGCGTTCCCTCCCAGAGGAGGTCGATAAGAGCCTGGTTAAGCATGCGTGAATTCCTCCAGGTACAGGCCGTGTTCCTTCACATACGCCTGTATGCGGGCGATGCTTTCCTCGTCCTCAGGCAGCTGCAGCACCATCTGGCCGAAGGCAGTGCCGCCGATATCCTGCGTGCTCGCGTACATGATGTTCACGGGCTTTCCGCAGGCCAGCACCATATTGGAAACAACGGGGTCAAAGCTTGACTGCCCGTCAAAGATGAGCCTGTAAAGCTTGGGCAATTTCATCTTGTCAGGGTGCAGGGCTTCCGGCACCACGAGCCTGCGGGCTATCTCGCTTCTGGGGTGGAAGAAGACCTCGTTCACTGTACCTGTTTCGGCAATAACGCCTTTGCTGATGATGGCGACCTTGCTGCAGATTTTCTCGATGACGTCCATTTCATGAGTAATTACCACTGCCGTGATGCCAAGGCGTTTGTTGATGTCCCGGATAAGCCCCAGAATGGAATCCGTGGTCTCCGGGTCGAGGGCACTGGTGGCCTCGTCGCAGAGCAGGACGCGCGGCTCAGTGGACAGAGCCCTCGCGATGGCCACGCGCTGCTTCTGGCCGCCGGAAAGCTGCGAAGGGTACGCACTGGCGCGTTTTTCGAGCCCGACGAGCTCAAGCATCTCGGCCGCCTTTTTGCGCGCTTTTGCTCTGGAGACGCCGGCAAGCTCCATGGGAAAACAAACGTTGTCCAGAGCATTGCGCTGCATGAGCAGGTTGAACTGCTGGAATATCATGCCCATGGAACGACGCACGATATTGAGCTGGCCCTGAGACAGGGCACCCATATCGCGGCCTTCGAAATACACCTTTCCCTCGGTCGGGCGCTCAAGCATATTGATGCAGCGTACAAGCGTGCTCTTTCCCGCCCCACTGCGGCCGATGATGCCGAATATCTCACCTTTTTCTATGGAAAGGTTAATATCCCGCAGGGCGTCGATACGCCCGTTCTTGGTATCAAACCATTTGCCAAGGCCCCGGATCTCAATGATGGGCCTGTTCTCCGCGGATTCGCTCCGCTCTTCCGGCGTGCTCACGAAAGACTCCTCGCAAAAAGCAGTAGCCTTTCTTTTTACACGTGCCGTGGACTGACTTCAAGATCGTTTATTGTTTTCGGCAGCGGTGGAACGTGACAGAACGGACATAACCCAAAAAAATCCCGACATTCTGACATAGTTCCACGACGTACGCCGCAGGGGCAGGTGATAATGACGGACCCGGCATCTTCATATGGATGTGTTTTACGGGTATTCTTCACAATGGATGATGTCCCGCTCATTTCAAATTCTATGCTGCCTGCTTAAGTCCTCCGGCCTGCTTCCGGAAAAATGCCTTCATGCCGTCAGCGCCTGTGCAGTTCCGGCCTGCAGGCTCCCCCCAAACGCCAGGGCGCCATGAGCGTGGCCATGTGCCCGCCAGAGCGGCCGTTCCGATCCTCCCGGATAAGGCGGGTTCCGCATCGGTGGCCCTCGGTCCGGGCCCCTGATGCGTCAGCTCCGTGAAACGTGACACCCTTCGTTGCCATGCTTCTGCTTTTGCAGTAAAAGGCAACCCTTACACGTCCCTCCAGGGGGAATCTTTTCCTGCGGAGTTATGCATGCCCGGTCAGCTTTATCCTCTTTTCCTTTCGCTCGAGGGCTTCAGCGTCCTCATTATCGGCTTCGGGTCGGTCGGCCGGCGTAAACTGGCCATGCTCATTCCCGCAGCCCCGGCCTCCGTTACCATCATTGACCCCCGCGGGCCGGACGGGGAAGGCGGCGAACTCATAAAGAGCGCCGGAGAAGCTGGTATCAGCGTGCGGATTTTCCCAGGACCTTTTGTTGACAATATGCTTGAGGATGTTCAACTTGTGTATACCTGCGCAGGCGATCACGCTCTGAACGCCCGCGTCGCCGGCCTCTGCCGTGAAAGGCGCATCTTCTGCAACTGCACGGACAACCCGCCCCTCGGCAGTCTGCATGTGCCGGCCGCTGCCCGCAGGGGCACCCTCTGCTGCGCCCTTTCCACGGGCGGAGCGAGCCCGGCTCTGGCGCGGCGCTGGAAAAAGGAACTCGAGGCCTGGCTCGCCCGCAAGGAACGCATCACCGACCTCATGGCCGCTCTGCGGCCCCTTGTTCTGTCCCTCGGCTGGCCGTCGGATCAGAACCGCGACATTTTCCGCAGTCTCTCGGATCGCTGTCTCGAGGATGCACTCGCAGACGACCACTGGGAACAGGCCGCCAGCCTGCTCAATGCCCGCCTTCCGCAAGAGCTGCGCTCACACACAGAGGAATTACTGCATGCACTCCATCCTCTCTCCTGAAATCTCCACGCTTCTGACTCTCCTGCTTTACTCCGTCGCCGGAGTGCTGGGTATGATCGGTATGATTTGCCGGAGCATCCGTGTGAGGCGTCTGGCTGCCGTTTCCGCTGTAGCCGGCATCGTCTTCCAGACCATCATTCTCTTCACGGGCTTCCACGCCCAGACAGAAGGGGGCCTGTCCGTAGGCGCTTATCTTCAGATGCTGGCCTGGTTCCTCGTGCTCTGCGGCATCGGACTCTGGATCTTCATGAAGCAGGAAACCCCCGTTATTTTTGCTTCCATCTTTTCGCTCCTGCTCTACGGTTTCTCTGCCCCGACGCTGGCTATCATCGTCAGAGTCCCGGATACCTTCAAAACGTCATTTTACGCCCTGCACGTAGGGCCCTTTTTCCTGAGTCTTGCGCTCATAACCCTGGCCTTTGCGGCGGGTGTTATCTTCCTTTATCTGGACTACCGCATCAAGGCGAAGCTTCCCCTGCCCCACTTCATCCAGGACATGCCTGCCCTTTCCATTCTGGACAAAATCAATGCCCTGTCCACGCTGGCCGGCTTCCCTCTCTACACTATCGGCCTTGTGTGCGGCTTCTTCTACGCAGCCCCTGTCTTCGGGGGAACGGTCACGGGCGATCCCAAGCAGATAGTCACCCTTTTTACCTGGGCGCTCTATGCCATTCTCTTCCACAACCGCCTCGCCCGCGGGTGGCGCGGACGCAAACCCGCAAAAATGATGATCCTCATCTTCACGCTGAGCGCGCTCTCTTTCATCGTCGTCAACCTCTTCATGAACAGCCACCACGCTTTCATCAGGAATTAGCCCCATGGATTGTGATATTGTCTTAGTTGGTCTGAACCACCGCACTGCTGCCGTGGACGTCCGTGAGCGTTTCGCTCTTGTCAAGTATACCGATCCCGGCACATGGGCTCTGCCCCTCGGTGGTGCCATCCATGAATCTCTCATCCTTTCCACATGTAACCGCGTGGAACTCCTCGCCATGGGCAAAGGCGATCTGGCTGGTCAGATGCTGAACAGCTGGGCCGGCGTCCGCAACGCCAAGGTCGAAGACCTTGAACGCTACGTCTACACGTACAAAAATGAAGAAGCCGTCAGACATCTTTTCCGCGTGGCCTCCAGTCTCGATTCCATGATTCTGGGTGAACCCCAGATTCTCGGCCAGCTCAAGGCCGCCTACCGCAAGGCATCGGCCTGCCACGCCACTGGCGTCATTCTGAACCATCTGCTTCACAAAGCCTTTTCCGTAGCCAAGCGCGTGCGCACGGAAACAGCCGTGGCATCGTCAGCAGTGTCCATCAGTTTCGCTGCTGTTGAACTCGCCAAACGTATTTTCGGCACCATGCAGGGACACAAGGCCATGCTCATCGGCGCCGGCGAAATGGCCGAACTCGCGGCCACGCACCTCATGCAGAACGGCGTCGATGAAATCATCGTGGCCAACCGCACTTTCGCCCATGCGGAAGAACTCGCCAGCTTCTATCACGGACGTGCTGTTCCCTTTGAGGACTTTGCGCGCCATCTGCTGGACGTGGATATCGTCATCACCTCCACAGGTTCGCAGGATCCCATCATTCACGCGAGGGACATCCGGACGGCCCTGAAGAACCGCGCCAACAGACCTATGTTCTTCATCGACATCGCCGTCCCGCGCGACGTGGATCCCGACGTCAACGGCCTGGACAATGTCTATCTTTATGACATCGATGATCTCAAGGAAGTCGTCCAGGAAAACATGGCCGGCCGCCGTGTCGAGGCCGAAAAAGCTGATAAAATCGTCGACGACGAGGTACATGAGTTCTCAGACTGGGTCAGCAGACTGGACGTGCAGCCTACCATCAAGGAACTCATCCACCGCGGTGATTTGGCCTGCGAGGAAGAAGTCGCCCGTACCATGCGCCGGCTCGGCGCCACGGATCAGACCACCCGGGATGCCCTCATGGCCATGGCCCAGGCTCTGCAGAAGAAATTCCTGCACGAGCCGCTCACCTACCTCAAGGAAGGCGACAAGGCCGAGCACAGCCGCCGCATCATCGCCATTCAGAATATCTTCAATCTCGACAGACACTGCGCCAGCCGCTTCAACGCTTTCGAGGACAGGGAAAACGCCAGGGCCGAGGCTGAAAAGAAAAGAAACGGAGAGGAAGACGGGCACGTCCCCGCTCCAGGCTTCGGCGGTCTTGCCGGGCAGGAGGGCTAACATGAGACAGTACACGGTCACAGAACTCTCCGAAAAGGACATTGAGACCATTGAAAAGGCCCTCAGGGGAAAAAAGCTCCAGGCAAGCATAGACCATCTCTTCTGGATACCCGTGCCCGATGACCTCCTTACCTCCCTGCAGAAGGAACACGCCACGACATGCGGCCCGCATGTCATGGCCCTGGAAGTCATGCGCAGCAGCCTGAACCTGGAATTTCTGGTTCGCGCCAGGAACAAAATCCGCTGCGACTGCATCACCTATGCGGACGACAGGCTGATGCTCGCCATGATCCACCGGGTGAATGACTTTCTCTCGGGCCTCGGCATCAGCGTGTAACGACCATGCCCGCCCCCTTCGCCGACAAAATTCCGTCCCTTGACAGGCTGCCCTCACGGGCAGCCCTCTTTGTTCTGTCCTTCGAAAAAAAACTTGGGGAACTCGGCCTGTCCGGCGGCGAGCACCTGCTCTGTGCCGTTTCAGGGGGAGCTGACTCCACGGCTCTCGCCGTGCTTTCTGCTCTGGTCCGCAATTACCGGCGCTTTCGCGGGAAACCCTCTTTCACGCTTTCCGCCCTTACCTGCAATCACAATCTGAGGCCGTCCGCGGCGGAAGAGGCCCGTTTCACTGAACGCCTCTGCGGGTGGCTCGGCATCCCCTGCCGCACCATTTCCCTGAACGTGACCGGAGCCGCGGCCAGAGAAAAGCAGGGAACCGAGGAAGCCGGGCGCAGGCTCCGCTATCTGGCTCTCGAGGAGGAACGCCGGAGAGTGGGCGCTGACTTCATTCTCACGGCACACCACGCCGGTGATCTGGCCGAGGATATGCTCATGCGTCTTCTGCGCGGCACCGGCTGGCCGGCGCTTGGCGGCATGTCCCCCAGGGATGACGAACGTCATCTTCTGCGTCCGCTTCTCCACACAGACCCTCTGCGGCTCCGCAGGCTGCTCAGCCTGCTCGGCCTGCCGCACTGTGAGGACGAAAGCAACGCGGACACACGCTACACGCGCAACCGGATCCGCCATGAAGTTCTGCCGATTCTGCGCCGCGAAAACCCGTCCCTTGACGCGTCCCTGATCCGTCTTGCGAGGCTCGCCCAGACAGACGCTGCCTTCTTTGAGGAAGAGCTGGAAAAAGCCCTCATGACGACTCCCTGGATTGAGGAACACTCTGAAAACGGCACGGCCATTATCCTACCTGAAAAACTCCTTCAGAGCCTGCCGGCCGCGCTACGCCTCAGACTGTATATGAAAGCGGTGAGACACATCGCGCGTGGAAGTGGCGGACAGGCCCGGGCCGAGGCTCTGTGGAAACTTGACGAAGCCTGGATCGAAAGGGGGCGCCCCCGCGTCTTCCAGATGCCCGGCGGACTGACCCTGAGCGTAAGAAAAGGCTGCGTACGCTGCGCTCTGGCAGAAAGAAAGACTCTCTGACACCCCAAGGGATACAGAGACCGGTAAGCCGGCTGTCACCGGCCAGTCAGGCACCCTGCCGTACGGACAGGGACTGAACACGAAATTCCCCAGGGAGCTGGGAAGAACCACTCTTCTGAACGCCGGCAAAAACAAAAAAACCTTCTGCCCATATGGGAAACAGAAGGACATTTTCTGACGTGGAGCCGGGATCATCAGTATTTGCGGATGTACTCGTCGAGTGAGGTCGCCGTGCAGTTGCGGGATACCCAGTACGCGCTGGCCCAGACCATGAGCGCCGTTGCCTGAGTTTCATCGAGGTAGCGCAGTTTTGCTTCCAGGCTGCTGCGGCTCGCGCCAAAACGCTCATTGGCATGGTTCTTGTCACATGCTCCCATAACGCGAAGCATGAGATAGGACTTGCTCGTGGAATCCGGCGTAACCTTCACATCCTTGTAGGCCTCGACAATGGTCTTCAGCTCAGCGGGTTCAAAGACAGCCTTGGTGTTGGTGATGGCCCGGAAGAACGTGTCCACGGCCCAGGGCAGAATGAATTCGGCTCCTGCGCTTTTGGTCCTGAAATAATCCTTCAGCCAGCGTTCCTGTTCATCACTGATTCGGGCGGCCACCTGCGGCATCGTTTTCCCCCTGCACCGGCCTCAAAAAAACAAAAAACCGGTCTAACAATTTTTCAGCGCCTGAATCCGCGCTGTCGAAATTGTTAGCCGGTTTAATGAAAAAATCAAGATTTTTTCTAGAAAATGTCGCTCATGCTGTAAAGCCTGCCAGGCTCCTGTTTGGACAGCCACTTCGCCGCGCGTACGGCTCCCCGCGCGAAATTGTCGCGGGACTGGGCCCTGTGCGTGACCTCAATTTCCTCGCCGGGTCCCATAAAATAAACAGTATGCACTCCCACGACGTCACCGCCGCGCAGCGCCTGAATGCCAATCTGCTTTTTCGGCCTCGGACCTATGATTCCGTCACGGCCGGAGCAGCGCACGTCCGCGAGCTCCCAGCCCTTGGCTTTGGCCACGGCCTCGCCGAGATGCAGAGCCGTGCCGCTGGGAGCGTCCTTCTTGCGGTTGTGGTGGATTTCCAGAATATCCACATCGTAATCGGGGCCGAGGCTCTCCGTAAGCAGAGGCAGAATCTTCTGCAGAACAGCGACGCCGATGCTCATGTTCGGAGACCAGAACACCGGGGTCTTTTTGGCGTACCCGGCTATCTCGGCTTTCTGCTCATCACTCAGACCCGTCGTGCCGATGACGAGAAACGCTCCTCTCCTGGCGCAGATCTTCGCCGAATTCACGCTCACGGCAGGGGCTGTGAAATCGATGACCGCCGCCTTCCCGGAAACCATCTGCAGGACTGCGTCCAGATCATCGGAGACCGTGCAGCCCGCGGGGGCTCCGGCCGGCTGAAATTCAGGGCGCTCGACCATGCCGACGAGACTGAGTTCGGGATCTTCCTCAACAATACCGCAGATGGCCTTACCCATGCGGCCGCCCGCACCCACAACAATAACTGGCAAACTCATAAAATATCCTCCCAAAAGCGGAATGGACGGCTCTCATGCCGGCCTGCGCCTCAAATATAAAAACGGGAAAGCCTCCGCGCAAGAAGGTTCCCGCCTTCTCAGCCAAGAAGTTCCCTGAATTCCTTTTCGTCAAGCACGCGCACGCCAAGCTCCCTTGCCTTGTCGAGCTTGCTCCCCGGGTTTTCGCCACAGACGAGAAAGTCCAGTTTCTTCGAAACTGACCCGACTATAATGGCTCCCTTCTCCTCTGCCATATGCTGGGCCTGCGAACGCGGAACGCTCAGCGTGCCCGTGAAGAGGAAACGCTTTCCGGCCAGTGCCGATGCCTCCTCCGGGGCCGTCTTCTCCTCTCCGTCGGATTTCTCCACGCTGTGCGGCCACAGGCCCTCTGCGCGGAAGCGCGCGATCATCTCCTGGTTGGCCGGCGTCATAAAGAAGTCGTGCACGGATTCTGCCACGACGGCTTTGCCCTTTCTGACGGGAGACAGAACATCGGCGATTTCGTCATAGGAAGCGTCCGCCAGAGCGTCCAGAGTCCCGAAACGGGAGGCCAGAAGATCAGCCTTCCTGCCGTCAAGTCCCGGAATATTCAAATCCCGGATACGCTGTGCGGTCGAAAGGCCAAGGGAGAGGAGACTTTCTACTCTGTTCCTGTTGGCGGGATCGCGGAAATACGCGCGCACGGCAGCGGGCAGACTGCCCGCGGACTTCGATACATAAAGGGCATCGGCAATTTCCCTCAGGGAAGCATTCGCCAGGGCGCCGAGATCGCTGAAATGCCCAGCCAGAATACGGGCCGTCTGCAGCCCCACGTGGGGAATCCCCAAAGAACTGATGAGCCTGTAGAGCGGCGCCTCCTTGGCTTTATTCAGAGCGTCGATGAACTTTCTGGCAAGCACCCTGCCCATCTTCTCATACCCGAGGAGATCTCCCTCTGTCAGCGTGAAGAAGTCAGCCGGGGAATTGAGCCGGCCGTCATCCACGAGCCGCTCTATCCATTCCTTGCCGATTCCCTTGATATCGAGCCCGCTCTGTGAGGCAAAATGCACCATGGCGCGCTTCCGCACGGCCGGGCAGGAAACATTGTCGCAGATCCAGGCCTGACCTTCCACTTCATTGCCCCTGGAGTCGAGCTTCACGTACCTGTGGACGGGACTGCCGCAGACAGGGCAGGTGCTGGGGAAAACCCACGGACGGGCGCCCTCCGGCCGCTTTTCCGGCACAGCGCGCACCACTTCGGGTATAACATCGCCGGCCCTCTGCACAATCACGGTATCTCCAATGTGCAGATCCTTGGCTCGCACCTCGTCCTCATTATGCAGGGTGGCGGAAGAAACAATGACACCGCCCACAGCCACGGGATCGAGCTTCGCCACGGGCGTGAGCACGCCCGTGCGTCCGACCTGGACCTCGATATCCCTCAGAATCGTTTCAGCCTGCTCAGCCTGAAACTTGAAAGCCACGGCGAAACGCGGCGCCCTGGCCGTAAAGCCAAGTTCCTTCTGCGCCTCAAGGTCGTTGACCTTGGCCACAGCGCCGTCAATCTGCATGAGGTACTGCGGCCTTTTCTCGTGCACGCCTTCCACATAAGCCTCCACTTCAGGGAGGCCGCGGCAGACAGCGCCGCCTGGCGGCGTGGAAAAGCCCCAGCTCTCAAAAAGATGCATGAGATCAGCATGCGTGCGCGCGGGGGAGGCATTTCCCCAGTCGGCAGCGCCCATGCTGTACGACAGGAAGGTGAGCGGCACTCCGCGTACCTGGGAGACGTCAAGCTGGCGCAGGCAGCCCGAAGCGGCGTTGCGGGGATTGGAGTACACTGTCTCCCCCTGTTTCCTGCGCCGCGTGTTCATTTCCTCGAATTCCTTCTTGAAAATGACGACCTCACCGCGCACACAGATGTGCTTCGGGAAAGGACCGTCACCATGAAGCTTCAGGGGAATACTGTGAATAGTGCGCGCAGCTTCGGTGACAACTTCGCCCTCCTCGCCGTCGCCACGGGTGATGGCACAGACGAAGACGCCGTCATCATAGACAAGCTCAAGGGCCAGGCCGTCCAGCTTGGGATCACACCAGAATTCCATGGGGACATCAGGGAGAGCCCTCACCATGCGGTCTACAAAACCGTGCCATTCTTCCGTGCTGAAGACGTCCTCGAGGCCGTACATACGCTCCTCGTGACGGCGACGCTCAAGGCCGGGCAGAAGGGATCCGCCCACGCGCAGCGTGGGGGAATGCGGCGACTTGAAAGCAGGATATTCCTTTTCGAGCTTCACGAGCTCCGCAAAGAGCTGATCGTATTCCTCGTCCGAAATTTCCGGAGCGCTCATGGTGTGATAGAGCCAGTTGTGATGCTCCAGCACGCGGACGAGCGCATCCATCCGGCCGTGTATTTCCTCAAGACTCTCAGTCCCGCTTTTTTTCATACCCGGGAGCATCCCACTCGATTGTGCCATGACGTTCTCCTATTCCGGAAGGGAAACCATACGTTCACGCAGGCTGCGGATACGGTCGCGCAGCTGCGCGGCTTCCTCGAATTCCAGGTCCCTGGCCTTGCGGCGCATTTCCTTTTCAAGTTTTGCCACCAGTTCGGCTGCCTCTTCGGCCGTCGCCGGAGCTTCCTCCGCCTTTCCGCGCTTTCTGCCGCGGCCCCTGCCCTGTTTCTGGGCACTGGCCTTTGATTCCTCGTAAATAGCGTCCAGAGGCGAATCCATGGACTTTTTCGTGCTGCGCGGCGTTATGTGGTGTTCCTCGTTGTACGCTATCTGCTTTGCGCGGCGGCGGTTCGTCTCGTCCATGGCCTTCTTCATGGAATCGGTCACCGTGTCCGCGTAGAGGATGACCTGGCCATGCGTATTGCGCGCGGCGCGGCCGAAGGTCTGGATAAGCGAGCCTGTCGACCGCAGGAATCCTTCCTTGTCCGCATCAAGAATACAGACAAGCGAAACCTCGGGGATATCGAGCCCTTCGCGCAGGAGGTTGATGCCCACGAGCACATCGAATTCGCCGAGACGCAGGGCGCGGATGATCTGCAGGCGTTCCAGCGTGTCGATATCCGAATGCAGATAGCGGGCCTTCACGCCCATGTTGCAGCAGTAGTCCGTCAGATCCTCGGCCATACGCTTCGTCAGGGTCGTGACAAGCACCCGCTCGCCATGCTCGATACGCTTTTTGCATTCTCCGAGGAGGTCGTCTATCTGGCCCTTGACCGGACGCACGGAAACCTCCGGATCAACCAGCCCCGTGGGCCTGATGATCTGCTCGGACACAAGCCCCTGGGCGGCGTCGAGCTCAAAGCGCCCCGGCGTGGCAGACACGTAGACGGTCTGATTCACCAGATTCCGGAACTCGTCAAAATGCAGGGGTCTGTTGTCCAGAGCCGAAGGGAGGCGGAAGCCGTAGTCCACGAGCGTCTGTTTGCGGGAATGGTCGCCCTTGTACATCCCCCCTATCTGGGGCACCGTGATGTGAGATTCATCGATAAAGAGCAGAAAATCAGGCGGAAAATAGTTGAGGAGGCAGGACGGCGGCTCGCCCGGCTTCCTGCCATCCAGATGGCGGGTGTAATTCTCAATGCCAGTGCAGTAGCCGAGCTCCTCGATCATCTCGAGGTCGAGCTGTGTACGCTGCTCAAGACGTTCAGCCTCCAGGAGCTTGCCCTGGCTCTTGAATTCCCGGAGGCGTCCGCCAAGTTCCTCACGGATATCCTGGCAGGTGCGCAGCAGGTTATCCCTGGCTGATACGTAATGGCTCGCAGGGAAGATGACCGTCTTGGCAATATGCCCGAGCGTGTCTCCAGTCAGAGGATCCACCTCTGTCATGGAGTCGATGTCCTCGCCGAAATACTCGATTCTGAGGGCCTGTTCGTGACGGTAGGGAGGAATGATCTCAAGGGCGTCGCCGCGGACGCGGAACGTTCCGCGGTGAAAGTCAACGTCGTTACGCTCGTAATGCACTTCCACGAGGCGCTTCATGAGCGCTTCCATGGGGAAATGCTGCCCTTCTTCCACGGGAATGACCAGTTTCGCGTAGTACTCTGGCGAACCGAGACCGTAGATGCAGGAGACGGAGGACACGATAATCACGTCCCTGCGCGTCAGGAGAGCGTGCGTGGCGGCATGGCGCAGCTTGTCGATATTGTCGTTGATGGCCGAGTCCTTGGCGATGTACGTGTCGGAAGCGGGCACGTAGGCTTCGGGCTGATAGAAGTCGTAATAGCTGACGAAGTACTCGACCGCGTTATTGGGGAAGAAGGCCCTGAATTCTGAATACAGCTGGGCAGCCAGGGTCTTGTTCGGAGCCAGCACGAGCGTGGGCCTGTTGTACTGGGCGATGACATTGGCCATCGTGAACGTCTTGCCGGAACCGGTGACACCGAGGAGCACCTGATCACGGATTCCCGCCTTCAGGTTCGCGACAATACTGCGTATGGCCTCGGGCTGATCTCCGGTGGGTTTGTACGGGCTCACCAGCTCGAAGGACCTGCTGGCCGCTTCCCCCGCAAGCTGAAGATCATTCATGAAACGCCGGCGGTCTTCTATGGTTTCGTTTTGTTCAAACATGGCTTCTCCCCTGAGCATCCCTTATCCCGTCAGCAGGCCGGACGGGCTCGTGTTCCCTTATAGACGGATGTCCCTTCGGAAGAAAGCCCTGTAACGTTCTATCTTGTGCCGTCGGGTTCCCAGTGTCCTGCCGTATAATGATAGTGCGTCCGCCAGGGCAGATAGGGCCAGGCATCATCCAGGGGATCCGCTACGCCATCCCTGCCCCCCAGGAACATGTATTCCATAGTCAGGGCGTCATCGGAATCCGGACGCGGTTCCAGGGCATCGTCAAGGCGGGATTCAAATTCCTCCCGCTGGAGCATGACGCCGCCCTGATCCATAATGTGCTGTGTGCGCTGCTGGCAGTCGAGAATGGTGACGCCTCTCAGCCTCAGAAGCCCCACGAGCGCGTTCAGGGAACCGCGTGAAGCCTCAGGAACCAGATGGAACATGGACTCCCCGAAAAAAGCCCGGCCGAGAGCCACGCCGTAAAGGCCGCCCGCGAGCTTCCCGTTGAGCCACGCTTCGATGGAGTGAGCAAAACCAGCGTCGTGGAGATCGCAGTAGGCGCTGAGCACGTCGTCTGTAATCCAGGTCATGCTCCGCGTCCGGGCGCAGTTTTCAATAACCCGCCTGAAGCAGAGATCCATGGTGAAGGTGAACGGCGTTTTCTTAAGATAACGCGCTGCCCGTTTGGGAAGATGATAGAGCTCCGGCAGGAGAACGCAGCGCGGGGCGGGGGACCACCAGAGCACGGGATCTCCCTCGTTGAACCATGGGAAAATGCCCTTCCCGTACGCTGCGAGCAGCATAGGAATGGAAAGATCGCCGCCCTTGCAGAGGGGAACGTCATCACATTCCTGAGAGCACGCGGGGAAACCTGACTGCAGCATCTCCATATACCGGCGGACACGCATCAGGCTCATTCCCGCGTCTCTCAGGAACTGAGGTTTGTCTTCCGGACTACTGTTCCGCAAGGACAAGCTCATCCTCCTTCAGGGTCAGATGGGCCTTGCCGCCCTTACGAAGGAAGCCAAAGAGCAGTTCATGGGCCAGCTTGTCTTCCACTTCATTGCGCAGGAGCCTGCGCAGGGGACGTGCGCCCATATGAGGATCAAAGCCCTTGTCCGCCAGCCATTCCCTCGCCTTGCGGCTCAGGGAGAGGCTTACGTGCTTGGCAGCCAGGGAATCGCGGATATCGGTCATGAACTTGTCAACGATGCTGAGCATCATATCTTCGGTCAGGCTGTGGAACGGAATCATGCCGTCAAGCCTGTTCCTGAACTCAGGCGTGAAGAGGTTCTCCACAGCCTTCAGAGCCCTGTGCGAAGCCTCATCCGGGCTACCCGACTGCGAGCCAAAGCCCACGGAGGGACGGCTCATTTCGAAGGCGCCGGCATTGGAGGTCATGATGAGGATGACGTTGGAGAAGTCGGTCTTGCGGCCGGTGTTGTCTGTCAGCGTGGCATCGTCCATAACCTGCAGAAGGACGTTGTAGATGTCCGGATGGGCCTTCTCGATCTCGTCCAGCAGAACCACGGAATACGGCTGCTTGCGCACGGCCTCGGTAAGGAGACCGCCCTGATCAAATCCCACGTATCCTGGCGGCGCGCCGATGAGGCGGGACACGGAGTGCTTTTCCATGTATTCGCTCATATCGTAGCGCAGGAAGCCGATACCCATGACCGCTGCCAGGCTCTTGGCCACTTCCGTCTTGCCCACACCCGTGGGCCCGTAGAAGAGGAAGGAGCCGGCCGGTCTGTTGGCGGAACCGAGCCCCGCACGCGAACGCAGAATGGCGCGTACCAGCTGTTCGATGGCTTCGTCCTGACCGAAGACGCGCTTCTTGAGGTCGCGCTCCAGATGGGACAGGCGGGAAAGCTCGGAACCTGTCACGTTGCGCAGCGGGATACCAGCCATGCGTGCCACCACGCGGTCAACGTCCTGAAGGGTGACCAGAGGCCGCCTGGCCGGGTTTTCCTTGGCGGCCGTCTTTTCTTCCTGCGCACCGTCAGCAGCCTTCGCGGAGGCAGCGTCAGCGGAAGAGGCGTTCTGAGGCGCACTCTTCGCGGCGTCCTTCCTGTCGAGGCCCAGGATATCCACATAGTGGAGTCCCTTCGGAACGGTATCCCCGTCCGTACCGGAAGCGGGAGCCGCCTCGGCGGGCGCGGGTTCCTGGGGTTTGAAGCCGGGCTTGTCGCAGGCCAGGCCGCAGGACTTGAGGTGCACAGCGGCACCGGTCTCGTCCATGACATCGATAGCCTTGTCCGGCAGGAGACGGTCGCGGATATGACGCGAGGAGAGATCCACCATGGCTCTCAGCACGGCATCCGTGTAACGCACCTCATGGTAGGAGGCGTAGCGGCCAGACAGCCCTTTCAGGATGTCGAAGCACTCGTCCCTGCTGGGTTCGTGAATGTCAATGCGCTGGAAACGGCGGGCCAGGGCGCGATCTTTCTCAAAATGATTGCGGAATTCGTCGTAGGTGGTGGAGCCCATGCAGCGCAGCTCGCCGCTGGCCAGAAGGGGCTTCAGCAGGTTCGAGGCGTCCATGGATCCGCCGCTCGTGGAGCCTGCGCCCACGATGGTGTGGATCTCGTCAATGAACAGGATGGCGTCTTCCTTGCTCTTGAGCTCCTTCACCACCTGCTTGAGACGGGCCTCAAAATCACCGCGGTAGCGGCTTCCCGCCAGCACCAAAGCCAGATCGAGGGCATAGATGGAGGTGTGGGCAAAGCGGTCCGGAATGCGTCCGTCCACGATGCGCTGCGCCAGGCCCTCGGCCATGGCAGTCTTGCCCACTCCGGGATCGCCCACGAAGAGCGGATTGTTCTTGCGCCTGCGGCAGAGCACCTCAATGGTGCGGTCGAGCTCACGGGTACGGCCCACAAGGGGATCAAGACGTCCCTGACGTGCCTTTTCCGTGAGATCCACACAAAACTTCTCGAGCGCGCTTTCCTTGGCGCCCTTTTCTCCGCCTTCCTGACCTTCTCCGGCCCTGACTTCGGCCTTTTCTCCTTCTTCGGAGTCACCGTCGTCTTCCCTGTAGGCGTGGGCCACAAAGGTCTCCACATCCAGCAGGTTCACGCCCTGCCGCTTCATAAAGTACACGGCGTAGCTC
>ONPA01000059.1 GCA_900319575.1 uncultured Desulfovibrio sp. | reverse complement strand
GGCGTCCACACCTTGCCGGAGAATTCCGCCAGGGCGCGCACCAGGGCCTGCGTGCCTTCCCTGCCGTGGCCCTTGGCCTGCATGCTGCGGTAAAACTGTTCGGCCAGGGTGGCGCCGGGCAGGACGAGGTGCATGCGGCGGCATTCCTCGAGAACAAGGCCGAGATCCTTGACGAAGTGATCGATGAAGAATCCGGGGCGGAAATCGCCGTCCATGATGCGGGAGCCGAGCGTCTTCATGGCCACGCTGCCTGCCGCGCCCACGGAAACAAGTTCATGCCACTTGCGTACGTCGAGGCCCGCCTGCTGGGCGTAGATCAGGGATTCGCAGACGCTGAACATGACGCTGGCAATGGCGATCTGGTTTGCCAGTTTGGCCTGCTGGCCCATGCCAGGTCTGCCGCAGTGCAGGATTTTCTGTCCCATGATCTGAAGCAGGGGAAGGACGCGGGCGTAGCCCTCATCGCTGCCGCCGACGAAGATGGACAGGGTCGCGTTCATCGCGCCTACGTCGCCGCCTGTCACAGGGGCATCCAGGGAGATGACGCCGCTCACGGCTGCGCGGTTCGCGATTTTCCCTGCAAGGGTCGGGCTCGAGGTTGTCATGTCACACAGGATGGATCCTGCTTTCATGCCGTCCAGGCATCCGTTGGGCCCTATGGTCACGGATTCCACGTCAGCGGGATAGCCCACCATGGTGAAGACGACATCTGACTTTTCGCCGACCTCGCGGGGAGAACCGGCCGGAGCAGCGCCCTTTTCCACCAGAGACTGGCATTTTGAGGGCGTACGGTTGAAGACGGTGAGGCTGTAGCCTGCTTCGATGAGGTGCCCGGCCATGCTGTGGCCCATGACGCCTGTGCCAATCCATCCGATACGGGGTTTATCTGCCATTTTGCTTCCTCTCAGTCTAAGAGCTTGTCCGATTTTTTGATATCCGCCTGAATGTCACTGTCCGTGAGTTTCCTGTGCTGGCGGAGCAGACTGCAGTGCTCCCTGATGATCATCAGATTGTTCAGAGAACGCCGGCTGAACATATCCTTGCCTTTCCCGTAGTCGGAAGCAAGGGATTTCAGAGATCTGTCAACCAGATCGTCTGGCGCGTCGGCGATATCTTCCAGGGTCGCGCGGTATGAGGCCAGAGTTTTCTTCGAGGTCTCCTGTACCGTTTCCAGTGTATGGTGCTGTGTCTTCGCCAGTCTTTCCCTTTCTTTTTCTCCCATGGTGGTGTTATTTTTTATCTGCTGCTCGAGGTACGCGACCATATTCAGGCGGAAATTGTAGTTGCGCAGGGACTCGAGGTAGGAGACGCAGGACGTGAGCCGGGCGATGATCTCGGCCTGGCGGCCGCGTTCCTGAATGATGCTGCGTTCCTTGATGGATGATTTCAGGGCGAGCAGGTTTTTGCGGATACCTTCGTTCTGGGCATCGGCAATGAGCCTGTCGAGTTCAGCCTCGGGCGTGGACGCCGCGGCCGAGGTGACACGCTGGCCTGACTGCGGGGCGGACTGGGCGTCCGTGGTCCCGGCCTTTTTGTATTCAGCGAGGAGTTCGGATGGCCTGCTGCCACCAGGCGTGTTGATGCCGGAAATGACAGGCCTGAAACCGAGATCCCTGGATTTGAAGGCACCATTTTTCTGGAAGAAGGGAATTTCCTCGCGCCGGCCGGGAGTGATTTCCTCAACGCCTGACAGGAAGGAGCCGCCCTTGCGCACGAAGCCGCCTGCTGATCCGAGGAGCCTGCCGCCCACGGAGAAACGGAACATGTCGATGGTCATCTCTGCCGCGTTGCCGGCTGTGTCGTAAAGCCCCAGGGGGTTGGGACGGCGGGAGCCCACCTTCGCGATGTTTTCGGCGCCGTGGGACGTTTTCTCGACCTGATAGACGGCGTAATCGCGTATCTGCGTGCCGTCAGCCATGGGGAAGAAGTCATCGCGGAAAGTCTGGCTCGGCACGTTCTGGCCGCCCCTGGCTGCGTATTCCCACTCCACTTCCGTAGGCAGGCGCACGAAGGCCGTATTGCGTGAGTCGCCTTTGAAGGACGGCAGGGCATCGGGACTGTTCTTCAGAAGCCAGTCCGTCCAGCGCTGCGTGAAATTCACGGCGTCGAACCAGGTGATGTCCGTGACGGGCAGGGCATCATCGGG
>ONPA01000061.1 GCA_900319575.1 uncultured Desulfovibrio sp. | reverse complement strand
GTATGACACGCCGCTTTATTCCTTCTTACACTGACGAAGAGCTCTTCAAAATCCAGACTGAAGGCCTGCGCTGGACCATGCATCAGGCTGAAAAATCTCCCCAGTACAGAGAAATCTTCAGGAAGGCCGGCGTCTGCGCCGACGATATCCGTTCGCTCGACGATCTGCCGAAGCTTCCGACCATCGACGCAGACGATCTGCGCAGGGGGTATCCCCTTCCCCTTCTCTGCGTGCCCGATAAGGACGTGGTGCGTATCCACGCCTCCAGCGGCACTACCGGCAAAAGGAAAATCCTGGCCTATACCGCCAAAGACGTCAGCATGTTCTACGATCAGATGGCCCGCTGCTTCGAAATGGCCGGCCTGACCCCCCAGGACAGGGTCCAGATGGCCGTGGGCTACGGTCTGTGGACCGCCGGCGCAGGATTCCAGGGCGGCTGCGAAAAGTTCGGGGCCATGACTATCCCTGTCGGTCCCGGCAACCTGCAGATCCATCTGCAGCTCCTCCAGGACATGGGCGCCACCTGCTTCTGTGCCACCGCTTCCATGGCTCTCCTTATGGCCGAGGAAGTGGACCGCGCCGGCATCCGGGACAAAATCAAATTGCGCAAGGTCATCTGCGGCTCCGAAGCCCGCAGCGAAAAAATGCGTCTCGCCATTGAATCCAAGCTCGGGCTGGAAGCCAGCTACGATATCGGCGGCATGACCGAAATGTACGGCCCCGGCACCGCCATCGACTGCGAATGCCATAACGGCCTGCATTACTGGGCCGACCGCTTCATTATCGAAGTCTGTGATCCCAAAACCCTGAAACGCCTCCCTGACGGCGAGGTCGGCGAAATGGTCGTCACCACCCTCTGCAAGGAAGCTGTCCCGCTCGTCCGCTACCGGACCCACGACCTCGCCAGCATCGTCCCCGGAAAATGCGACTGCGGCCTGAATTTCCCCCGCCACAGCACCATCCTCGGCCGCTCCGATGACATGATTATCTTCAGGGGCGTCAATATCTACCCCGGCCAGATCATGGACGTCATCAGCCACTACGAGGAACTCGGCGGCGAATACCAGATCCAGCTCACCCGCGACGAGGAATCCAAGGATCACATGCTCCTCACCGTTGAACGCGAGAAAGGCTACACGAGCGGCATCGACGAGGGCCTTAAGGACAGACTCTCTGATGAACTTCACAAGGCTCTCTTCGCCAGAGTCGACATCGCTGTCACAGATCCCGGCAAGCTGCCCAGAACCTTCAGCAAGTCCAAGCGCGTGGTGGATCAGCGCTGATGGCCCGCCAGGATCATCCTTCTCCCCTTTCGCCTGCGCGCCGCGCTTTCCGGGAAGCTCCTTCCCTGCCCCGCACTGCCGGCCCGGCCCGCGGGGGAAAAAAGAAGCCCGTCCTCCGTGGTCTCGGGCACGGACGCCGGAACCGGGGCTTCATGCCCGATGAACCCGCCCAAGGTTCCTGGAACCTTGATCCCGCGGCCCTGCCCCAGGACGGTTTCACGGTACAGGTGGCCCCCCGCGGCTTCCTCACGCCCCTCCTCGAAGAACTCGGCGACAGAACTATCACCGTCATGGGGCGGCTTGTGCTCACGCGCGGTCAGGAAAAAGCCCACTGGGCTCAGAACGTCTGGCTCGCCCCCCGCTGGATCCCGGTCACGTCCATCCGAGACGCCGCGCGCAAACTGCGCGATATCCAGCGCAACTGGCGCACCCACAGCCACGATCAGGACGGGTGCAACCGCAGAATGGCGCTCATCGGAGAGGAGCTTCCTCATGTGTCCTGCCGGCCGCTGACCTTCGGCGACCCCGCGCCCACAGCACCGCTCGGCGCCTTTACACTCTGGACCAAAGATCTGCTTTTGGCCTCGCCCGTCACTACCTCTCCCTTCCCTGACGGCGAGGTTCCATTCGTCGAAGATAAGGTGGGGCCGCCCGGACGCGCCTACCTTAAACTGTGGGAGAGCTTTACCATCCTCGGTCAGAAGCCGCGTCCTGGAGATCTGTGCCTGGATCTCGGCGCCGCTCCTGGCAGCTGGTCCTGGGTCCTCGGAGGCATGGGCTGCCGCGTGTTCAGTATCGACAAGGCTCCGCTCGCCAATACTGTGGCTGGAATGCCGACCGTTAATCACTGTCTGGGGAGTGGGTTTGGCCTGGATCCGTCTGTTGCCGGCTCAGTCGACTGGCTTTTTTCCGATATGATCTGCTACCCGTCCCGCCTGCTGACGCTCGTCAGGCAGTGGATCGACAAAAAGGCCATGACTCACGCCCTGTGCACGCTCAAGTTCCAGGCTGAGACAGATCACGAGACGGCAAGATCCTTCGCTGCCATCCCAGGTTCCTGGCTCGGCCACCTCTCATGCAACAAACATGAGCTCACGTGGTTCTGGACAGCACCGGAAAAGTGAGCTGTTTTGTTGACATTCTTCATGGATAGATTATTCTAC
>ONPA01000083.1 GCA_900319575.1 uncultured Desulfovibrio sp. | reverse complement strand
TATTCGTTGTAATTTCGAATATTATATTTTTAAAATTTTTCTAGATTTTTTCTATGAATGGAAACGAAAGCAAATATTTCAGCTTTACTTTAAATTTTCTTGACATTCGAACACTCATAGGCAATCTTTGTCAAAAGCCTGCCGGGCACAGGCAAATTTTTCTGGAGGAAATATGAAACGCTTTTTTGTTGCATTTGCGCTTGTGTGCGCCCTCGCTTTTCCGAATATCGCTTCCGCCGGGAACGGCATGTACCTGGCACCCAAATTCATGATGGCTTTTCA
This sequence comes from uncultured Desulfovibrio sp., assembly GCA_900319575.1. GTDB lineage: Bacteria > Desulfobacterota > Desulfovibrionia > Desulfovibrionales > Desulfovibrionaceae > Desulfovibrio. Next base: position 19,715 of record ONPA01000083.1, on the reverse strand, counting down.
GAATACCGGAACTGTTGAGCGTTCCGGCATGAGCGGATTCGGCATCGACAAATACAATCAGTTCACGCTTGGCGGAGCTTTCGCCGTCGGCTATGACTTCTGGCCCCAGAACATGCTCCCCCTGCGTATCGAACTCGAAGGCGCTCTCCGCGGCAACAGCGAGAAGGAATGGAACGGCCACAACGGTTCCGCCAAGGAAACCTTCAATGCCACCACGCTGTTCGGCAACGTGTACTATGACTTCCACAATGAATCCGCCTTCACGCCTTACGTGGGCGCCGGCCTCGGCTTCGCCTTCAACTACTTCGGTGTCGACACGCACGACGATCTCGGCAGGAATCTTGGCAGCCAGGATGAACGCAGGACAAACTTCGCATGGAACGTCGGCGGCGGTGTCGCTTTCGCTGTGAACGATCAGGTTTCCATTGACGCCCAGTACCGCTATGTCGACCTCGGCTACACCGAAGTCTCCTCCAACTACGGCGGTGAAAGCCAGTCCGTTGGCATCCGCCCCTACAACCACGAAATCATGCTCGGTCTCCGCTGGGGCTTCTAATCCCACATCCCGGCATAACGTTTCAGGAGCCCTGCAGGAGCAAGCTGCGGGGCTCTTTTTTTGACCTTGAAGCGCCCCGGCTTCATGTGTAGACTTCCCCTGATTCCAACAGGATCGCAAACAGCTGAACCGACAAACGAGGTCCATTTGAAAAACGAACCGGATAAAATCATCTACTCCATGATCCGCGTTTCCAAACGTCATGGTCAGAAAGAAGTTCTCAAGGACATTTCCCTTTCCTATTTTTATTCCGCCAAAATCGGCGTCCTCGGCCTCAACGGCGCAGGAAAATCCACACTGCTCAAGATCCTCGCCGGCGTGGACACGGCCTTCGAAGGCAAGACGGTGCTGGCCCCGGGCTACACCATCGGCTATCTCGAACAGGAACCCCTTGCCCATGAAGAGCGCACCGTGCGCGAAGTTGTCGAGGACGGGGTCGCAGGGCTGAAGGCCATAGTCAGGGAATACGAGGAAATCAACGAAAAATTCTCCGAGCCCATGGACGATGAGGCCATGAACGCCCTCATCGAGCGTCAGTCCAAAGTTCAGGAAGAAATGGACGCCCAGAATCTCTGGGACCTGGACTCCCGCATCGATATGGCCATGGACGCCCTGCGCTGCCCGCCTCCGGATATGCCTGTATCTCAGGTTTCCGGCGGCGAACGCCGCCGCGTGGCTCTCTGCCGGCTCCTGTTGCAGTCGCCTGATATTCTCCTCCTGGACGAACCCACCAACCACCTGGACGCCGAGTCCGTGCAGTGGCTCGAAGACTACCTGCACACTTTCCCCGGCACAGTCATCGCCGTCACCCACGACCGGTATTTTCTGGATAACGTCGCCGGCTGGATCCTGGAACTGGACAACGGCAGGGGTATTCCGTGGAAAGGGAATTACTCCTCCTGGCTCGAACAGAAACAAAAGCGCCTCGCCCTGGAGGAACGCGCTGAGACGGAACGCCAGAAGACACTGGCCCGCGAGCTCGAGTGGATCCACATGTCTCCCAAAGGCCGCCACGCCAAGAGCAAGGCCCGCATCAACGCCTATGAAGCCATGCTCTCCCATGAGAGTGCCCGCCGGGCCAAGGATCTGCAGATTTATATTCCCCCGGGACCGCGGCTTGGCAAGAGCGTCATCACTCTTGATCACGTGACCAAAGGCATGGGGGACAGGCTGCTCATGGAAAACGTGAATGCAGTTATTCCCGCAGGCGCCATCGTGGGCATTATCGGCCCCAACGGCGCTGGCAAAACCACGCTTTTCAAAATGATCGTCGGCGAGGAAAAGCCGGACTCCGGCACCGTGACCGTCGGAGACAGCGTCAAATTCGCCTACGTGGATCAGATGCGCGCCTCCCTCACCTCCGGAAAAACGGTTTACGAAATTATCAGCGAAGGCCGTGACACCATTGATCTCGGCGGCATCGAGGTGAACGCCCGGGCCTACTGCACGCGTTTCAATTTCAATGGCCAGGATCAGCAGAAGAAGGTGGACGTCCTTTCGGGCGGTGAACGCAACAGGCTCCACCTCGCGTGTATGCTGAAATCCGGAGCCAACGTTCTCCTTCTGGACGAACCCACCAACGATATCGACGTGAACACCATGCGCGCCCTTGAGGACGCTCTGGAAAACTTCGCGGGATGTGTGCTCGTTGTCAGCCACGACCGCTGGTTCCTCGACCGCATAGCGACGCATATTCTGGCTTTCGAGGATGACGGTCAGGTGGACTTTTTCGAGGGCAACTACAGCGAATACGAAGCCGATCGCAGAAAGCGCCTCGGAAAGGAAGCCGAACAGCCCCACAGGCCCAAGTTCCGCAAGTTCACCCGCTAATCCTTCCCTGCCTGAAACGAAACAGGGGGTGCTTTCCGTTATAACGGCAGGCACCCCCTTTCTGTTTTCCGGCCAGCTCCGCGCTGGCACGTCACCGCGCTCAGATCTGACGTCCCTGGCGTGCCAGATCCACCAGCTCGCGGAAGAGATCATCGGGGATGAAAATGCCTTCCCTGAGGTTTCTGCGCCTCTGCTGGAAACGACGCTCGCCCGGGATGCGCGCGCCATCCTGCGAGGAAATGACTCCGGCCAGCGAGCCCACTTTGGCAAGGAATGACCCGCTGCACTTTTCCGGGTCAATAGCCATAAATGTCTGCCCGAGATCCGGAGGCAGATGATCGTCGGCCATGAAGGGGGCCGCTTCATAGCCGCAGTTTGCACCATTCAGGCAGCCTGTCAGAATTTCCACCATCATGGCAAGAGCAGCCCCTTTAACGCCTCCAGCCGGAAGTATGGTGCCTTCAAGGGCTTCCATGGGATCCATTGTCGGCTGGCCATCGCGATCAAGAGCCCATCCGGCCGGTATTTTGGTGCCCTGCTGATGGGCCATGACCAGTTCTGCCCGGTTAACCCTGGAAAGGGACATGTCGATGATAATGGGATCGGGGTAGCCAGGGCAGCCGAAGGCTATGGGGTTTGTGCCGAAAGTCGGCCTGTTTCCTCCCCATGGAGCCATGGAGGCAGGGGAATTGGACATAATAATGGACACCAGCCCCTCTCTGGCAAGACGTTCGGAAAAAACGCCCAGGGCCCCGCAGTGGTGGGAATGGCTCACACCTGCCATGGCGAGGCCCTGTTTCCTGCTCAGCGGCACGAGCGCGTCCAGGGCCATGTCAATGGCGGGAAACGCAAAGCCCCTGTCCGCGTCAACCATGACAATGGAAGGAGCCTTCTGCACGATCTTCGGTTTGGCATCCACGCGGATTTTTTCTTCTTTCACCTGATCAACGAAAAAAGGAATCCTCGAAATCCCGTGCGCCGTCAGTCCGTCGAGCTCAGCGGTCAGGAGCGGGGACACCACGCTCCGCGCCGTACTCTCGTCTGCTCCTGCGGCAGTCAGAGCGGCCATGCACACACCACGCAGTTCTTCTTCTGTCAGTTTCATGTCATCAGTCCCCCGCGCCGAGATTTTTGTTTTCTTATATTGCCGCAACGGGAAAATGAGTCAACACAAAGGGAGAAAAGCCGGCAGAATGGTGGCGGGAAATTCCTCCCGGTGCTAGAGTAGAAAAAATATATGATCTTTCAGGAGGTGGAAGCCATGACTGAAGAAACAGCAAATTCAGAGGATATGCAGGACGAGATCAGGGAACTGACGAGGAAATTCGTTGAAGAGGAAGTCGCCAGGGCCCAGGCCGGAGGAAGCTTCGCAGACCTCGGGCAGGCCATACGGAGGGCACAGGAAGCGGCAGAGGAGCTCGCCGCCGCCCGTCTGAAAAATTCCGGGAAAACCAGAGAAGAGTGAACCGGATTTTTTCATGCAAAAGAATCCCGGTTATTTTCCGCGGGGGGCTTCCCTCAGCACAGCATCGAGAAAAGGCCTGAGGAAGTCCTCGTCCTGCCTGCGCCAGGCAAGGAAGTACTCTACGGATGCCTCCGGATCGTCGATGGGAATTGTCACGCGGTCAGGTTCCAGCTCCCTGCCCCTTCGCGCCAGATCGCTGGAGAAGCAGGGCATGGCGTAGGCGTGCACAAGCTCCTCGAAAGAAGAAGAGCGCTCCTGCACGAAAAAATGCGAATCCGGCATTTTCTTCCGGGGGATCTCTTCCCAGAAGCCGATGCCCGGGCGGAGAGGTATGGCCGCACCGTTGAGATCGCTGAAACGCAGGCTTTTCCTGCCGGCCAGGGGATGACCGGCAGGCAGCGAGAACATAAGATGTTCTTCCCCGTATTTCCGGGAGACAAGCCCATGCCCGCGAACGGGCTCCGTGAGGACGGCAAGGCGGTAGTTTTCTGTCGCCAGTCCACTGATGAGCTCATGGTCCTCCCGGAGTTCCGTGGAAATGGTTCTGTCCCGGTAAAGAGCAGCCAGAAGCGGTACGATATCCCAGAGAGGAGCCGGCGCACAGGAACCGACGCTTATGGTGCGCAGACGCCTGTCGAGGGCGCGCACATTCTCAAGGACGCCCTGCACACCTGAAATAATGCGGCGCGCGCCTTCAGCGGCCAGACGGCCGCACGCGTTGAGCGCCGTCCTGTTCTTCCCCCTGTTGAAAAGGGGGACGCCGAAGTCATCCTCCAGCTTCTGCATAGAGCGGCTCAGGGCGGGCTGCGAGATATGGCACTTTTCAGCTGCTCCCGAAAGTGTGCCGCATTCGGCGAAATGGAGCAGTTCCTCGAGCTGCGTCAGTGTGACCATCCTCTTCTCCTTCCGCTATGCATACAGGGTATAGCTGTATGCTAAAAGAGTACTGTATATTTATCTGAAATCTCTCTAAAAGCATTTTTGTAAAAGAATTTTACCCCGGCATAGGATTTATGCCAAGGAGAGAAAATCATGGAATATGCAGTGCTGAATAACGGCGTGAAGATGCCCATGGAAGGATTCGGGGTGTTTCAGGTCCCTGACAGCAGGCAGTGTGAGCAGGCCGTTCTGGACGCCATCGCGAGCGGCTACCGCCTCATCGACACAGCTGCCGCCTATTTCAACGAAGAAGCCGTGGGTTCTGCCCTGAAGAAGTGCGGCGTGGCCCGGGAGGATCTCTTCATCACCACCAAGCTCTGGGTGCAGGACGCCAGCTACGAAGGAGCCAGGAAGGCCCTGCGCACCTCCATGAAAAAACTGGGACTCGACTATCTCGATCTCTACCTCATCCACCAGCCTCTGGGTGATTACGTAGGTGCCTGGCGCGCCATGGAAGAGGCCTACAAGGCAGGCACGGTCCGCGCTATCGGCGTGTGCAACTTTTATCCGCACCGTCTCGCTGACCTCTGCGAGACCGTGGAGATCATTCCTGCTGTCAACCAGGTTGAACTGCATCCCTTCTTCCAGCAGTCCAAAGCTCTCGGACTCATGCAGGAATACGGAGTGCGTCCGGAAGCCTGGGGCCCCTTCGCCGAAGGCAAACACGGCATCTTCACAGATCCCGTGCTGACGGGCATTGGCAAAAAATACGGCAAAAGCGCGGCCCAGGTCGCGCTGCGCTGGAATGTGCAGCGCGGCGTCGTGATCATTCCCAAATCCACGCACAGGGAGCGCATGGAACAGAACCTCGATATCTGGGACTTCACGCTGAGCGATGAAGACATGAAGGCCATCTCCCGCTTGGATATCGGTCACAGTGAAATCGTGGATCATAACGATCCCGCCTTCATCAGGATGCTGCACGGCATCAAGGTGCACGACTAGAAAAAGGCTCTTTCTTGACGAAAGGAATCTGAATCTGTAGTGTCACAGACGGGCCGGAATGGTGGAATGGTAGACGCAGAGGACTCAAAATCCTCCGGTGGCAACACCTTGTGGGTTCAAGTCCCACTTCCGGTACCAGCCTTACATGCGGGAAATCCATTTTCCCCGGCATGAGGCGCACACACTGGGTCATACAAGCAGAAAGCCCGTTCCGGCATACGCCGTAACGGGCTTTTTTCGTTTTCCTGCAGAAACTGATTTCCGCGGGCGATGAGGGCCGGGGCGCGGGACGCGCAAACCCTTCCGGCCCTACAAGGCTGAAGCTGCAATACCCGTATTGCGCTCGATGAGGCTGATAACACGGGAAATCTGACGGCCCGAGGGCGACGCACTGGAGATTTCATGCTCCACGGCAGAAATGCCCTTGATGACCGTAGAATGCCTCTTATTGACGCGGGAGCCAATTTCCTGAAGCGTCAGATGCGTGTGCTTGCGTACGAGATAGAAAAGCGTATTGCGCGCAACGACGATTTCGCGGCGGCGCAGGCGGGAACAAATCTGCTCCTCGGTAAGACCGAAGCCCTCGGACACGTAATGCATGATGTCTTCGAAGGAAGGCTCCACTCCGGCCGAAGCCTGGGGGCCGAACTGAGCGAGCACTTCCAGAGCCATCTCGGGCGTGAGAGGGGATTTGAAGACGCGCATCTTGAGAAGCAGCGTCTGCAGGCAGGACTCAAGCTCGCGGATATCACCGGTAATGTTGGAAGCGATGAGGTTGGTCACCTCATCAGGCAGGACGACCTGGTGCACGCTGGCCTTGCGCTGCAGGATTTCCCGGCGCATCTCGAACGTCGGAAGCCCCATGTCGGCCCGTATGCCCGAGCAGATCAGGGAAATGAGCTGTGGATCTACAGCTTTGAGCTCCCGGGGCTGGAACTGACTTGTAAAAACGACCTTGCTGCCGCGGTTCTGCAGGTATTTGACGAGAGATTCCAGGTATTCCTGGGTTTTGATCTTGTTGTGCAGGAACTGCACATCGTCAAGGAGCAGAAAATCAAGACCGCGGATCTGATCCGTAAAAACATCGAGTGTGTTCGAACGGATACCGCTGCGGAACCTCGAGTAAAAATCCTCGGCTGTAAGATAAGCAACCCGGGCCTGATCACCCCGCTCCCGGAGCAGACGCTGGGCCACGGACTGCGCAATGTGCGTCTTGCCGAGGCCGGAACCAGAGCTCAGAAAAAGGGTATCAACGCAGCCGCCTGCGCGGCAGACGTCCTCGGCCGCGGCGAACGCCATCTTGTTGGTCGGCCCCACCACGAAATTCTCGAAGGAAAAGCGGCTGATCTTCTGTGCCAAAGCCTGCCCGGAGCCTGTCACAGGCCTGTTCAGGGGAGCCTGGGGAAGAAGACCCGGCGCGACAATGCGCGGCCGGACAGGATCTTCTGCCGGAGAAGAGGCTTTTTCGGACTTTCTGACAGCAACGGAGATCTTTTTTACAGAAACAGAATCCCGTGACGCCGCGACTGACTTGAACGTCAGCTCGACGTCATCCCTGCTGCAGGAAAATGCTTCAGCGGCAGCTGTGCGGATGACCGGTTCAAACCTCTTTTTCAGTCTGCCGAGGTAATACGAACTTGCCCCGGGCATGCTCAGAACGAGGGAATGTCCCGCAATTTCCGCTGTTAAGGGTTCAATCCAGACTCTGAAGTCGGATGAATCCAGCATTTTCTCTAATTTTTCCAGAATTTTTCGCCAATAATCTGCCATGGCCCTTCACTACCCTGACGCCTGACTGCCTGCAAATCTGAATATGCACCAGAATCGCCTTTTATCGCCGCGAAACGCTCCGGGGGAGGGTGTTTTTAACAACCATTTGTTTTTATTAATTTTATCTTGTGTCAATATTTTTCACAGAAAATTTTTCTCACGTCAGTTCCTTAACTTACGTGGATTCGTCATTTTACTGACACACGTCTGAAAACTCCTTTTCATCGAATACAAGCAAAATTTACTCCGATTTTCTCAATTTTTCTTCGTTTTTTATTTACAGGCCCAGGAAAAGCCCCTGTTTGCCGGGTCTGTTCTGCCTTATCTGCACAAAGTTCCGCCGCCTCTCAGTTTTTATTTTTCATTAAAGAAAAAATAGTATGCCGTAATTTTCTTCAGGGTAAAGATGACACGGAGCCGGAAATGCGGGATAAGGGGTGCGCCCGGGGCAATTTTTTTATGTCAGGAACTTTGACAAAGCGTTGTTTTCCGGTTATATGTCTCGACCTTAACGTGTATTGCCATTCACACATGGCACGCGCTCTCCTCCTTCCCGCCAGCGGTTCGCTCCGAAGGCGGAGAGATCCTTCAGAAATTTCAGGGCGTCAGTCCCCCGGGACTGAACGGCGGTTTCTGCGGTCCAGGGCACAGAGAAGGAGCGGCACTTCCCGCGCCGACCCGGACATTCCGCCGGGCAGTCAACGGAAATATCAAGGCGAGACACGCCAGGTATAGGAGTTTTTTACGATGGACATCATCAATCAGATTGAACGTGAAAATATGCGCATGGATATCCCGGTCTTCCGTCCCGGTGACACCGTGAAAGTTCACATGCGTATTGTCGAAGGCGAAAAGCAGCGTATCCAGGTCTTCCAGGGCAGCGTCATCCGCATGCACCGCGGCACCACGGGCGGCACCTTCACCGTCCGCAAGGTTTCCGAAGGCGTTGGCGTGGAGCGTATCTTCCCCATCAACTCCCCCTTCATTGACCATGTGGATGTGGTGACCAGGGGCAGCGTGCGCCGCAGCCGCCTCTACTATCTCCGCGACCTGAAGGGCAAGGCCGCCCGCATCAAGCCCCGCGGCAACTTCTAATCGTCTTCGTTTTTCTGACTTCTGGCCAGCTTCGGGTTTCCGGGGCTGGCTTTTTTTCTGACTTCCTTCCGGCGTGGTCCCTTCCTTCATGAGACAGAAAACACAAAGCAGAGGACGACACAGACTCTCGCAGGGCATGCTCCCTGGCCTCTCCCCTGCGGCTCTGCCCCTCGCCGGCCCCGGCATGGCCGGCCTTGACGAGGCAGGACGGGGGTGCCTTGCCGGCCCAGTGGCCGCCGCTGCCGTAATCCTCCCCGACGGCTTCAGCCTGGACGGGCTCACGGATTCAAAAAAACTGACAGCAGCCGAACGGGAGCGTTTCGCGCCTCTTATCCGCGAGAGATCCCTGGCCTGGGGCATAGGCGCCGTCTGGCCGCGGCGCATCGACAGGATAAATATCCTGCAGGCATCTCTCGAAGCCATGGCCCTGGCGGCAGCCAGCCTCCGCAGACGCGCAGGGGACAGAAGGCCGCAGCCGTCCTTTCCCTCTCTCCTGCTCATCGACGGCAACAGAACCATCCCCGAAGACGTTCTGGCTGAAGCTCTCGGCCGCCGCACCGACAAACCGGCTCTTCCCCGGCAGAAGAGCGTTGTCAGGGGCGACAGCCTGATTACGGCCATCTCCGCTGCTTCAGTACTGGCCAAGACCTGGAGAGACAGACTCATGACAGCCTTTGCCCGCGTCTACCCCGGTTACGGATTCGAAATCCACAAGGGGTACGGCACCAGGGCCCATCTTGAGGCTCTGCAGAAACTCGGGCCCTGTCCCCTTCACAGGATGACTTTCCGGGGCGTTCTTCCGGCCGCACAGACAGCGGCGTCAGCCCCGGATGTTCCCCTTCCTCTTTCTTCCGAGGAGTAAACAATGGATAACATAGCTACGGAAACAGCCCACCCTGCCGATGACGGGGAAAGTCCGGAGGTCACTGCACCGCTCCTGGAGCAGGGACCGCAGAACGCGCCCGGCGGGCCTGGAAGTCTCTTCATGGTGGCTACCCCCATTGGCAACGTCCTGGACATGTCGCCCAGAGCCAGGCAGGTTCTCGAATCCGCGGATCTCGTGCTGGCAGAGGACACACGCCGCTCACTGCAGCTCTGCCGGGAACTCGGGGTGCGCGTACGCCGCATCACGAGCTTCCACGATCATAATGAACAGGAGAAGGAACCGGAGATGCTCGAACGCCTGGCCAGAGGCGAGAACCTGGCACTTATCTCCGACGCGGGCACGCCCGTCATTGCGGATCCCGGTTACCGGCTCGCCAGGGCAGCCCGGGAAAAAGGCTTCTCCGTTCATCCCGTACCAGGTCCTTCAGCTCCGGTCACGGCTCTTTCAGCAGCCGGCATCCCTCCGCTGCCATACACGTTCCTCGGATTTATGCCCAGGGACAGGGCGGGCCGGAAAAAACTCTTTTCAGCCTTCGCTCCGGTGCCGGGAACCCTGGTCTTCTTTGAACGCAAGGACAGACTGAACGACACGCTGGAAACAGCAGCGTCTCTCCTCGGGGCGCGGGAGTGTGCGGTCTGCAGGGAATTGACCAAAACCCATGAGGAATTTATTCTTTTTCATCTGGAAGACAGGTCAGAATGGCCCCAGTCCCTGCTCGGGGAACTGACCGTACTCATCGGTCCTCCCCGTGAAGAAATCAGAACCGGAGAGGAAGAAGTCTCCCGTATCCTCGCCGAGGAAAGCGCATCCGGCGGCAAGCCCAAAGCCGTCGCCCGCCGCGTCCAGGCCCGGGTGACGGGGTGGAGCGCAAGCGATATCTATGCCCTGGCCCAGAAAAGCCGGGACTGAGACGCGCCATCAACCAGGAGGTAGTCCATGCCGCTTACAAAGCGTGCCGCGCTGAAATGCCTCGCGCGAACGGCGTTCGTCAACGCCGCCATGACCGCACGCGGCATGCAGCAGATCGGACTCAGCTACGTCCTGGCTCCGGCCCTTCGCTGCCTCTACACGGATCCCGTGACGCTCGGGCAGGCCTTTGCGCGTTATGCCGGCCACAGCAATACGCACGTGTTCATGCTGCCGGCCTACACGGGCCTGCTGCTCTCCATGGAAGAACAGATCGCGGGCGGGGTTCTTCCCGCCTCTGTCCTCACCTCCCTGCGCACAACGCTGGCGACAACGCTTTCTGCGCTCGGGGACGCCTTCTTCAGCGGATCCATGCGCACTTTCTGGGCTCTCACCTGCGTTTGCCTTCTCCTCGAGGGCAATATCTGGCCGGCAGCCATCTTCACACTCATCCTTCTCAGCATCCTTCAGATTTTCCGTGTCGTTTCTTTCTTCTTCTGCCTCACCCATGGTATAGCCGCTCTGCGCTGGATCCGCAGCGTGGACGTGCCCACGTGGGTCGAGCGCACGAAAATCTGCAATGCGCTGCTCATCTGCCTCACGCTCTGGATAATGCTGGATGCCGGCCTCTCCGGCTGGTCTCTGCCCACACAGGCAGCCACTGTGGCCTTTGTCCCCCTGGCAGCCCTGGTCGTGGGACGGCTGCACGTCCCGCGGCTCATTATCTGGACACTCGCTCTCGGCCTGCTCTTTCTGATAAGCCAGGGCGGCCTGAACGGCTGAGGCCGCGGCTTTTCACTCTCACTGCCGCCGCCACGCACGCGGCGTAATGATAAAGAGGATTTTCCACATGGCTCAGGAGGAACTGCAAAAGACCCCAAACGGTGTCAGCGTCCAGGGCAAGCTCCGGCTCCGCAACGGACTGCATGCCCGCCCGGCCGCCAGGCTCGCCAAGGAAGCCCAGCGCTACAGATCGACCATCAGACTCGTGACGGATGCCGGCGAGGCGGACTGCAAGAGCATGCTGGACATCCTGTCGCTTGCCCTGCCCGCAGAAGGCGAATTTACAGTTTTCGCCACGGGGCCTGATGCCCGTGAGGCCGTAACCGCGGCCGCCTCCTTACTGGAAACACCTGGAGACTGAACCCATGCCCCGCGCACACCTCTACGGTACTCCCGTTTCCCCGGGCATAGCCCTGGGAACCCTCCACTTTCTTCATACGGAACGATTTCTGGACAGGCACTACGTGCCCGAATCGGAAGTCGCCTGCGAGCAGGAACTCCTGCATAAAGCCGTGGAGGCCGTGCGGCAGGATCTCGGCAGGGCCCTGAGCAAGGTCCCCGCCGACCTCAGGGAATACCGTGAGGTCATCGAAGCCCAGATTGAGATGACCGGGGATCCAAAGCTCGAAGAGGCCGCTGCCAAGCGCATAGCCCAGGAAAAAATCTGCGCGGCCTGGGCCCTGCAGAAGACCATCGACCAGCTCTGCGACCTCTTCCACGGCATGGACGACCCGTATCTCCGTGACAGAGCCCAGGATATCCGCGTCGTCGGCCTGCGCATCAGAGACCGGCTCAGCGGAGGAAGCTCCATCGGCACCAGCGCTCAGGACATCATTCTCGCGGCCGAGGACATTTCCCCGGCCGATGTCATGGAACTCGACCTCAAACGCGTCCGCGGCATCCTGACGCAGGAAGGCGGGCCGACCTCACACACGGCCATACTTTCCCGCGGCCTTCACATCCCTGCCCTGGTCTGTGTTACGGGGCTGCAGGACTCCGCCCGCGAAGGCGATCCTGTCATCATCGACGGGCTCGGAGGCAATGTCCTTATCCAGCCGAGCGACAGGGATACCTCTGAGTATTCCCGCCGCTGCCACGAATATTTCGCATGGGAAAGCAATGTCCGTGGCCTGGCCCTTTGGCCCGCTGACACGGAAGACGGCCTCAAGGTCAGTGTCAAGGCCAATATCGAACGGCCAGAGGAAGCGGCCGAACTCAGCCAGTTCGGAGCTGACGGCATCGGCCTCTACCGCACCGAATTTTCCTTTATGGGACAGGAACTGCCCGACGAGGAACAGCTCTATCTCGAATACACCAAAGTCGTGCGCGATTCCCCGGGACGGACCATCATCCGCACTCTGGACTGCGGCGCAGACAAGATCCTCAAAGCCCAGCAGGCCCTGCACGAGGCGAACCCCGCTCTGGGGCTCAGGGGAGTACGCTTCACACTGAGACGTCAGGATATTCTGCGCAGCCAGCTTCGCGCCCTGCTCAGGGCCGGTGTACACGGAAAAATCAGCATTCTCCTGCCTCTTGTGACCATGGTTGAGGAAGTGCGGTCCGTCCGGCTCATTCTCCAGGAAGTGGCCCAGGAACTGAAAGCCAAGATGATACCGCACGCTTCAGACGTTCCCCTCGGCGTTATGGTGGAAACCCCGGCCGCCTCCCTCATCGCCGACGCTCTCGCAAGGGAGTGCGACTTTTTCAGCATTGGCACGAACGACCTCATCCACTACCTCATGGCCATCGACCGCAACAACCGCCACGTGGCCTATCTCAACGAGGCCATGCACCCGGCCATCATCCGTTCCCTGAAGCGCATCATTGATGCCGGTCACAGGGAAGGCATCAAGGTCGGCGCCTGCGGCGAACTTTCCGCTGATCCGTATGGCGTCGTGCTCATGCTCGGTATGGGTATCGATGAACTCTCAGCCTCGCCGCCGTTTCTGCCCGGCATCAAACACCTCATCCGCAGGCTCAACGCGCAGGCCTGCACGGAACTGGCCGAACAGGTCCTCATGAGCACGGACATCCCCGCCTGCAAACACATGGTCAACGAAATGCTGCAGAAGACCCTGGGCCGCGAACTGTCCTTCCAGATGTCCACGGTCATGAAGCAGATGCAGCAGTAGCAGTACATATTCCAGCACAACGGAGGACGCCGCCGGCCCATTCCGGCCTGCGGCCCAGACATCATGAGCACAGACAAAAAGAAACAGCCCGGCGTGGTCGCTGTCAACAAAAAGGCCCGCCATCTCTACGAGCTGTCCGACTTTCTCGAAGCCGGCATCAGTCTTACCGGCCCTGAGATCAAAAGCATACGCCTCGGCCGCGTCAATTTTCAGGACTCCTACGTGGACTTCCGCGGGGGAGAGGCCTTTGTCGTTTCCCTGCACATAGCTCCCTACGAAAACGCCGGCTACGCGCCCCAGGATCCTGACCGGAACCGCAAACTGCTCCTTCATATCCGCGAGATAAATCACCTCGCCGGCGTGGTCGCCCAGCAGGGACTGACCGTGGTTCCCACGAAGCTCTATTTCCACCACGGCAAAGTCAAACTGGAAATCGCTCTCGGACGGGGCAAAAAGCTCCACGACAAGCGAGAGGATCTGAAGCGCAGAGCGGAGGAACGCGACGCAGAGCGCGAACTCGCCCGCTGAGCGGCGTGTGAAAAGGCCTACGCACGGTCTCCCACGATAATGGCCAGCCCGGCCATGGTCACCACCATGCCGGCAATCTGACGCAGCGTCAGATGCTCTCCGAAGAAAAGGCATCCCACCAGCACTAGCAGTGCGGCCGACACTGCGTTGACGGCCAGACAGGCCGAACTCATCTTCCATCCAGCGCGGTACATGTAGATCATCCCGACCTCAAGGCCGATCATGGAAAATCCCAGCAGAAAACAGGCCCAGTTCGTCTGTTTCAGCGCGGGAAGGAAATTTCTGGCACCACCAGTCACCAGAAATCCAAACAGGGAAAAGATAAAAGCCGTGGCGTAGGTGCACACGAGCGCCATGAAGGCGTCGCAGGCCTTCGGCACGGAACGGGACGAGATGTTGTAGAAGACATTGGCCGTGACGACCAGCACCAGAGGCCAGAAATACGCAAACATGACTTCCTCTCCCTGTTTTCAGACAAACAAAAGGGGCCGGAAAAACCGGCCCCGCAGCTCACTCATACACGAAGACTGTTTTTACGCTTTTTCCTGAGCATCAAGCCAGGCGTTGGCCTCGGCGAGATCCAGCGTTTTCTCGTACAGGGCGCGGCCGGAAATAGCCCCTTCAAGACGGCCTTCCACGGACAGCGGATAGAGACGCCTGATATCGTCGAGCGTGGCGACACCGCCGGCTGCCACAACGGGTACAGACGAGATATCAGAAACATGGGTCAGGGCTCCGACATTCACGCCGCTCTGCATGCCGTCGCGCTCGATGTCTGTATAAACAATAAACGAGGCACCGGCGTCCAGAAGGCCAGGGAGGACATCGTCCACGGTACGTCCGTCATCCTCGACCCAGCCCTTTGTCTTCAGACGGCCGCCACTCGCATCAAGAGAGACGCCAATGCGCCCGGGGAACGTATCGCAGAGCTTTCGGAAGAGAGGCAGATCCGTGAGAGCCATGGTTCCGATGATAAGGCGGGTCACGCCGCACTCGAGGTAGGCCCCGGCCGTGGCGATGTCGCGAATGCCTCCGCCAAGTTCCACGGGAATGGAGAGGCTGGAGCAGATATCCTTCACAATGTTCCGGCTCTTCGGCTCTCCGTCGAAGGCGCCGTCGAGATCAACCACGTGCAGATATCTGGCTCCCTGACGTTCCCAGGCCCTGGCTGCTGCCACGGGATCGGGTGAGAAAACCGTCGTTTCGTTGGCCTTTCCCTGGCGCAGGCGCACAGCGCGCCCATCCTTGATATCCACTGCGGGCAGAACAATCATAAACCAAGCTCCTTCACCATCTTCTCCATACCTTCTCTGGCAAGGGAACGGGCCGTCACCCAGGCACCCTTGCGCTTAACAAAATCATTGACGGTCAGCAGATTATTGACCAGCCCCACCTGTTCCTCGTCGTACACCACGTGGTTCTGCACAGTGCCGGACTGACTGCGGATAAGGAAGAATTCAAGGTGCACGGAAGCAGGCCTCGTGACTCCGGCCTGAGATCCCTCGCGCTCATGCCAGTCGATGATCTGGGGCACGAGGATAAAGTCCTTGCCCGTTCTGCGGGCCAGCTCGGCCCAGGCAGGCAGGGCCTGGGGCTGTGATCCCGCGCGGAACCTGAGGGACGATGGCGCAGGAACAACGCCGGCGCCTTCAAAGGTATAGGGGCGGGCGTTCTTTTTTGAAAGAAGAAGTTCCTTCAAATCGGCATCGAGAAGCCCCATTTCTCCCGCTGAAATGCAGCCCTGCCCCTCGGGGATACGGCCCATAATGAGCTCGCAGGCGTCAGTGGGCTGGGTAAAGGGCATAACAGCCACAGAATACTGATGGCTCAGCACTCTGGGAATCTCCGATGTCTTCTGGGGGGCGCGCTGACAGGCAGCCGCCAGAACGGTCAGACAGAGGATCACAAAAAGAAGAAGACGCCTGTTCATCAGTCAAGACCTCCCTTGGTGCTGCGGACCTGGGTTCCCTCTCGTTTCACGGACGCCGCCAGAGCCAGTCCCAGCCCCTTGGCAGCGCTCTCGAGAAGATGATGGCCGTTTTTTCCGTACAGAAACGCTACGTGCACGTTCATTCTGGCTGCAGAAGCCAGCGCCTTGTAAAATTCCCGCCAGACATCCTTTTCCTCACGGGCGATGACAGGCGGAAGATATTCATCGCCATGCCACTCCAGCCAGGGACGGCCCGAGATATCCAGAGTCACCTCGCTGAGAGCCTCGTCCATGGGAACGCGGCCATAGCCCACGCGGGCGATGCCGGCCCTGTCCCCCAGAGCCTCCAGAATCGCCCCGCCGAGGACCAGAGCGCAGTCCTCCGTTGTGTGATGCGCGTCCACCTGCATATCGCCGGTGCATTTCAGCTCCAGATCCATGCGGGCCCAGAAAAACGTCAGGGTCAGCATATGATCCAGCATGCCAAAGCCCGTGTCGACATGCACCTTCCCTTCTCCATCGAGATTGAGGCTGAGGCGTATCTGCGTCTCGGCGCTCGTCCGCTCAGCCTTCGCTGTTCTCGCCGCCATATCGGAAACTCCTTCCCTGGGGCCCCAGGCCCCCGTCAGTATTGTGGCTATGGTATCATCCCGCGCTGGATGCGAAAGCCTATGCGCCCTTTGCAGAATCACCTTCATGCCCGGCGGACCTGGCGGCGTCCGCTGTTCCGGAAGCCCCCTTCTCTTCAGAGCCGGCACTCTTACCGGTTCCGCCGGGTTCAGAATCATCCTTTCTTCCGGAAGCCGCCTCATCATCTTCGGGCTGGGAACTGCGCAGGCTCCCCTCCCCGTCATCCCCGTCTTCGGGTTCTTCCTCCTCTCCCTCCTCAGGAACAGGCTTCTTCTTACCGAAGATAACGGCGACCAAAATGCTGACTTCATAGAGAATCAGCATGGGAACAGCCATAAGCAGCTGGGAAACCACATCCGGCGGCGTCAGGATGGCTGCCACGATGAAGATGACCAGCACGGCATACCTGCGCGCTCTGCGCATGCGCGGGGCCGTGACCACGCCCATGCGTGAAAGGAAGAAGGTGAAGATGGGCATTTCGAAAATGAGTCCGAAAGCCAGCAGAAGCTTCATCACGAAATCCAGATAGTCGCTGATCTTTGGAGCGGCCACGATCTGTTCCGTCGCGAAGCTCATGAAAAACTGAAACGCGTAATGGAAGACGATGTAATAGCAGAACAGGCCGCCGCCCACGAAGAACACTGCTGAAATGAGGGCGACAGGTATAATGAAGCGCTTTTCCTCCTCATACAGACCGGGAGAAATGAAGGCCCAGATCTCGTAGAAAATAAGAGGACTCACCAGAAAGAGGCCTGACATAAAGGCGATGTACATACGCGTGAAAAAGGCTTCAGGCAGGGTCGTGTACATAGCCGTGCTGCCAGGAGGCAAAGCGGCGATCAGCGGCTTCGTCAGCACGTTGAAAATAGGTTCAACGAAAAACATGCAGACACAGAAGCCCACAAAAGCTGCGGCAACGCAGTAGCAGAGGCGGCGGCGCAGTTCGCGCAGGTGATCCATAAGGGACATGCGGCCGCCCTCTCCGTCTTCGCCGTCTTCTTCCTCTTCTGTCCCGTCCCCGTCCTCATCGCCGTCCCTGGCAGCGGGAGCCGGAAGATCGGCGCCGCCGGTGACGGCAATATCTGACGGAGGCTTGCTGCCGCTGCCGCCTCCGGACTCAGAGGTCGCGGGAACGCAGGCCCCTTCTTCAGTCTGGGAGGCGGCCTGTTCCACAGAAGCGTCTGTCCTGTCCGCCGGATTTGCCGGCGCTGGTGTTCCTTCCTCCCCAGAGGAGGTTTCGGAATCAGCGGAGGTGATGTTCCCGGACACGGCGGCCGGTCCCGGGACTGTATGGTTCGCTTCCGCCAGCTTTTCAGCGGCGGTGCGTTCTTTCTCAAAATCGGTCATGCCTTGTTCTCCCCGGAGTAAACGGCGCTGCCAGACTCAGCCGCACTTTTCTTCAGAGCTTCTTCAAGAGGGCTTCCTTTGGGAGCCACAGGGCCTTCCGCAGCAACGGCCTCAGCAGCGGCCGGAGCAGGCTTTTCAGACTCAGGCCGGCTTTCCGGGACCGGCCTGGAGGGGGAGACGGAAGCAGTTTCGGTATCTCCGGAGCCCTTCAGGGCCTTCTGCCTGCGCTCCCGTCCGGCCCTTGCCGCCTCAGCCTTCTTTTTCACGGCCTCTTTGGCCTCCTTGCGTTCTTCCTCGGCTGCTTCAACATTGAGCGTCCGCTGAAATTCAGTAGACACGCGCCTGAATTCGCCCATGTACTTGCCCACCGTTCTGCTGATCTTGGCCAGACTCTTGGGACCGAGAACCAGAAGCGCCACGAGAAGAATGACGATAAATTCCGTACTTCCTATGCCAAACATATATAGCCCGGTTGTTGTGCGTTTTCGGAGAATGCCCGGCAGACTGTATGCCGTAGTCCCTGTTTATAGACTAATGGAAATGCCCGTGCAACAAACTGAAGCCGCGCACACCCTACCTGCCATCCGTCTTCTGGGGATCCGTCTTCTCAAGAAGAAGCGCCTGTCTGGCTGTCTCCTTCAGAGCAGCCAGAGCGCCAACTTCCTCTGCATCGTCCGGCCTGTAGTTGTCAGAAGCATAGAGGGAAAGCGCGCCCCTGTAGACCTGCCAGGCATTCTGACAGTCCAGAAGATGACTGCGGTGCCTGTCATCCGTCTCTTTCAGAATCCGGTTGAAATTTTCGTCAAGGCGCTTTTCCCAATAGGCTGTCTCCAGCCTGATGCACTTCATTTCCTCCGGAGTTTTACCTCCGGCTTTCTCCATACACTCATAGTACGATGAGCGGAGCAGATTTTCGTCATAAGGTTCCGGTTCGTCCTGAACCGGCGCAGAATCTTCGGCCTGTACAGCCCCGCACAGGGCACACAGTACGGCAAGTGGCAGAAAGAGGATAATGGCCTTCACGCCCATAAAAAACTCCGGGATAAATCCCCGCCGGATTGGCGGACTGATTATTATGCTACGCAGGGCGCCATCTCCGCAAGACCAGTAATGAACCGGAGAAGCGGCTGGCTGCGCGTCTTTTGGACAGGAAATGCGGTGGCGCAGGCCATGCCACTAATTTATCAGAAAAGAAGTACTTTCCTCAAAAAATAGCGTCATTTCCGTTGTTATATCATTGAAAATCAGATACGCTGGAAGCAAAGAACAACACCTGGCCTGAACAGGCCGAAGGGCCACACTCTAACCGGGAGTACGCATATGCGCAGTCTCTTTCTGTCCCTTCTTCTTTCGGCAGTATTTGTTCTTCCAGCCGGCGCAGCCGTTGACACCAGCAAACTCCAGCTGCCCGGCGACATCACACTCGAACAGGCCCGGACGGTCGTTGAGGGAGCCCTGGAATTCGCGAAAAAGCAGGGCGTTCCCATGAACATCACCGTTGTTGACGCCGGGGGCAATCTCAAAGCCTTCTGCCGCATGGACGGCGCCTTCCTGGGCAGTATAGACATTTCCCAGAAGAAGGCTGTAACGGCCCGGCGCTTCAACATGTCAAGCGCTGAGCTCGGCGCCCTGGCGCAGCCAGGCAAGGAACTTTTCGGAATAGAAGCCACCAACGGCGGGCTGGCCATTTTCGGCGGCGGAGAGCTCTTAAGAGACAGGAACGGCGTCATCATTGGCGCCATTGGCGTCAGCGGTGGTTCAGTTCAGGAAGACACCAACGTCGCGAAGGCCGGCGCAGCAGCGCTTGGAAAGTAATACTCTTTATCTCTCACACGGACGGCCGGGCACAAAGTCCGGCCGTCCGTTTCTGTCTCTGCCAGGGAGGATCCTGTGAGTTTTCATTCCAAGTGCAAGGTTTTGGGGCAACGCTCTGATACGGTTCAGCAATTTAGGGAACCAAGTCAGCGCAGTGT